>JACPVZ010000062.1 GCA_016197305.1 Nitrosomonadales bacterium | reverse complement strand
TGTCAGGGCAGAAGGAACAGCAGGAGCGCTGGCAGCGCTGTGTCCGTGCCACCGACTCGAATCTCGGTCAGCTTCTCGGCCAGGAGTACGTGAAGCGGGCGATCACTCCCGAAGAGAAGCGGAAGATGAACGAGATGATCGAATTCCTGGCGTTGCTCAACGGGTAGGCGGTTGATATCCGCATCACCGAGGATTTCCGGTTGCATGCCCAGTTTGATGAAGGCGTTGCGCAACACCGGAACCGCGGTAAATACAGCCCATTGTTTTGAGGTTTCATACAGCTGATCGTTAATTGCGGTGATCAAATAGCGTGCCATGCCCAGTTCGGCGACCGAGAAATTCCCCACCTCTACGATCTCACTGCGCTCGACTGGATAGCCGGCATGTTCCGAGAGTACGGTCTCGACTGGACGATCCAAATAAACCTCAAGAAATGGTGTTTCAGTCGCGGCGCTACGCATCCCGCAAGCGGCGATCAATTTTTCGTTCTGGTCACGCAAGCTCATCAGATAAGGCATGAAGCGCTTGATGTTCGCGCCATGCGTCTGTCGGAAGATATTGCCGATGAACTGCTCGATCTCGGCACGATCATGCGCATCGGTGCGGGAGAAGCGCACGGAAAATGGGCGCTCGTTCAAGCCGACGGGCTTGTTGTATATGGTCTTCTTCATGAAGTTGTGAAAGCACAGATCATTCAGTTTGAGTGTAAGCATGACGTGTTGATCGCGTAAGTGTCCTGTAAGGTTTAAACGTGCAAATTAAGGCGATGCAACTTCGCGAAGTGAGAGTTACAAGTTAAGGAAAGGTTCAATTGTGGTATTTGCGCAACATGAGGGGTGGAGAAATTTGCCTGGAATTTACAAGCTGGATTAGGATGCCGCCGGTCGCATCGAACAGCGGGTGTTAATGCATTGGACTAATGCCAAAACGTATGAACGAATGCGGTGCTGTACCGTGGTATCAATTAACCAAGAGGATAGAAAAAATGAAGAAATTCGCTGCTGTTGTATTGCTGTCTGTTGTTGCTACTCCGGTTTTTGCTGCTGACGAAGGTTTTTACGCAGGTATTAATGTGGGACGCACTACTTCCAATATCACGGTAGTTGGTGCTGCGGTTGACGACAAGGCTAACGTGGCCGGTATCTTGGCGGGCTATCAGTACAACAAAAATTTGGCTGTGGAAGTCGAATACACTGGTGCTGGCAAGTTCAATACCACTCCCGCCGCATTAACTGGCAAAACCGATGCATTGAGCCTGAGTGCCGTAGGTATATTGCCGATGTCTGAGGCGTTCTCTGTATATGGAAAACTGGGTGTTGCCAGAACATCAACTACGGCGTCATCTACACCGGTTGGGGTCACTGGTAAATCACGTACCGGACTTACCTATGGCTTGGGTCTTCAATACAACGTAACTCCGGCTGTTGGTATTCGCGCCGGTTATGATCGTTACGATAGCGAAATTACCGGTACGGGTGTTGTTGCCGGTAAATTCAGCAACAACAAGTGGTCTGTTGGTGCAGTGTTCAAGTTCTAAATTACGTTAGAACAACAACAGAAAGCCGGACTCGTTCCGGCTTTTTTGTTGCCATGGTTTCAGACGGTTGACAGTCAGACAGTGCTGAACCTACATTTCAACCCTTACAGCTTGGTTCACATCTCTACATGAAGCCTGTTTATTCTTTAGTCGCGCTTGCCCTGTTGGTGGGATGCGGTGAACATGCGGCGCCGGAGGCTAAATCCGAACCGGCAGCATTGACGCAAGTGGTGGGCATGGTGGCTGCAGACGCTGACAGCTCCTACAGCGGCGAAATCCGCGCACGCCATGAGGCGCAGCTGGGTTTCCGCATCCCGGGCAAGCTTGTCGAGCGCTTGGTGGATGCCGGCGCACGGGTCAGCGCGGGACAGGTGCTGGCTCGTCTGGATGCCGCCGATGCAGCCTTGCAGGCTAATTCGGCGGATACCCAGCTTCGTCTGGCTGCGGCCGAGGTACAGCGCTATCGCGAGTTGCACAACAAGGGCTTCATCAGTCAATCGGCCCTGGATATCAAGGAGGCAGCATTCAATGTCGCCAGTGCGCAGGCCGGCTTGGCGCGTAACCAGGCCGGGTACGCCACGCTGCGTGCCGACCATGCGGGTATCGTGGCGGCGGTGTTGGCCGAACCGGGGCAGGTGCTAAGCGTCGGGCAACCCGTGTTGCGTATCGCGCAGGATGGCGAGCGCGAGGTCGCGATTGCGTTGCCGGAAGCACAATTGGGCAACGTAAAGATAGGCTCGGCTGCCACGGTCGAGGTGTTGAACAATGCCGGCTTGCGCTTGAATGGGCGGTTGCGCGAATTGGCGCCGGCCGCCGATCCTGTCAGCCGCACCTTTGCGGCACGCATCAGTTTGGCGCAAGCGCCATCCGAGTTGGCGCTGGGCATGACGGCCAGGGTCAGCTTCAGCATCGCGCGGCAACAGGCGGCATTGCTTATTCCGTTGACGGCAATTTTTCAGCAGGGCGATCAGGCTGCGGTCTGGATTGTCGCTGCGGATCATTCCATTAGCCTGCGTCCGATCCAGGTCGCTGCGTATCGTGATACAGGAGCGCTGATCGCCAGCGGCCTGGTTGCAGGAGAACGCATCGTCAGCAACGGCGTGCACAGGCTGTCGCCCGGACAAAAGATACGCATCATCGAAAGCGTTGCGACAAGCAGCATGCCATGAAGGGACCGAACCTTTCCGCATGGTCGCTGGCCCATCAGCAGATGGTGCTGTATCTGATCATCGTGCTGATGGCTGCCGGGGTGATTTCTTACTTTAATCTGGGCCGTGCCGAAGATCCTGACTTCACCTTCAAGGTGATGGTGGTGCGTACGCTGTGGCCGGGTGCGACCGCGCAGCAGGTCGAGCATGAGCTGACCGAACGCATCGAGAAAAAACTGCAGGAAACGCCCTGGGTGGACGTGCTGCGTTCCGCCTCCAAACCGGGCGACTCGATGGTGTTTGTCGTGCTCAAGGACTATACGCCCAAGCCGGAGGTCCCGGAGGCCTGGCGTCAGGTGCGCAAAAAGCTCGACGATATTCGCCATACCCTGCCTGGCGGCGTGCAGGGGCCTTTCCCCAATGACGAATTCGGCGATGTGCAGATCAACATTTTCGCGCTGACCGGGGACGGTTTCGATCTGGCCGCCTTGCACCGCTATGCCGACAAGGTTGCATTGGATTTGAAGCGCGTGCCGGATGTGAAGCGCGTCGAACTGATCGGCGTCCAAGACGAGAAGATCTATCTGGAGGCGGCTCCGGCGCGACTGGCGAGCCTGGGCATCACGCCCACGCAAATCGGCGAGGCGTTGCAGAAGCAGAACATGGTTAGCCCGTCCGGCTTTGTCGATACCGACACTGACCGGGTGCGCTTGCGCGTCAGCGGCGGTTTCGACAGCGTCGACCGGGTGCGTAACACCGACCTGCTGGTGAATGGGCAACATTTCCGCTTGGGCGACATCGTCAAGGTGCGGCGCGGGTTCGCTGATCCGTCCGGTCCGCAGATGCGTGTGGAAGGGCAGCCGGCGATCGGTATCGGCGTGGTGATGGACAAGGGCGGGAATGTCATTGATCTGGGCGAGAACCTGCGGCAGGCGATGCAGAAGATCGCGGCCGATCTGCCGGCGGGTGTCGACGTGCATGTGGTCGCCAATCAGCCTGAGGTGGTGAAGGGCTCGATCACGCTGTTCCAGAATTCGCTGGCGGAGGCGATCCTGATCGTGCTGGCGGTGTCATTCCTCAGCCTGGGCTGGCGTACCGGCACCGTGGTGGCGCTGTCCATTCCGCTGGTGCTGGCGATCACCTTTTTCATGATGAAGATATTCGGCATCGATCTGCAGCGCATTTCGCTGGGCGCACTGGTGATCGCGCTGGGCCTGCTGGTGGACGATGCGATCATCGCGGTGGAGATGATGGTCGTGAAAATGGAGCAGGGCTGGGATCGCTTCAAGGCGGCGACCTTTGCCTACACCTCGACCGCATTCCCGATGCTCACCGGCACGCTGATCACGGCCGCCGCATTCACGCCGGTGGGATTTTCAAAATCGGCGGCCAGCGAATACACCATCTCGATCTTCCAGGTCGTGACCATCGTATTGCTGACATCGTGGATCGTCGCGGTGGTGTTCACTCCCTATCTGGGCTACAAGTTGCTCGATCCGAAAAAATTAGTCGCGCAGGCGCAGAAACATGGCGCTGACATCTACGACACGCCGTTCTACCGACGCTTCCGCGCGCTGGTCGAGTGGTGCCTGCGCAACCGCTGGAAGGTGATCGTCGTCACGGTGGGGATCTTCGTGCTGGCGATGATCGCGTTCAATCTTGGCGTGCAGAAGCAGTTCTTCCCGGCTTCCAGTCGCTCCGAGTTGATTGTCGATGTGTGGTTGCCGCAGGGCGCGTCACTGAAGGCCACAGAGCTGGAGACCAAACGCATCGAACAGATACTGGCCAGGGATCCAGCGGTCGCCTCGTATTCTGCCTACATCGGCAACGGTGCGCCGCGTTTCTTCCTGTCGCTGGATGTGCGTTTGTTCAGCGACAGCTATGCGCAAGTCGTGATCGTCACCAAGGGGTTGCAGCAGCGCGAGGAATTGAAGCGCCGGCTCGAGCAGAGATTCACTTCGGCAGAAGGCGGTTTCTCGCATATCCATGCTCGCGTATCGCGCCTGGAAAACGGCCCGCCGACCGGTTATCCGGTGCAGTTCCGTGTGATGGGCGAGGATGTCGAGCAGGTGCGCGTGATCGCGGCACAGGTGGCCGATCTGATGCGCGCCAACGGTCATTTGCAAGATGTCAGCTTCGACTGGAACGAAAAGGTCAAGGCGTTGCGCGTCGCAGTGAATCAGGACAGGGCGCGCCAGCTTGGCACGTCCAGCCAGGAGATTTCGCAGGCGCTGCAGGGCTGGCTGAACGGTGTGGCGCTGACCCAGTATCGTGAAGGCGACCAGTTGATCGATGTGGTGTGGCGCGGCGACAGCCGAGGCGACACGCGCTCGCTGGATCGTTTGCCTGATCTCGATATCCCGCTGCCGGGCGGTCGCCATGTGCCGCTGTCTCAAGTCGCCAAGCTGGTTCCGGTACTCGAAGAGGGGCTGATCTGGCGGCGCAACCGCCTGCCTAACATGACGGTGCTGGGTGATATGGCCGACAAGACCCAGCCTGCCACCGTGACTGCGCAGATGAACTTGGCGCTGGAGCCGATCCGTGCGAAGTTGCCAGTGGGCTACCGCATCGAGACCGGTGGCAGTGTCGAGGAGTCGGCCAAGGGCGAGACCGCGATCAAGGCGGTGATGCCGCTGATGTTGGTCGGCGTGATTACCTTGCTGATGATGCAGTTGCAAAGCATCAGCCGCACCGTGATCGTGTTGCTGACCGCCCCGCTGGGCCTGATCGGCGTGACGCTGGCGCTGCTGGTATTCCAGGTGCCGTTCGGCTTCGTCGCCAATCTTGGCTTCATCGCGCTGGCCGGCATGATCATGCGCAACTCGGTGATTCTGGTGGATCAGATCCGCCAGGATGAAGCCGAAGGGAAATCGCGCTGGGATGCAATCGTCGGTTCCACGGTGCGGCGCTTCCGCCCCATCATGCTGACTGCCTCGGCGGCGATCCTGGCGATGATCCCGCTGACCCGTCAGGTGTTCTGGGGGCCGATGGCGGTGGCTATCATGGGCGGGTTGATCGTAGCCACCTTGCTCACCTGCCTGTTCCTGCCGGCGCTGTATGCGGCGTGGTTCCGGGTGAAAGAGCGGTAAGCCAAGAAGCTTCCGGGAGTTTTGCGCAGTCTTTGATAAAGGCTTGCCAGCTTTGTCATTGCCGGGGCGATGTGGTTTAATCGCGCCCATGAAATTCCCCTTCCAGAATGTCGCGCTGATCGGCAAACACAAGGCACCGGAAATCGCCGAGCCGTTGTTGGGCTTGGCTGAGTTCCTGTCCGGCAAGGGCTTGCATGTGGTGGTGGATAGCCTGACTGGAGAACACCTCAAGGCGCATCCGTACCCGGTGATGAATCTGGGCGAGATGGCCTGTGCGATGGACTTGGCCATCGTGATCGGCGGCGATGGCACGATGTTGAACATCGCGCGCACGATGGCCCCATGTCATGTGCCGCTGGTCGGGGTGAACATGGGGCGGCTGGGTTTTTTGACCGACCTGACGCTGGAGAATATGCAGGATACGATCGCGGCGATGCTCGAGGGCAAGTTCGTCACCGAGCAGCGCCTGTTGCTCTCGGCAAGGGTGCTGCGCGGTGACGCCGAGGTGTGCAGCGGCTTGGCGTTCAACGAGGTGGTGGTGCACCGCAGCAATATCAGCAGCATGATCGAGTTCGAGGTGCGCATCGATGGGGAGTACCTATACAATCAGCGCGCCGACGGGCTGATTGTCTCGACTCCGACCGGCTCGACTGCATATGCGATGTCGGCAGGCGGCCCTATCCTGCATCCCAGCCTGGATGTGATCGAGTTGGTTCCTATCAGCCCGCATACCCTGAGCAACCGCCCCATCGTCGTGAAGAGCACTGCAGTGCTGGAGATACTGACGCATCGCTGCAGCGATATCCGGCTGCGTTTCGATAGTCACTCCAGTTACGATTTGCAGCTGCATGACAAGATCGTCGTCACGCGCCACCCCGAGCCTGCCTGCCTGCTGCATCCGGTGGGGCATAGCTACTATCATACGCTGCGCGAAAAGCTGCTCTGGAATCAGACTTTATAAATGCTGAAGTTCTTAAGCATCCGCGACTTCGTCATCGTCTCCTCGCTGGAACTGGATTTTTCCGCAGGCTTCACCGCGCTGACCGGCGAGACCGGCGCGGGAAAATCTATCCTGATCGATGCGTTGTCGCTGGCGCTGGGTGAGCGCGGCGATGTGGCTATGGTGCGCAACGGTTGCGAGCGCGCCGAGATTGCCGCCGAATTCGACATCGCTTCCCTGCCGGATTTGCAGGCATGGCTGAGCGAGCAGGAGCTGGCCGGCGACGACGGAGTGTGTCTGCTGCGCCGCGTGCTGGATGCCGCAGGGCGTTCGCGCGGCTTCATCAACGGGTGCAGTGCCACGCTGCAGCAAATGCGTGAAGTGGGCGAGCATCTGCTGGATATACACGGACAGCATGCGCATCAGTCGCTGCTGCGCCCCGAGGCACAGCGCGAGCTGCTGGATGGTTACGCAGGCATTACGGGCGAGGCGGAACGGGTGGCCATGTTGTATCGCGACTGGCAGGCATTGCGCCGTCGTCTGATGAACTTGAACGAGAATGCCGAGGCGGTGGCGGCCGAGCGCGAATTGCTGGGTTTCCAGCGCGACGAGTTGGAAGGCCTGGGTTTTACTGCTGCTGGCTGGCTGGAAGTGCAGGCGGATCATGCGCGGCTGGCGCATGCCGCAGGCTTGCTGGAAACGGCTGCGTTTGGAGTTGATACGTTGAGCGAGGCGGACAATTCCTGCCTGGCACAGCTCAATGCGCTGACCGCGCGTTTGGGTGCCGCGCTGGAATACGATGCCAGCCTGGGCGACGCCTTGCGCATGCTGGAAAGCGCGCAGGCCGAACTGCAGGAGGCGGTATATGCGTTGCGCCATTATCAGCAGCGGCTGGACAGCGACCCGCAGCGCCTGCGCGAACAGGAGCAACGCATCCAGAGCGTGATGGATGCCGCGCGCAAGCATCGTGTCGCTCCCGAGCAACTGGACGAGGTGCTGCAGCGCATCACGGCGCGTCTGAATGAATTGGGCGGCGATGCCGATCTGGCGGCGCTGGCACAACAAGAAAGAGATGCGCAGCAAAGCTATCAGGCAGCGGCGCAGCGGTTGACGGCGGCGCGCAAGCAGGCGGGCGACAAACTGGCGCGTGAGATCACTGTTGCGATGCAGACTTTGGCGATGCAGGGCGGCAGTTTTGCCGTGGCGCTGTTGCCGCTGGGTCAGGATGATGCGGTCAGGGGCAATGCTTACGGTTTGGAGACGATAGAGTTTCAGGTCGCGGCGAATCCCGGTACGCCGTTGCGTAGTCTGGCCAAGGTCGCATCGGGTGGCGAGTTGTCGCGCATCAGTCTGGCGATTCAGGTTGCCACCTCGCGCGTGGCCAGCGTGCCTACGCTGATCTTCGACGAGGTGGACAGCGGCATAGGCGGGCGGGTTGCGGAGATCGTTGGGCAGTTGCTCAAACAGCTGGGAAAAAGTTATCAGGTGCTGTGTGTCACGCATCTGCCGCAAGTCGCCGCCAGTGCCGATCAGCAGTGGCAGGTGAGCAAGGCCGTGGAGCAGGGGATGACGCTCAGTCATATCACGGTGCTGGATCGCGAGCGCCGCATCGAAGAGATCGCGCGCATGTTGGGAGGCGTCAAGATCACCGAGACGACACGCAAGCATGCCGCAGAGATGCTGGGACTGGCTGCTTGAGGTATCATGAGGCGGTTTTGTATCGGGTAATAAAGAAATCTACTATGCGTATCAAATTTGTCTTCGTTTCGCTGTTGCTGGCTTCCTGTAGCGGCCTGTCGGTGCCGCTGCTGACCCCGTACAAGATGGATATACGGCAGGGCAATTATCTGACCGCCGAGATGCGCAGCCAGATCAAGCCGGGCATGACCAAGCAGCAAGTTAAATATGTGCTGGGCACGCCGATGATCAACGATGTGTTCCACGGCAACCGCTGGGACTATGTGTATCGCCTCGCGCAGCAGGGCGAGGTGGTCGAAACGCAAAATTTGACGCTGTATTTCGAGGGCGACAATCTGGTGCGCATCGTGGATGGCCAAGCCAAAAAATAATTATGCTGGGCATAACGCGCGCCGTCCCAGTGAGTAAAGGATCAACATGAGCAAAATTAAAATCGCCATCGCCGGCAGCAGCGGCCGCATGGGCAAGGTGCTGCTGGAAAGCGTCGCGCAGTCCGACGATCTGGTGTTGCATGCCGCGCTGGAGCATGGCGGGAGTGTGCACTTGGGCAAGGACGCCGGAGAATTGATCGGTGCGGCCTGCGGCGTCAGGATCAGCGCGGATGTGGAACAGGCGTTGCAAGGGGCGGATGTGCTGATCGACTTTACTCGCCCCGAAGGCACGCTGCATCATCTGGCAATCTGCCGCAAGCTGGGCGTGAATATCGTGATCGGCACCACCGGGTTCAATCCGCAGCAAAAGGCGCAGCTGGGCGCGGCGGCCCAGGATATCGGCATTGTGTTCGCGCCCAACATGAGCGTCGGCGTGAATCTGGTTTTTAAATTGCTGGAAACCGCTTCGCGCGTGCTTTCACACGGCTACGACATCGAGATCATCGAGGCGCATCACCGTCACAAGGTGGATGCACCCTCCGGTACCGCGCTGGGTCTGGGTGAAGTGGTGGCGCGCACGCTGGGCCGCGATCTCGGGAAGTGCGCCGTGTATGGCCGCGAAGGTGTGACCGGTGAACGCGATCCTTCCACGATCGGCTTTGCCACCGTGCGCGGCGGCGACATCGTCGGCGACCACACCGTGCTGTACGCGGGTATCGGTGAACGCATCGAGATCACCCACAAGGCCAGCAGTCGTGCCACCTTTGCACTCGGCGCACTGCGCGCCGCGCGTTATCTGAAAGCCAATCCGGCCGGCATGTACGACATGCAGGATGTGCTCGATTTGAAGTAGAGCGGTTGGCCGCGTCATTGCCGGTCATGCGCAATTCTCGACCGTTCGTCGCTTGTATTTGCCGATTGTCGAAATTGTCTGCCACCCGTCTTGCGGGCTTTGACGGCTATCATGGTAGTGCCCAATATGCGATCGCGTAGCAGTCGTTCGGGATTTTCCGGGCTCATGCTTGAAAGTAAGGCTGGAGGGTATATCGCCTTCCGGTTGCGACAGTATCTGGAGGTGCTGAAATGACTACCACTCTGATTGTTTGTCTCTGCCTCATTACCGCCATGGTCATCGAAGTGGACAAATTCACGCAATTCAAATTCAAGAGCCTGCCGGCGGTGGCTTTCCTGGGGGTGTTGGCGGTCGTGCTTTCGCTGGTGCTGTGACTGGGTGGGTTCGAACGGCAGGAGCCGCGATCAAAAGACGAGCATCTTGATCCCGATCAGGATCAGTACCGTGCCGCCGAAGATTTCGGCCTTGTTTTCCAGCCAGGTGCCGCTGCTCTTGCCTATCTGCACCCCGGCCCAGCTGAATGCGAAAGTGGTCATGCCTATGATCAGGCAGGCGAGGTAGGCATTGGTTTCCAGCAGCGTCAGGCTGAAACCTGCGGCCATCGCGTCTATGCTGGTTGCGACGGCCAGCACCAGCATCATCTTGTTGGTGACTGCTGCAATGTCTTCTTCTATGCCCTCGTGCAGGCCTTCGTAGATCATCTTTCCGCCTATCAGCGCCAGCAGCCCGAAGGCGATCCAGTGCGCATAGGCATCCACCCAGCCTAGCACTCCCTTGCCGCCCAGATAGCCGAGGAAAGGCATCAATGCTTGGAAAGTCCCGAAGAACAGGCCGGCCTTCAACCCCAGCCCGCGGGTGTTGCCCTTGGAACCCAGGCCGATCGAAACGGCAAAGGCATCCATACTGAGTGCGACAGCTAAAACAATGACTTCCAACATGCTGGTTTTCCGATCTTTAAAGCGGGAGAGTTTGGCGCCCATGCAGCGGGGTTGGCGCATTATACGATGCGCCGCCCGCCATTAGCAGCCGCAAGGGCTGCGCTCCGGTTTGATGCCGCCCTGCTAATCCGCTATAATGCGCGCCAATTCAAAAGCGGGATGAACATACGGTTCGTCCCGCTTCTTTATGTCCAGTCCAAGGGAGCATCCGGTGTCGCAAACAAGTCCTGCCATTTTAGTTTTAGCCGATGGGACAGTGTTTCGCGGAGTCGCGATTGGCGCAGCCGGCAGCAGCGTCGGCGAGGTGGTGTTCAACACTTCGATGACCGGCTATCAGGAAATTCTCACCGACCCGTCTTATTGCAAGCAGATCGTCACGCTGACCTATCCGCATATCGGTAATGTCGGCTGCAATCCGGAAGATGTGGAGTCGCGTCAGGTGTTTGCCAGCGGTTTGATCATCCGCGACCTGTCGATGACGGTGAGCAATTTCCGCGCAACGCAGTCCCTTCCGGAATATCTCAAGGCCAACAATGTCGTCGCGATTGCCGGAATCGACACGCGCAAGCTGACGCGCATCCTGCGCAGCAAAGGCGCTCAGAACGGCTGCATCGCCACCGGCGACAATGTCGAGGCGGCGCTCGCCGCTGCGCGCGGTTTCGCCGGGCTGAACGGCATGGACCTGGCGCAGGTTGTCACCTGTGACAAGCCCTATGAATGGAAGCAACGCGAATGGGAACTGGGCGCAGGCTATCGCGACACCATTGACTCTAGATTCCATGTGGTGGCTTACGATTTCGGTGTGAAGCGCAATATCCTGCGCATGCTGGCCGAGCGCGGCTGCCGTATCACCGTGGTGCCTGCGAAGACGAGCGCGGCGGACACGCTGGCGTTGAAGCCGGATGGCGTGTTCCTGTCCAACGGTCCAGGCGATCCCGAGCCTTGCGATTACGCGATCAGTGCGACGCAGAGCTTTCTCGATGCGGGAGTGCCGTTGTTCGGCATCTGCCTCGGGCATCAGATACTCGGTTTGGCGGCAGGTGCGAAGACTGTGAAGATGAAATTCGGCCATCGCGGCGCGAACCATCCGGTGCAGGACACGCAGACCAAGCGCGTGATGATCACCAGCCAGAATCACGGTTTTGCGGTGGACGCGGCGACGTTGCCGAGGAATGCGCGTGTGACGCACATTTCGCTGTTCGACGGCACGCTGCAAGGCTTCGAGCTGACCGATAAACCCGCGTTCTGTTTCCAGGGGCATCCCGAGGCGAGTCCCGGCCCGCATGACGTGGACACTCTGTTTGATCGCTTCGTTGCGATGATGGGCAAGTAAATGGCAAAGCGTACTGATATAAAAAGCATCCTGATCATCGGCGCCGGCCCCATCGTCATCGGGCAGGCGTGCGAGTTCGACTATTCCGGCGCACAGGCCTGCAAGGCGCTGCGCGAAGAGGGTTATCGCGTCATTCTGGTGAATTCGAATCCGGCCACCATCATGACAGACCCGAACATGGCGGATGCGACCTACATCGAGCCGATCACCTGGAAGATGGTGGAGAAGATCATCGCCAAGGAACGCCCCGACGCGATCCTGCCGACCATGGGCGGGCAGACCGCGCTGAACTGCGCGCTGGACCTGGCCAAGCACGGTGTGCTGGAAAAATACAATGTCGAGATGATAGGCGCGTCGCGCGATGCGATCGACATGGCGGAAGATCGCGAGAAATTCAAGCAGGCGATGACGCGCATCGGCCTATCCTCGGCGCGTTCCGCGATCGCGCACAGTATGGAAGAGGCGCTGCAGGTGCAGCAGGTGATGGGTTTTCCGACCATCATTCGCCCGTCCTTCACGATGGGCGGCAGCGGCGGCGGCATCGCCTACAACCGCGAAGAGTTCGTCGAGATCTGCGAACGCGGCCTGGAAGCCTCGCCCACCCGCGAGCTGCTGATCGAGGAATCGCTGCTCGGCTGGAAAGAATACGAGATGGAGGTCGTGCGCGACCGCAACGACAACTGCATCATCATTTGCTCGATTGAAAACCTCGACCCGATGGGCGTGCATACCGGCGACTCGATCACCGTGGCGCCGGCGCAGACGCTGACCGACAAGGAATACCAGATCATGCGCGACGCCTCTCTGGCGGTGCTGCGCGAGATCGGCGTGGAGACCGGCGGTTCCAACGTGCAGTTCTCGATCAACCCGGAAGACGGGCGCATGGTGGTGATCGAGATGAACCCGCGCGTGTCGCGCTCCTCGGCGCTGGCTTCCAAGGCGACCGGCTTCCCGATCGCGAAGGTCGCGGCCAAGCTGGCCGTGGGTTACACGCTGGACGAGCTGAAGAACGACATCACCGGCGGTGCGACTCCGGCCTCGTTCGAGCCGACGATAGACTACGTGGTGACCAAGATTCCGCGTTTCGCGTTCGAAAAATTCCCGCAGGCCAACGATCGTCTGACCACGCAGATGAAATCGGTGGGCGAGGTGATGGCCATCGGTCGTACCTTCCAGGAATCGTTCCAGAAGGCGCTGCGCGGCCTGGAGGTCGGTGTGAATGGCTTGGACAGCAAATACACAGACCGCGAAGCGATCTGTGCCGAGCTTGGCAACCCAGGGCCGGATCGCATCTGGGCGGTGAGCGATGCGTTCCGTCTCGGCATGAGCGTCGAGGAAGTGTTCAGCGTCAGCAAGATCGACCCGTGGTTCCTGGTGCAGATCGAAGACATCATTTGTCAGGAGCAGGCGCTGGCTGGCCGCACTCTGGAGAGTTTGACTGCCGATGAATTGCGTGTGCTGAAGCGCAGCGGTTTTGCCGATGCGCGTTTGGCCAAGTTGCTGGGCACGGATGACGCTGCATTGCGCGCCTATCGCCATGCGAAAGGTGTGCGTCCGGTGTTCAAGCGCGTCGATACCTGTGCAGCCGAGTTCGCCACCAACACCGCCTATATGTATTCCACCTACGAAGAAGAGTGCGAATCTCAGCCTTCCGACAGGAAGAAGATCATGGTGCTGGGCGGTGGACCGAACCGCATCGGACAGGGCATCGAATTCGATTATTGCTGCGTGCATGCGGCGCTGGCGATGCGCGAAGACGGCTTTGAAACCATCATGGTCAATTGCAACCCGGAGACCGTTTCGACCGACTACGATACCTCGGATCGTTTGTATTTCGAGCCGTTGACGCTGGAAGATGTGCTGGAAGTGGTTGCCGTGGAGAAGCCCATTGGCGTGATCGTGCAGTACGGCGGGCAGACGCCGCTGAAGCTGGCGCACGGCCTGGCGAAGAACGGCGTGCCCATCATCGGTACCTCGGTAGACATGATAGACATGGCCGAAGACCGCGCGCGCTTCCAGGCGATGCTGCGCAAGCTGGATTTGAAACAGCCGCCCAACCGTACCGCCAGCAACGTCGCCGATGCGGTCGCCGGTGCGGCCGAGATCGGTTATCCGCTGGTGATGCGCCCATCCAACGTGCTGGGCGGGCGCGCGATGGAAATCATCCATGCACAGCCCGACCTTGAGCGTTACATGCGTGACGCCGAGGAGATGTCCAAGACTTATCCGGAGCGTATGCCCATCCTGCTGGATCGCTTCCTGAACGACGCGATCGAGGTGGATGTGGACGCGGTGTCCGACGGCAAGCAGGTCATCATCGGCGGGATCATGGAGCACATCGAGCAGGCTGGCGTGCATTCCGGCGACTCGGCCTGTTCGCTG
Source organism: Nitrosomonadales bacterium (assembly GCA_016197305.1). Lineage (GTDB taxonomy): Bacteria > Pseudomonadota > Gammaproteobacteria > Burkholderiales > Gallionellaceae > Gallionella. The sequence goes on along the minus strand of JACPVZ010000062.1, from coordinate 25,457 downwards.
CCGCCATACTCGTTGTCGAGCAAGCTGCAGGACGAATTGCGCCGCCAGTCCGTGGCTATGGCCAAGGAACTCAACGTGGTCGGCCTGATGAACGTGCAATTCGCCATCCAAAAAGATAAAAACGGGGGCGAGGCCGTGTACGTGCTGGAGGTGAACCCGCGCGCCTCGCGCACTGTGCCATACGTATCCAAGGCGACCGGCGTGCCGCTGGCGAAGATCGCCGCGCGCTGCATGGCGGGACAGACATTGGCATCGCAGGGCGTGACCAAAGAAGTGATCCCGCCGTATTACTCGGTCAAGGAGGCGGTATTCCCGTTCATCAAGTTCCCGGGCGTGGATACCATACTTGGGCCAGAGATGAAATCCACCGGTGAAGTGATGGGGGTCGGCGACACCTTTGCCGAAGCATTCGTCAAGTCGCAGTTGGCGGCCAGCGTGAAATTGCCGGAGAGTGGCAAGGCATTCATCAGCGTGCGCGAAGCCGACAAGCCGGGCGCTGTGGAAGTCGCCCGTTCGCTGGGCCAGTTGGGCTTCACGATCCTGGCGACCCGAGGCACTGCGGCGGTGATTGCTGCGGCGGGCGTCGCGGTCACCGTGGTGAACAAGGTCGCCGAGGGGCGTCCTCACATCGTGGATATGATCAAGAACGGCGAAGTCAGCCTGATCATCAACACGGTGGACAGCAAACCATCGGTGATGCGCGATTCATATTCGATCCGCCATGCGGCATTGCAGGGGCGGGTAACCTATTACACCACCCTGGCTGGCGCGCGCGCCGCCTGTATCGGCATGCAGCATTTGACCGGATTGCGGGTATACGACGTGCAGACGCTGCATCGGCGTCTGGCTTAATAAATTCAAGGAAGAGCGGCCATGAGCAAGATCCCTTTGACCATCATCGGCGCAGAGTTGCTGCGCCAGGAGTTGCATAACCTCAAGACGGTAGAGCGTCCAGCGGTGATCGCGGCTATTGCCGAGGCGCGTTCTCATGGCGATCTGTCGGAAAATGCCGAATATGATGCGGCCAAGGAGCGGCAGTCGTTTATCGAAGGGCGCATCGTCGAGCTGGAATTCAAGCTGGGCAGCGCACAGATCATCGATCCCAAGACGCTGGCTGCCGACGGGCGTTGTGTGTTCGGCACCACGGTGGTGCTGGAAGATGTCAATAACGGCGATGTCGTGACCTACCAGATCGTCGGCGACGATGAGGCGGATATCAAGCGGCGCAAGATTTCGATCAGTTCGCCGATCGCGCGGGCGCTGATAGGCAAGAGCAGCGGCGATATCGCCGAAGTACAGGCACCAGGCGGGGTGCGAGAGTATGAGGTTGTTGAGGTGCAGTACGTCTGAATTGGGGGGGGGGAAATAGAAAGTGGGGAGCGGGAAGGCCACTTGCCGCTGAGGCACAAAGTGCCGTACTACTTCCCACGTTCCATTCTTTAGTTGCGATTGCCCAGTTGCTTCTTGGTCAGCGGTTTTTTGCCCTTGTGGCGCGGCATTTTCTTGATCTCGATCTGGTGCGCCTCGGGGTTGGGTTGGTAGATCACCAGGATTTTGCCAATGTGCTGCACCGGGGCCGCGTTCAATTGGGTGCAGATGGTCATCATGATTTCTTCGCGTTGCGGGCGTTCGGCCATCACGCGGATCTTGATCAGTTCGTGGATCTTCAGGCTGTGCGCGATCTCTTTCAGCACGGACTCGGTCAGGCCTGCATTGCCTATCATCACGATTGGATTTAAGGCATGGGCACGGCCCTTCAGGGCGAGACGTTCGGATACGGTAAGAGATAGCATAGTGACATTCCAGATTTAAGGCGCGGATTCTATCAGGTTGTTGATAAAATCGCTGTCCCAGCGATGAAACCGCTGTCCCATATAACTTGCAGGCCCTCGTGACCATATACATAACCCGCACAGCATGAAGCCGTCCAAGACCAGCAAACAGTGGATGCACGAGCATGTGAGTGACCCTTTCGTACAAATGGCGAAAAAGGAAGGCTACCGCTCGCGCGCAGCCTACAAGCTGCTGGAGATCGACGCTAAGGATCATCTGTTCAAGCCAGGCACGGTGGTCGTGGATTTGGGGGCAACCCCGGGCGGGTGGTCGCAGGTGGCGGCAGCCAAGGTCAAACCGGGCGGAAAGGTGATCGCTTTGGACCTGTTGCCGCTCGACCCCCTGCCGGGAGTTGAATTCATTCAGGGAGATTTTCGCGAAGAGGCGGTGCTTAAGCAATTGGAGCAATTGCTTAACGGCAAGCCGGTCGGGCTTGTAATTTCCGATATGGCCCCCAATATCAGCGGTGTGGTTTCTGCCGATCAGGCACGCGCGATGCATCTGGCTGAACTTGCGATGGAATTTGCGCTCGAACATTTGAAGCCTGGGGGTAGCTTTCTGGTCAAGGTCTTCCAGGGCGCGGGGTTTGAGGAGTATTACAAGCTGATGCGCAGCCGTTTCGCAAGGGTGGTGACACGCAAGCCCAAGGCATCCAGGGATCGCAGCAGTGAAGTGTATTTGCTGGCTACGGTAAATACTTGAGTAATCGGGCGATACATAGTTTAATGACCCAGCGTGGCAGATGAAACACTGCCGCTTAAGGAGCTATCTTGAATAACATGTTTAAAAGTATCGCGATATGGATGGTCGTGGCCCTGGTGCTGATGACTGTTTTCAACCAGTTCAACACGCGCCAGCAGCAGACTGCGCAGGCGCAGCTCGATTACTCACAGTTCCTCGAGGAAGTGAAGCAGGGGCATATCACCAAGGTCACGATCGAAGGGCGCACCTTGAAGGCGACCACGACCGACAACCGGCGCATCAGCAGCTACGCGCCTAACGATCTGTGGCTGGTCTCCGACCTGCTCAAGAACGGCGTGAAAATCGAGGCCAAGCCCGAGGAAGAGCCCTCGTTCCTGATGAACATCTTCGTGTCCTGGTTCCCGATGATCCTGTTGATCGGCGTCTGGATATTCTTCATGCGCCAGATGCAGGGCGGCGGCAAGGGCGGGGCGTTTTCGTTCGGCAAGTCGCGTGCGCGGATGCTGGACGAGTCCAAGGAGCGTGTGACCTTTGCCGACGTGGCCGGTTGTGACGAGGCCAAGGAGGAGGTGTCCGAACTGGTCGATTTCCTGCGCGACCCTTCCAAGTTCCAGAATCTGGGCGGGCGTATCCCGCGCGGGGTGCTCATGGTCGGCAGCCCCGGTACCGGTAAGACGCTGCTCGCCAAGGCGATCGCCGGCGAGGCCAAGGTGCCGTTCTTCTCGATCTCCGGTTCGGATTTTGTCGAGATGTTCGTCGGCGTCGGCGCGGCGCGGGTGCGCGACATGTTCGAACAAGCCAAGAAGCAGTCTCCCTGCATCATCTTCATCGACGAGATCGACGCGGTCGGTCGCCAGCGTGGCGCCGGGCTGGGCGGCGGTAACGATGAGCGCGAGCAGACGCTGAACGCACTGCTGGTGGAGATGGATGGTTTCGAAGGCGCCAGCGGCGTGATCGTGATTGCCGCGACCAACCGCCCCGATGTGCTGGACGCTGCGTTGCTGCGTCCAGGCCGTTTCGACCGCCAGGTCGTGGTGCCGCTGCCGGACATCCGTGGCCGCGAACAGATACTGATGGTGCATATGCGTAAAGTGCCCTGTGCGGCGGATGTAAATGCCAATGTTCTGGCGCGCGGTACGCCAGGTATGTCGGGCGCTGATCTCGCCAACCTGGTCAATGAAGCGGCATTGTTCGCAGCCCGCCGCGGTAAGCGTTTTGTCGAAATGGACGATTTTGAAGCGGCCAAGGACAAGATATTCATGGGTGCGGAGCGCCGCTCGATGGTGATGCCCGAGGAAGAGCGCCGCAATACTGCTTACCACGAGTCCGGTCATGCGGTGGTTGCCAAATTGTTGCCCAAGACCGACCCGGTGCATAAGGTTACGATCATCCCGCGTGGACGTGCGTTGGGTTTGACGATGCAACTGCCTTCGGAAGACCGTTACAGCATGGATAAAGAGCGTATCCTTTCGACGCTCGCGGTGCTGTTTGGTGGGCGTATCGCCGAGGAGATATTCATGAATCAGATGACCACCGGAGCGTCCAACGACTTCGAGCGTGCGACCGACATGGCGCGCAAAATGGTCACCCAGTGGGGGATGTCCGAAGCGCTGGGCACGATGGTGTACGGCGAGAACGAGGGCGAGGTGTTCCTCGGGCGTTCGGTGACGACCCACAAGAATGTTTCCGAGGCCACGATGCAGCAGGTGGATGTGGAAATTCGCCGCATCATCGACGAGCAATACGCCCTGGCGCGCCGCCTGATCGAAGCCAATCGCGACAAGATCGAGGCGATGACCAAGGCATTGCTGGAGTGGGAAACCATTGATGCCGATCAGATCAATGACATCATGGCCGGCAATCCACCCCGGCCACCCAAGCCCAGCCAGTCGGTGCAGCCCCCTCAGCCGCCTCAGGATTCGGCACCCACAGCCCCTGCGGCGACACCCACTCAGCCTGCGCAGGAAACATAAACCGGGGCCGGGGGCTCTCGGCCTCCGGCGCTTGGCTCCCGGTCTTTTCATGTTTCATTGCGGTCACTTTCAGTTCGATTTGTCCCGGCCTCTGGTCATGGGCATTGTCAATGTGACTCCCGACTCGTTTTTCGATGGAGGGCAGCACTTCCTGCGCGACTCCGCCATCGCTCATGCCGAACGGCTGTTGGCCGAAGGCGCCGACATGCTGGACATCGGCGGTGAGTCCACCCGACCCGGCGCAGTTGCGGTCAGCGAGCAGCTGGAGCTGGATCGGGTGCTGCCCATCATTGAGGCGCTGCGCGGCATTTCTGCACCAATCTCCATTGATAGCTACAAGCCTGCAGTGATGCGTGCGGCGCTCGTCGCGGGGGCGAGCATGGTCAATGACGTGAACGCGCTGCAAAGCGCAGGCGCGCTGGAGGTGGCTGCCGGCGGTAATGCGGCGGTATGCCTGATGCACAAGAAGGGCGAACCGCGCACTATGCAGATGCAACCGGACTATCAGGACGTCGTCGCCGAAACGGGCGAATTCCTGCGCGGGCGGGTTGCTGCGTGCGAGGCGGCGGGCATTGCGCGTAACCGTCTGGTGATCGATCCGGGCTTTGGTTTCGGCAAGACACTGGCGCATAATCTGGCCTTGTTGCGCGAACTGGCAAGTCTGCGCGGAATAGGCGTGCCGATACTGGCCGGTTTGTCGCGCAAATCGATGCTGGGCGCGCTGACCGGGCAGGATGTCGGGCAGCGTCAGTCGGCCAGCGTCGCGGCGGCGTTGATCGCCGTGCAGCGCGGGGCATCCATCGTGCGTGTGCACGATGTGCGTGCAACCGTGGATGCGCTGAAAATCTGGCAGGCAGTGAATGGCGATGGCTTAATGAGTGAGGTGCGGCAGTGAGCAGAAAATATTTCGGTACCGACGGTGTGCGTGGGCGAGTGGGTGAACATCCGATCACGCCGCAGTTCGTGATGCATCTGGGTTATGCCGCCGGCAAGGTGCTGGCGAGTGCCGAGCATACGCGCGGTGAGCGTCCCGGCGTACTGATAGGCAAGGACACGCGCATTTCGGGTTACATGCTGGAGTCGGCGCTGGAGGCTGGGCTGATCGCGGCGGGTATAGATGTCTATCTGGCCGGCCCCGTGCCGACGCCGGCGGTGGCTTACCTGACCCGCGCGCTGCGCTTGCAGGCGGGCATCGTGATTTCCGCGTCGCACAATCCATTCGAGGACAACGGCATCAAGTTCTTCTCCGGCAGTGGCACCAAGTTGCCGGACGAGACTGAACGCGCGATCGAGGCCGAGCTGGACAATCCGATGCAGACCAATGCTTCCGCCGGACTGGGCAAGGCCAAGCGTATCGACGATGCGGCCGGGCGCTACATCGAGTTCTGCAAGAGCACGTTCCCGGCCGAGATGAATCTGCGCAACCTGAAGATCGTCGTCGACAGCGCGCATGGCGCGACCTACCACATCGCAGCCAATGTGTTCCATGAGCTGGGCGCGGATGTGATTGCGATCGGCGCGCAGCCGGATGGCCAGAACATCAACGACGGTTACGGCGCCACTGCGCCGGAAAATCTGCAGAAAGCAGTGCTCGAACACAATGCTGATATCGGCATCGCGCTGGACGGCGATGGCGACCGCCTGGTGATGGCGGATAGCAGCGGCAAGCTCTACGACGGCGACCAGTTGCTGTATGTGATCGCCAGGCATCGTCAGGCGCAGGGCAGGCTGCAAGGCGGCGTGGTCGGCACGCTGATGACCAACCTGTCCTTCGAGCACGCGATGCAGCGTCTTGGTATCCCATTCCAGCGCGCCAAGGTGGGTGACCGTTACGTGATGGAGCAATTGCAGCAGCAGCATTGGCAGCTGGGTGGAGAGAACTCTGGGCACATCATCTGCCTGGACAAGCACAGCACCGGTGATGGCATCGTCTCTGCGCTGCAGGTGTTGCATGCATTACGCGCCAACGCTCAGACTCTGGCCGAGGCGACCGGGGATTTGCACATGTATCCGCAGGTGTTGATCAACGTGCGGGTCGCCAAAGGTGCCGATTGCCTGACACACGAGAGGATCCAGGCTGCGGTATTGGATGCCGAGCGGGTGTTGAATGGCAAAGGCCGCGTGCTGTTGCGCCCGTCAGGTACCGAACCGCTATTGCGCGTGATGGTGGAGGGCGAAGAGCGGTCTCTGGTCGAGCAATCCGCCCAGCGCATCGCCGACGTGGTGCGCGCACTGGCATAGGCCGGCGGCCGCTGATAAGGCACGCTCGCCGTGCCTGAATGCCCGGATTTTTCCTGGGGCTGTTGCCGGGAGCGATACGCTTCATTCTGCAAGACGAAGGCCTGTCGGCAACAGTGGTGACCTGCTAAAATGTGCGACCACTTTATTTTTCAGTCCGATACGACCTATGCAACAGATCTCCGAAGCCATGACCCCAGCGGAACGCCGCGCCAGCACTGGCCTTGCCAGCATCTATGGCCTGCGCATGCTGGGATTGTTCATCATCCTGCCGGTTTTTGCGCTGTATGCCGAACACCTGCCCGGCGGCGAGAGCCATCTGCTGATGGGTATTGCGCTCGGTGCCTATGGTCTGACGCAGGCGATCCTGCAGATCCCCGCAGGCTGGATGTCCGACCGCTACGGTCGCAAGCCGGTGATCTACGCCAGCCTCATCCTGTTCGCGATCGGCAGTTTCATCGCGGCTTCCGCCGACAACATCTATTGGGTGATACTGGGGCGCGTGGTGCAGGGGGCGGGTGCATTGAATGCAGCCGTGATGGCGCTGACCGCAGACCTGACCCGCGAGGAACACCGCACCAAGGCGATGGCGATGATAGGCATCACGATAGGTATCACGTTCTCGATCTCGATGGTGCTGTCGCCGCTGCTGAACAGCGTGATCGGCGTGCCCGGTATTTTCGCGCTGACCGGCGTGCTGGCTTTGCTGGCGCTGGGGGTGGTGAAGTGGGTGATTCCCGATCCGGCGATCACGCGCTTTCACAGTGACACCGAAGCGAGCAGCGGTCATTTTGCCGCGGTGCTGCGCAACAAGGAATTATTGCGTCTGGATTTCGGGATATTCTCGCTGCATGCGATCCTGATGTCGGTGTTCATGCAGGTGCCGTTCGTGCTCAAGCGCGACGGGCTGGAAGTGGCGCAGCATTGGTATGTGTATCTGCCGGTGATGCTGATTGCGTTTTTCCTGATGGTGCCGCCCATCATCATCGCCGAGAAGAAGGCCAAGATGAAACATATCTTCATGTTGTCGGTGGCGATGGCGATGCTGGGCCAGGCGCTGCTGATGTTTGCGCAAAACAGCTTATGGGGCGTGGCTGCCGCGCTGTTGATCTTCTTTACCGCGTTCAACGTGCTGGAAGCGACGCTGCCGTCGATGATCAGCAAGATCGCGCCGCTGGCCTCCAAGGGCACGGCGATGGGCGTGTATAGCAGCGTGCAGTTCCTCGGTGCGTTCTTCGGCGCGGCAGCCGGTGGCGCACTGATGCAATATGTCGGCGGCAATGCGGTGTTTGTGTTCGCGATCCTGTTGCTGCTGGTGTGGCTGGTGGTTGCGTCCGGCATGCAGCCGCCCGCGGCGGTGCGCACCAAGATGTACCATCTGGCGGACATGAGTGCGGCGCAGGGTGCGCAATTGCAGCAGCGGCTGGCGCAGTTGCAGGGTGTGCGCGAAGTGATGGTGGTGGCTGCGGAGAACATTGCCTGCCTCAAGGTCGACATGCAGGGCTTTGATGAAAATGGCGTCGAACAACTTGTGATGAAAGGAGCATGACATGTCGGTGAACAAAGTGATTCTGATAGGGCGTCTGGGCAAAGACCCGGAGACACGCTACATGACCAATGGCGAGGCGGTGACCAATGCCACGCTGGCTACCTCGGAAAACTGGAAGGACAAGAGCGGCGAGAAGCAGGAGAAGACCGAGTGGCATAACCTGGTGTTTTACCGCCGCCTGGCCGAGATCGCCGGAGAATACCTGAAGAAAGGCTCGCAGATTTATGTCGAGGGTAAGCTGCAGACGCGCAAGTGGCAGACCAAGGAAGGGCAGGATCGGTATACCACCGAGATCATCGTCAACGAGATGACTATGCTGGGCGGCAAGTCCGGCGGTGGCAGTTTCGAAGTGGTGGAGAGCCAGGGTGCTCCGGCGCGTTCCGCTGCGCCAGCGGCGGCCAAGCCAGCATCAGGCTCCGCGCCAGCGCGTAACTTCGACAACTTCGACGACGATATCCCATTTTAGTTTTTGGGGTGTTTAAGCGAGTGATGACAGGCCGCCCTTGGGCGGTTTCATTTCTGGCCGGTGTGCTCACTCTCTTGATGCCGGGTTTCCATCACTGTCTTCAGGGAGCGCAGGTCTTGTTCCACCCATTTCATATCTGCGGAAAATTCGGCAGCCGACATGGATGGCTGCTGGAATAAGGTGAACAGCACTTCGCTGCCCGAACCGTTACGCAGCACGCGCATCGGTACGTAAACCCGGATGCCGGAGTCCAGCGTGACGGTGTGATCGAGTATGCCAAACGGATTGTTCGCGGCAAATTCGATCGTCGCGCTTCCTGCAGCGGTCTGCAGCACCCATGCTCCTGCGTCGAATCTGATCGACTTCACAAAGGCCGAGGCCCACAACGGCAGGTTCTTTGGATTTGAAACGAATGCATATACCTGTTCGGCCGGCGCCGAGATCGAGATGCTGAGGGTGTGTGCCGGTATGGTTCGATGTGCAGCGGGACTCATGGCATCTCCTTCGGGTTCGAGTGCTTGCTGGGCAATTTTACATGCGCCAGATCAGCAACGTGGAGTGGTGCAGGTCGTCAACTTGCAGCGTCCGATGTGGCGCGTGCTCCGGGACGGTAAACGTGCTGCTGATGAACAGAGAGCCGGGGCGCATCTCGCTGCGCGCCTTGTGCCAGAGTCTGGCCATCGGCACCGGCGATAGGTAGGCGAACACCACGTCGTATTGCGCCAGATCGCAAACTCCCAGCTTGTTATCCCAAATGCTGCCCCAGTGCACCGTGCAGTTAGGCTGGCGACGGGTGCGCAGCCAGCTCCATAAAAACGGCAATGGGGCCGATTCCACGCCGCTGTAGTGCCCGTCCGGGCGAGCTCTGGCGAGATGGGTCAGCACTCCGCCCAGACCGGAGCCGAGATCGATGAAGCGGAAGCTGGCGCCTGGGGTTGCTGGAGGCAACTGGTTGACCAGCGCATGCCAGATCTGCTTGCTGGACAGATACAACGGCACCTGGGTGCGGAATGTGCTCCAGTACAGTGCCAGCATGATCAGGAAGGCGATCAGGAAAAATCCGGGCGGAATGTTCAGCGACAGCATCAGCACTGCTGCAGGAACGAACAACAGCTGGATGATTGTCCACCAGCGCGCCAGCCCGGCCATGCGGCTGAATGTCGCGGCAATGCAGCCACAAAACAGCGCGAACGCCAGCGGAGCGAGATGCAAGTCGAGCAGGCGCATGCCTAATGTGGTTACGGCAAACGCTGCGCATTGCAGCAGCAGGGCGAGGATGGATGGCGGGAATCTGTGTAGCAGTGGGGGCACTAGCGCACTAATCCGGCTTCGACCTGGTCACGCCTGGCTTTGCCGCTCAGGCGTTCCACCAGCATCAGCGCGAAGTCCATTGCCGTGCCGGGCCCGCGCGAGGTGATCAGCTTGCCGTCTTCGACGACTGCGGCATCTTGCCTGTGGATGCCGGCGTAACCGTCCAGACAGCCGGGGAAGCTGGTGGCGCGCTTGCCGTCGAGCAAGCCTGCTGCGGCGAGCACCGACGGCGCAGCACAAATGGCGGCGATGTGCTTTCCCTGTTGCGCCATTTTTTGCAGCAGCGCGATGATGCGCGGTTCGGCCTTGAGATTGTTGGTGCCGGGTTGTCCACCGGGCAGCACGATCATGTCGAAGTCGTGCTGCAGCGCGAGATCGAGCGTGGTGTCGGGCAGCAGCAACACGCCGCGACTGGCCAGCACCGGGAGATCGTCCAGTCCTGCGCTGATGACCTCAATGCCGGCGCGGCGCAGGATATCGATGACGGTAACGGCTTCGATTTCCTCGCAGCCTTGTGCGAGCGGGACGAGAACTTTAAGCATGGCCTGCCTCCGGTGATGGGTGTGCGTTCAGTGTATGACTAGGCCCTGTGCGCCGAGCCCTTGCCGAGATTATAAGCCTGGATCAGTGCGTTTTTAAGTTCCGCATGCTGGTCGAGATCGGCAACGCCCAGCGTGCGTGTCGCTATCGGCTGCAACAGTGCGAGAACCCTGCATTTCTCCCAGTTGGCAGTAAAAGCAACCTGATCGAAATGGCCGTCGCGCAGGAAGTCGGCCGCGCTGCCTTGTGCGTTCTTGAACTCGATCTCTTCCGTCTGCATCACCTCGTACAGATAGGAATAGGTGTCGATCTGGTTTGCCTGCGCCAGGATCGCATGGATATCCGGCAGTTCATCATGCTGTTCCAGCAGCGAGTCCAGATCAAGGGTGGAGGACAGCGAGTAGGACTCCCCCTTGAAAGAAAATTCGACATGGGCTTCGATGGCATTTTTCATTTGGATGGTTGCCGGTGGTGTGGAGTGAAAAATTGCCGGCAAGCCGCACGCCGATTCTATCCGGCGCAAGATCGGGCAGCACGGTCAGCTTGCCTGCGCGCAGTGTGCGGTTGTGGGCGACGACGCTTTGCCCGACCAGAGTGCCGATCAGCGCGCCGGCCAATACGTCGGAGGCGAAGTGCGCATCGTGATAGCTGCGCGCCACGCCCACCAGGCCGGCGACCGCGTAGGAGGAGCATTTGACCCAGGTTTCATCATAGTGGCTGGCGATCACCGAGGCTACAGCGAAGGCCTGGGTGGTATGGCCCGACGGGAATGAGGCGGCGCCACTGAGCGGGCGCAGGCGTGTGGTACCGGTCGCATCGCGTGGCCGGCTGCGGCCGGTGACGTATTTCAGCGCGGGAGTCACGATGCCGCTGGCGACCAGGCTGGCTGCCAGGCCGTCTTGGGCCACCGCGCTCGCTCTGGCGTCGTCGCCTAGCGTCCCGGCCAGATAAAACCCGCCCAGCACACCCAGGGAATATTCGGCGCCAAAGCGTTCGACATCGCGCATCAGGCGGCTGTTGCCGGAATGGCGGCGCATCTCGTCGCGGATCGGGCGGTCGGCGATCGCTGCTACGCCGATCACGCCGAGCGTGGTCAATCCGGCATTCCGCCATTCCGGTGTCTGCCAGCGCACCGGCGCAGTGAGGACGTGTCGCATGTCATCCAGCACGATGGACGGATAGGATGGTGTGGTGGCGTGTGCACTGCCGCACAGGCCCAGCAGCAGCGCTGAGGAACAAGCCAGCAGTCTTGTATGCATGGCCATATTGATCGGTAGTGCGGTTCAGTCGCGGAAGTTCTGGTACTGCAACGGAAAGTCGGTGATGGTCTTCTTGACGAAGGCAATCGCCTCCTGCAGGTCGTCGCGGCTCTTGCCGGTGACGCGCACGGTGTCGCCCTGGATGCTGGCCTGTACCTTGAGCTTGCTGTCCTTGAGGTGCTTGACGATCTTTTTCGCCAGTTCGATTTCCACGCCGACCTTCACTTCGCAGGAGCGCTTGACCTTGTTGCCGCTGACCTTTTCGATCTTGTCGCTGATTTCCAGGCACTTGATGTCCACGCCGCGCTTGGTCAGTTTTCCGTTCAGAATGTCCTGCACTTGATTCAGCTGGAACTCGTTGTCCGCGCATACGGTGAGTTTGAGTTCGGCCTGCTCCACGCGCGCATCGGAGCCCTTGAAGTCGAAGCGGGTGCTGACTTCCTTGTTGGTCTGCTCGACCGCATTTTTGACTTCGGTTTTCTCTACTTCTGAAACAATGTCGAAGGATGGCATGGTGTGACTCCTGTTTTTCTGATTGCAATATCCCGTTCGCACTGAGCATAGTGTGAAGCGCAAAATCGAAGTCTGGTGAGCTGCAGTCCTTCGACTTTGCCGCGCGACGCTCAGGGCGAGCGGTACTTAGTTGTTAACCAAAGCTGCAAACATAATTGACCACTTCCTTCGCCTCGATGACGAAGTGGCTGTTGGCCGGGACCGAGAACTGGCTGCCCGCCGCGTAGGTGGTGAAGTCGGTCGCATCGCCGATCTTGACCCGGCAAGTGCCGGAGGTGATCTCCATCACTTCGGGCACGCCGACGTTGAAGGTCAACGTGCTGGGCAGGATCACGCCGACGGTCTTGCGCGTGCCATCGGCGAACAGCACCGAGTGCGATACGCACTTGCCGTCGAAGAATACATTGCCTTGTTTTACTACGCTCACGTTATCGAATTGCGGCATTTGTTTCCCTCACTTTTTTACTTGGTTGGTTCGTTGGCTTTGACGCCTTTTTGATAATTGACATACAGATAAACCGGAATGCCCAGATCGCCGAGTTGCTTTTCTATCAGCGGCTTTACTTCGCTCCAGTCCAGGCCGGTCATGCCGCAGGCTAGGCGGGGCAGTGCCAGACTGGCTGGATGTTCCTTTTCTACCAGTGCGCGCAGCGCATGCAGTGCATGGTTCACGTTGCTGAGTGTTGCGCGGCCCGGTTTGCTGCCGTGATCGTAAGCGCCTTCCTGGGTGAACAGGTTGGCGATCAAGCGTCCATCGCTGCTCATCCAGGTCCACAGGCCGCCCGACTTGGGATGCTTGGTCTGGCAGTAATGGCGAAAATCCTTGTACAGGGCGGGCATGCGTTCGCGCAGCTGCAAGGCCAGGCCATGATGGAAGTCGTCATTGGGCGCAACCCCCTGAGCGATGGCTTTCGCACCGCTCAGCAGAATGTCGCCTTCCAGTTCGTAGATCACGCCCCGTCGCTCCGTATTACTTGCGCTTCTGCAGATTCGCCGCGATGCGCAGGCGCAATGCGTTCAGCTTGATAAAACCGGCCGCATCTTTCTGGTCGTAGGCGCCCTTGTCGTCCTCGAAGGTGGCAATGGTCGGATCGAACAGCGAGTCGGTCTTGGAGTCGCGGCCCACGACGATCACGTTGCCCTTGTACAATTTGACCCGCACCCAGCCGTTGACGGTCTGCTGGGTATGGTCGATCAGTGTCTGCAACGCGCGACGTTCCGGGCTCCACCAGTAGCCGTTGTAGATCATGCTGGCATAGCGCGGCATCAGGTCATCCTTCAGGTGCGCGACTTCGCGATCCAGCGTGATCGATTCGATCGCACGGTGCGCCTTGAGCATGATCGTGCCTCCCGGAGTTTCGTAGCAGCCGCGCGACTTCATGCCGACGTAGCGGTTCTCCACCAGGTCGAGGCGGCCGATGCCATGCTTGCCGCCGATCTGGTTCAGCGTGCCGAGCAGCTCGTGCGCGGGCATGCGCTTGCCGTTGATGGCAACGATGTCACCCTTCTCGAATTCCAGATCGAGGTATTCTGCGGCATCCGGTGCCTTTTCCGGCGACACGGTCCAGCGCCACATACTTTCTTCGGCTTCTGCGGCTGGATTTTCGAGGTGGCGGCCTTCATAGCTGATGTGCAGCAGGTTGGCATCCATCGAGTAGGGCGAGCCGCCCTGTTTGTGCTTCATCTCGACCGGGATGCCGTGCTTTTCGGCATAGGCCAGCAGTTTTTCGCGCGATAGCAGATCTCTCGGGCTTGATACCCATCTTCAGAGCCTTGGCGCGCGCGGGCTCCAGTTCCTCACCTTGGCCGAGATCGGCGGTGAAGGTGACGACTTCACATTGGTAAGTGTCTTGCAGCCATTTGAGGATGACCGAGGTGTCGAGTCCGCCGGAGTAGGCGAGGACGGCTTTTTTGATGTCAGACATTAGATTTCTTTCCGATAAAAATTACATTAACTGATTGCATCGTTCACCTGTTCCGTGTGGGAACAGCAACGACTGTTCATTAGTTGCATTCCATTGGTAGGAGCCAGCTTGCTGGCGAGGGAATTTCGCGGCTAAAGCCGCTCCTACAGTGTGTGCTTCAGCGAATAAAATTTTCTGGGTTTAAACGACCTTGCCCAGTAGCAAATATTCCATAAGAGCCTTTTGTACATGCAAGCGATTTTCAGCCTCGTCCCACACCACGCTTTGCGGGCCGTCGATGACTTCTGCAGAGACTTCTTCGCCGCGATGTGCGGGCAGGCAGTGCATGAACAGCGCATCCTTGGCTGCAATGCGCATCATGTCTGCATCCACCTGCCAATCGGCGAAGTCCTTCAGGCGTTCTTCGTTCTCTGCCTCGAAACCCATGCTGGTCCACACGTCGGTGGTCACCAGATCCGCGCCGCGTGCCGCTTCCATCGGGTCGGCGAACTCTTCGTAGTGGTCTGCGCCGAACAGTCCCGCGCGTTCCGCCTCGACTTCATAGCCGGGCGGGGTCGAAACATGCACGTTGAAGTCCAGTATTTCCGCGGCTTGCAGCCAGGTGTTGCACATGTTGTTCGAGTCGCCTATCCAAGCCACGGTCTTGCCCTGTATCGAGCCGCGCTGTTCGATGTAGGTGTAGATGTCGGCGAGGATCTGGCAGGGATGGTATTCGTTGGTCAGGCCGTTGATCACCGGCACGCGCGAGTGCGAGGCAAAGCGTTCGATGATCGATTGCTCGAAGGTGCGGATCATCACCAGATCGCTCATCCGCGAGATCACCTGGCCGGCATCTTCCACGGGTTCGCCGCGGCCCAGTTGCGAATCGCGGGTGTTAAGGTAGATCGCCGAGCCGCCCAGCTGTTGCATGCCGGCCTCGAAAGACAGGCGGGTGCGGGTGCTTGCCTTCTCGAAGATCATCACCAGCGTGCGGTCCTGTAGCGGCCAGTATTGCTGATAAGCCTTGAACTTCTGTTTGATGAAGCGCGTGCGCTCGAACAGGTGTTCATACTCTGCGCGGGTAAAATCCTTGAATTGCAGAAAATGTTTTACGGTGTTTTCAGTGATGGGTTTTGCTGACATGGTTCACATCCAATCAGGATTGCATGAATTCTTTGATCAGCGGGCACAGGCCGTTGATCAGAAGCTGCGCTTCGTCCTGGGTCATCACCAGCGGCGGCAACAGGCGAATCACGCTGTCGGCGGTGACATTGATCAACAGCCCCTGTGCCAGCGCCAGTTTGACCAGGTCGCCGCAGGGCTTGTCGAGCTCGATGCCCAGCATCAGCCCCTGGCCGCGTATCTCTTTGACGCCCGCCACGCCTTGCAGCGCGCTGGCAAAGCCCTGGCGCATGAATTGGCCGAGGCGCTCGGCATGGGCCAGCAGCTTGTCCTGCTCGACGATATTCAGCGTGGCCAGGCCGGCAGTGCAAGCCAGCGGGTTGCCGCCGCACCCAGTAGAAGAAGACGAGTGGAATGAGAACCAACGCCCACACGAATCCATTGCGCCAGCGCACGCGGGCGCGATAATCGTTATAGGGTACGCGCACGAAGCCGCTGACCAGCGGCTCAAAACCGGCTTGCACCTTGCGGTTGCCTGTCGCGGATAGCGTCGCCAGCGTGCGTCCGTGGAACGCCTTCTCCATCACGATGATCGCCGGGGACTCGATGCCCTGCTGGTGCCCATGCATCCGTGCGAGCTTGATCGCGGCTTCATTCGCCTCGCAGCCGGAATTGCAGAAGAACACCTCCTGCATGTTGGATAGCGCGCACAGCTTGTCCGCCAGCAGTTCCTGCCCGGCAACCTGATAGACGTTGGAGCAGTGGATCAGCTGGCCGATCTGTGCGTTCAGTGCGGCAGTGAACCGGGGGTGTGCATGTCCCAGGGTGTTGACGGCGATGCCGGACAAACCATCCAGATAGCGTTTGCCGGTAGTGTCCCACAGCCAGGCGCCTTCGCCGCGCACGAAAGTGACCGGAAGGCGGGCGTAGGTGTTCATTACATGTGACATACAAGATCCCTAAAAACAACACGGCGGACAAGCCGCCGTTCAGCTATCGACAAGAGACGTATATTGAGCCAAACAGCACCGTCTAGGCAAGGAGAACGATGCCGCTCCACAAAGCAAACAAGCCGACATCGCTGTCGGCTTGGTATAACTACTGGCCATTCCACTAAGCCGTCAGCAAACGCCGTCTAAGTGGCTGGTCATGGTTGCGGTACATCAAAGCGGGTGTGGCTTATGCCACGGGGCGTGTTACGCCATTGCCTTGATAGCCGCAGACAGGCGGCTCTTGTGGCGAGCAGCCTTGTTTTTGTGAATGATCTTCTTGTCGGCGATGCTGTCTACTGTGCTGACCGAAGATTTGTATACGGCTTGAGCGGCGGACTTGTCGCCAGCTTCGATCGCCTTGATCACCTTCTTGATCGCAGTGCGCAGTTCAGAGCGCAGGCTGCTGTTGTGAGCATTCTGTTTTACTGCTTGACGGGCACGCTTGCGAGCTTGTGCGGTATTAGCCATGACTACTCCTAGTAAATTCGGTAAAACGCTAAATGGAAAATTCGGTACGACGAAAGGCGGGCATTCTAGTGATTTATGGACGCATTTGCAAATCTTTTTGCCTCGGCCCGGATAAGCGGGCCGATAGCCCCGCCAGTGTTATGATGCGCGCCATTTTAACCGTTCCATCGTAAGCAATGAACCTGCTCAAATCTCTGGCCACGATCAGCGGCCTGACCTTGGTTTCGCGCATCCTGGCATTTGCGCGGGATGTGCTGATTGCGCGGGTGTTCGGCGCGGGCATGGCGACGGATGCGTTCTTTGTCGCGTTCAAGCTGCCCAACCTGCTGCGCCGGTTGTTCGCCGAAGGGGCGTTCTCGCAGGCTTTTGTGCCGATTTTCGGCGAATACAAGCACAGGCGCGGCCATGAGGAAACCAAGCTGCTGGTCGATCACGTCACGACGATGCTGGCCTTGATTTTGTTCGGGGTTACGCTGGTCGGCATCGTCGCCGCACCGATACTGGTGTATATCAGCGCACCAGGCTTTGCCAAGGATGCGGACAAGTTTGCGCTGACGGTGCAGCTGCTGCGCCTCACTTCGCCGTATATCTTCTTCATCTCGCTGGTGGCGGTTGCGGCAGCGATCCTGAATACCTACAACAAGTTCTGGGTGCCGGCGTTCGCGCCGATCCTGCTCAACGTGTGCTTTATCGGCGGCGCGCTGTGGCTGGCGCCGTATTGCGATCCGCCGGTCATGGCGCTGGCCTGGGCGGTGTTCGCCGCAGGCATCGTGCAGCTGGCGTTTCAATTGCCGTTCCTGAAGAAGATCGACATGCTGCCCACGATACGTTTCAGCCTGAAGGATGAAGGCATGTGGCGCGTGATCAGGCAGATGGGCCCGGCGGTGTTCGGCGTATCGATCGCGCAGATCAGTCTGATCATCAACACCATCTTCGCGTCGTTCCTGGCTGCCGGCAGCGTGTCGTGGCTGTATTATGCGGACCGGCTCATGGAGTTCCCTTCCGGGGTGCTGGGTGCGGCGCTGGGGACGATCCTGCTGCCGTCGCTGTCCAAATGCCATGCCAGCGGCAATACGACCGAGTATTCCAAGCTGCTGGATTGGGGCTTGCGCCTGACCATCATGCTGACGCTGCCGGCCGCGCTGGCGCTGGGCATGATTGCCGTGCCACTGCTGGCCACGTTCTTCCAGCGCGGCGCCTTTTCTGCCAGCGACGTGCTGATGACCAGCCACGCGCTGGTCGGCTACAGCGTCGGCCTGATCGGCATGATCCTGGTGAAGATACTCGCACCGGGCTTCTACGCGCGCCAGGACATCAAGACACCGGTCAAGATCGGCATCGTCACGCTGCTGGCGACCCAGGCGATGAATGCGCTGTTCATCGGCTGGATACAGCATGCCGGCCTGGCCTTGTCGATCGGCTTGGGCGCCTGCCTGAATTCCGCGATCCTGTTCCACTATCTGCGCAAGCATGGGATCTATCTCCCCGAGCCGGGATGGGCGAAATTCTTCATCAAGATAGGCATTGCCGTGTTGGCGCTGGGACTGACGCTGTGGTTCGGTATGGGCAGCGAACAAAGCTGGCTGGGCAGTTCCGGCTGGGCGCGCATCGCGCGTTTGACCCTGCTGGTGAGCGCGGGCGTCGCGGTGTATTTCGCGGTGCTGGCCGTGTTGGGTTTTCGCCCAAAGGATTTTTCCAGGCGCGCGATTTCCTGATAGTGGATCCTTGTAAGGGGGGGCGGCATTCCACAGGCAGTGAAATGCCGCTTCGACGGATCGTTACGCGACCGTCACCGCCTTGTCCAGATACACATCCTGAACCGCGTTGAGCAGCGCGATGCCGTCCGCCAGCGGCTTTTGGAACGCCTTGCGCCCGAGGATCAGCCCCATGCCACCGGCGCGCTTGTTGATCACTGCGGTGCGCACCGCCTGATGCAGGTCGTCCTTGCCCGACTCTCCGCCGGAATTGATCAGGCCGGCCCGTCCCATGTAGCAGTTCGCCACCTGGTAGCGCACCAGGTCGATAGGATGATCGGTGGTCAACTCGCTGTACACCCTGGGGTGGGTCTTGCCGAATTTGATCGCGTTGTAGCCGCCGTTGTTCTCGGCCATCTTCTGCTTGACGATGTCGGCGTTGATCGTCGCGGCCAAGTGGTTGGCCTGCCCAGTCAGGTCGGCGGACACATGGTAGTCCTTGTCGCCCACCTTGAACGCCGGGTTGCGCAGGTAGGCCCACAGCACGGTCGCCATGCCCAGGCTATGCGCATGTTCGAACGCCTCGGAGATTTCCTGGATCTGGCGGCGCGAATGCTCGGAGCCGTAGAACACCGTCGCTCCGACCGCCACCGCGCCCATGTCGAATGCCTGGTCGACGCTGGCGAACAGCGTCTGGTCGAATATATTGGGATAGGTCAGGATCTCGTTGTGGTTGATCTTCACGACGAACGGGATCTTATGCGCATAGCGGCGCGCCACCGAAGACAATACGCCTAGCGTTGAGGCCACGCCGTTGCAGCCGCCTTCGATCGCCAGCTTGACGATATTCTCCGGGTCGAAATACATCGGGTTCGGCGCGAACGATGCGGCGCCGGAATGCTCCACGCCCTGGTCCACCGGCAGCAGTGAGAGGTAGCCGGTGTCGGCCAGACGTCCATGGCCGTAAAGGGCTTGCAGGCTGCGCAACACCCCGGTCTTGCGGTCTTTGATCGCCACCACGCGATCCACATAATCCGGTCCCGGTAGATGCAGCGTTTCTTTCGGAATCCCGGCACAACGGTATTTCAACAGATACTCTGCTTCTTCTCCCAGCAATTGCACGATGTTGGTCATGATCTCGCTCCTTGATAAGGTGGTCGGAATGGGCGGGTAATCTTACTCCGCTGCCCGGCATTTTGTGCAATTTGTTGGGGTACGGCCTGGCGGGCGGGTGCTGTTCCGGTTCTGTTCGAGATGGGGCTTGAGGGGGCTTGAAATTTCATCCCGGTTTCCTCATTTCGGCAACACGGGGGTGTCCCGGATATTAACGAGGAGGATGAAATGGCTAACATATTGCGCTACAACCCGGCTGATGACGCGTTTGACGATTTGTTCCGCGGATTTTTCATGCGTCCGGTGCGTTTCGAGGGGCAGCAGGAGATGCAAATCAAGCTGGACGTGCGCGAGGACGACAAGTCGTACCGCGTGCATGCCGAGATACCCGGTGTGAAAAAGGAAGACATCCATGTCACGATAGACGGTGGCCAGGTGGCGATCAGCGCGGAAGTGAAGAATGAAAAAGAGGTGAAAGAAGGCGAGAAGGTGTTGCGCAGCGAGCGCTATTTCGGCAAGGTGTCGCGTGTGTTCGCATTCGGCCAGGATGTGGATGAAGCCGCCGCGCAGGCCAAATACAGCGACGGTGTGCTGGAACTGCTGCTCCCCAAGAAAGTGGCGGCCAAATCCAGGACGTTGACCATACAATGATGGCTTGCCCGCTCTTGAGCAGGGCGGGGCGATTTTCGGCGGCATGCCTGGGTATGCAGAGCGGGGGGCTCAGGCCGGCTTGTTCGACCTGCATGACGCCGGGAAATGGCGGACTGCATCTGTCCCTGATTGAGTACATGGAGTGATAAGGATGAGTATGCAAAGCGTGCCGAAATATTTTGGATATGTCGCCGCGGTGACGGTGGTGCTGGGGTCGCTGGCGGCTGGATATGCCTATCGGGGTATTTCGACCGAGGCTCCGGTCTCTCAGGCCGTGGCGGCGACACATTCGCCCCTGCAGGCTGCGGTTAGCCCCGGCATCATGCTGCCGGATTTTGCCGGCATCGCCGCTCAGCAAGGCCCGGCGGTGGTCAATATCAGCGTTTCCGGCACTTCCAAAATGGGCTACTCCCATACACCGGATTCGGGTTCGGGCGACCCGTTCGAAGAATTCTTCCGTCGTTTCCAGCCTTCGATCCCGCATGGCGATCTGCCGACGCGCGGCATGGGCTCCGGTTTCATCGTCAGCGCGGACGGCGTGATCCTGACCAATGCCCACGTGGTTGCCGATGCGGACGAGGTGACCGTCAAGCTGACTGACAGGCGCGAATTCAAGGCCAAGGTGAAGGGCTACGATAAGCTGTCCGACGTTGCGGTGCTGAAGATCGAGGCCAAGGACTTGCCGGTGGTGAAGATCGGCGATCCCCAGCAGGCGCGGGTCGGCGAATGGGTGATCGCGATCGGCTCGCCGTTCGGCTTCGAGAGCACGGTGACCGCGGGGATCATCTCGGCGAAGTCGCGCTCGCTGCCGGACGAGGGCTATGTGCCGTTCCTGCAGACCGATGTCGCGGTCAATCCCGGCAACTCCGGCGGGCCGTTGTTCAACATGAACGGAGAGGTGATTGGCATCAATTCGCAGATATACAGCCGCAGCGGCGGTTATCAGGGCCTGTCGTTCGCGATACCGATCGACGTGGCGATGAAGGTGGAGCGCGAGCTGCTCGACAAGGGCAAGGTCAGCCGCGGCCGCCTGGGTGTGATGATCCAGGAGGTGAACCAGCAACTGGCCGATACCTTCGGACTGGCCAAGCCGGCTGGTGCGCTGGTGAGTTCGGTGGAGCGCAACAGCCCGGCTGAACAGGCTGGCATCGAACCCGGCGATGTGATCCTGAAGTTCAACGGCAAGGATATCCAGAGCTCAAGCGAGCTGCCGCCGCTGGTCAGCGCGCTGACGCCGGGCTCGGTGGCCAAGCTGGAGATCTGGCGCAAGGGCAAGAGCAAGCTGGTTTCGGTGAATGTCGCCGAGATGAAAGTTGTAGCCGATGAAACCAGGGCGGAGCCGGGCAAGGGCGGCATGGGGCTGGCGGTGCGCCCGCTGACGCCGCAGGAACGCAAGGATGCCGATATTGGCGAGGGCGTACTGGTCGAAGATGTTGCGGCGGGGCCGGCGGCGCGCGCCGGCATCCGCCCGGGCGATGTGATCCTGGCGGTGAACGGCGAGAAGGTCAGCAGCGTCGAGCAGCTGCGTGCACTGGTCGCGAAGAAGGGCAAGCATCTGGCGCTGCTGATCCTGCGCGACGAGCAGAAGATGTTCGTGCCTGTCGATCTCGGCTAGCGCAGATCGATCTAACCCAGGATAGATGACGATGAAAACCACCTTGATCAGCGGAGCCAATCGCGGCATCGGACTGGAGTTCGCCAGACAATATGCCGCCGAGGGCTGGCGGGTGATCGCGTGTTGCCGCGCTCCCGAAACCGCACAGGCGCTCAAAAAATTGGCGGCGCAATATCCCGATCGGGTCAGCGTGCACGCGCTGGATATCGCCGATCATCAGCAGATCGAGCGGCTGGGGCAGGGACTGGTCAATGAATCGATAGACCTGCTGCTCAACAATGCAGGCATCTATCCGGTTTCCGATGCCGGCGGATTTGGCCATATCGATTATGCGGAATGGATGCAGGCGTTCAGCGTCAACACGATGGCGCCGCTGAAGATGGCCGAGGTTTTTGTGCCGCAGATCGCGCGCGGCAGCGGCAAGATCATAGCCTCCATCACCAGCAAGATGGGTAGCATCGCCGACAACACCAGTGGCGGACATTACCTGTACCGCTCCAGCAAGACCGCGTTGAACATGGTGGTGAAGAGCCTGGCGATAGACTTGAAGCCGAACGGCATCACGGCGGTGATGTTCCATCCGGGCTGGGTCAAGACCGACATGGGCGGGCCGAATGCACTGATCTCCGCCGAGCAGAGCGTGTCGGGAATGCGCCGGGTGATCGGCCGGCTTACCCCGGCGGACTCGGGCAAGTTCTTTGCCTATGACGGGCAGGAGATACCCTGGTGATCCGGTGGTAACGGGTGGTACGGATTCAAGCGCGCCGCAAATCCAACAGGATCATAAAATCCTGGCAGGAAATTGCGGCGCTACTTTGGCGCTGGTTTAAGGACACAAGAGCCGGTCAGGGCGCCTGGATATTGGAGGCTTGCTTGCCCTTCTGCCCCTGCGTCACTTCAAAGGTCACCTTCTGCCCTTCCTTGAGTGTCTTGAACCCGCTCATGTTGATCGCGGAAAAATGTGCGAACAGGTCGTCGCTGCCATCATCGGGAGTGATAAAACCAAACCCTTTCGCATCGTTGAACCACTTCACTGTGCCAGTTGCCATGTGCATACACCCTTCTCTGTCAAACAGGGAAGCCCCCTGCAGGCCTGCTACAACTCGAACTGTTTCGCCTATGGTTTACCCTCAAGGTTTGGCTGACAACTTCAAATCATCCCAGCGCCGCTGAAAACCACCATGCCTTGTAAGCAGTTCGTTGATCTTTGGCGATTTTGGGGAGGAGCGGTTGGGCAATATGCCGAGCGCGCTGCGGGTGCGGTTCGTGTGAATTTTTAAATCTGGATTGACGGTTTGCATTAAATTCTTTGTTGAATGAGGAATCGAGGAGCGCCGACTCTATGGCAGCCCGCGCGGATAATACACGGTACAGGAAAAATTCATATAGGCCGAAATATATAGATATTTCGGCCTAGCACCATCATTTCCCCTGTTTGAAACGCTCGATTTCGCGCCGGTCGCGTTTGGTCGGCCTGCCCCTGAAGCGGAATGGTTGCGGCTGTTCCTTGAGCTGGGCGGCGATGGCCTCGCGGTGCTGGCGGCTCTCGTCGGTCTCGCGATACAGTTTTTGTGCCTCGGATGCCGGCCCCCGTCTGGTGGACAGCGCCAGCACCTCGACTGCGTAGCGTTTCTGCCCGATATGTATGCTGAGCGTGTCCCCGATGCCCAATGTCTTGGCCGGTTTGGTGCGCGCCTCGTTGAGCTGCACATGGCCGCACTCGACCGCATCCGCGGCCAGCGAGCGTGTCTTGAAGAAGCGCGCGGCACACAGCCATTTGTCGATGCGGAATTTTTCTGCGGTTTCGTCAGTTTTCATTCTGATTGATGCGGCGGTGGACAGACAGGATCTATTTGTCGTTCAGCAATCCCTGCATCGCGGCGACCGGTTTAAGCTGCGGGAAATAGACCTGCTTCAGGTTGTTGCCCAGATTCTGCGACCAGGACAGGCCGTCACTGCGTCCGAGCTGCTGCCAGTAGGCCAGCATGGCTTGATCGTAAGCGGCGATGGCGGTCGGGTAGGCGCTGGCATCGTAGCGCTCGTCGTGGCGGAAGGTGCTGATATCCAGGCGCGGTTTTAGCTGTGCATCGTCCTTGATGTGGCCGATGCACAGGCCCACCAGCGGGAAGGTCAGCGGCGGCAGTTCCAGCAGATCTATCATGCCCTGCGGGTTGCGGCGGATGCCGCCGATCGGCACGATGCCCAGGCCCAGAGAACGCGCGGCGGTCATCAGGTTGCCCAGTGCGATGCCCGCATCCACCGCGGCCGCACCGTATCCTTCCATGCTTTCGTGGACGACCTGGGCCTGTCCCGCCTTGCGCACGCCTAGGTCGGTCTTGTGGAAGTCGATGACGACGGCGATGAATACCGGCGCCTGGGCGATCCACGACTGGCCGCCCGCCAGCTCGGCGATGCGTGCGCGTCTGGCGGCGTCGCGCACGACCACCAGCGAGATTTCCTGCGCGTTCATCGAGGTCGGTCCGTGCCATGCGGCGCGGATGATCTGGTCGAGCATTTCGTCGCTGACCGGTGCGTCGCTGTAGCTGCGGATGCTGCGATGCGAGTGCAGAAGGTTGAGGGTGTCGTTCATTTGTGTCATTCCGTTGCAGGTGCGACGTGCATCGCCTTGGTGACCGTCGCGCGGGTCAGGTGCGGGGCGAACAATTCGATGAAGTCGTAGGTGTAGCCGCGCAGGTATTCGTTCTTGCGGATCGCCAGATGCGTGGTGGTGGGCTTGAACAGGTGCGCAGCCTCTATCTTGCGCAGATGGCGGTCCCGTTCCGGGACGAAGGCCAGCTCGGCGAGGATGCCGATGCCCAGGCCCAGTTCGACATAGGTCTTGATCACATCGGCGTCGATCGCGGTCAGCGCAATCTGCGGCTCTATCTTCGCCGCGGCGAATGCCTCGTCGATCTTGCTGCGGCCGCTGAATGCGAAGTCATAGGTGATGATGGGGTATTCGGCCAGCTTGGCCAGCGTCAGCCGTTTGGCTTCCAGCAGCGGATGCTTGGGCGGCACGACCACGCAGTGATGCCACTCGTAGCAGGGCAGCGAGACGAGCCCGTCGACGAGCATGATGCTCTCCGAGGCGATCGCGACATCGGCCTCGCGGTTGAGCACCTGCTCGGCGATCTGGGTGGGGTTGCCCTGGTGCAGGCCGAGCTTGACCCTGGGATAGCGCTTGATGAATTGTTTGACGACCGGCGGCAGCACATAGCGCGCCTGGGTGTGGGTGGTCGCGAGGATCAGCTGACCGCTGTCTTGTGCCTGGAACTCCTGCCCCACCTGTCTCAGGTTGTCCGATTCGTGCAGGATGCGCTGGGCGATGCCGAGTATCGTCTTGCCGGCCTCGGTGAGTGCGACGATGCGCTTGCCGTTGCGCACGAAGATTTCGATGCCCAGCTCCTCCTCCAGCAGCTTGACCTGCTTGCTGATGCCGGGCTGCGAGGTATACAGCGCGGCGGCGGCCTCCGAGATGTTCAGGCCGCGGCGCACGATCTCGTTCAAATAGCGT
>JACPVZ010000091.1 GCA_016197305.1 Nitrosomonadales bacterium | reverse complement strand
GTGTTGCTGAACAACGATTTGTCCGGTGGGGTGCCGGAGATTTTTAACCGGCTCGAACAATCGATATTTCCGCCGTTGTCGGCGGGCTGGTACACGCGCCGCAAGTCGCAGCACTTCGCCGCCTACAACCGCGTGGCCAACGAATTCGCCGCGCTGCTGAACATCGATCCCTGGCTGATCAACCCGTATTTCGCCACCTGCAACCAGGTCAATTTTCAGGAGCGCGTCGGCGAGGAATGTCTCGCCGCGCAGGTCGACGAGATCCTGCAGAAGATGCGCGTGAAGTACGCCGAGTATGGCGTGAAGCACGAGCCTTTCGTGATCGTCAAGGCCGATGCGGGCACCTATGGCATGGGCATCATGACGGTCAAGGACGCCAGCGAGATCACCGGGCTGAACCGCAAGCAGCGCAACAAGATGGCGGTGGTCAAGGAAGGGCTGCAGGTGCACGACGTGCTGGTGCAGGAAGGGGTGTATACCTTCGAGCATGTCAACGAGGCGGTCGCCGAACCGGTGATCTACATGATCGATCACTATGTGGTCGGCGGCTTCTATCGCGTGCACACCGGGCGCGGCGTCGACGAGAATCTCAACGCGCCGGGCATGTCGTTCGAGCCGCTGGCCTTCGAATCGACCTGTACGCTGCCGAATCCCGATTGCGCGCCGGACGATACGCCGAACCGCTTCTATGCCTACGGCGTGGTGGCACGGCTGGCGCTGCTGGCCGCGTCGCTGGAGCTGGAAGCGTCCGGCGACGATTGATGAAAAGCCTATTCGGCCTGTCCTTGCGGCGCTGTCGGCTCCTGGTTGTGTTGGGCGCGACCCTGCTTCTCTGCGCCTGCGGCAAGGAACCGTTCTATCAGGAACAGGCCTATGTGTTCGGCACGCTGGTCGAGGTCAGCGTGTATGGCGAACCCGAGCCGCGCGCGAAGCAGGCGGTCAGCGAGGTGCTGCACGAATTCCAGCGCCTGCACAACATGCTGCACGCGTGGCAGCCCAGTGAACTGAGCGCGCTGAATGCCGCGTTCGCCAACGGCGAGAGCAAGGCGGTTTCGCCGGAACTCGCCGCGATGCTGCAGGATGCCGCGCAGCTGTCGCAGCAAGGGCAGGGGCTGTTCAACCCGGCGATCGGCGGGCTGATCCAGCTATGGGGATTCCAGGCGGACGAGTTCAAGTCGCGCAAGCCCGACGAAAAGCAGATCGCCACATGGCTGGCGAAACATCCGCAGATGAGCGACATTGCCGTCGAGCAAGGCAAGGCGCGCAGCAGCAACAAGGCGGTGAAACTCGACCTCGGCGGATATGCCAAGGGCTATGCGCTGGACAGGGCCGCCGGGTTGCTGCGCAAGCAGGGGATACGCAATGCGCTGATCAACATCGGCGGCAACATCATGGCGCTCGGACAGCATGGCGAACGGCTGTGGCGGGTCGGCATCCAGCATCCGCGCAAGCCCGGTGCGCTGGCCACGCTGGCGCTGCACGACGGCGAGGCGGTCGGCACCTCGGGCGATTATCAGCGCTACTTCACGCTGGGCGATACGCGCTATTGCCACCTGATCGACCCGCGCAGCGGCTGGCCGGTGCAGGGAGTGCAGGCCGTGACGATCCTGACCCGTGGCGCGCACGCCGGGGTGCTGTCGGATGCGGCTTCCAAGCCGCTGTTCATCTCCGGCGTGGCCGGCTGGCGGGCAGCGGCCAGACAGATGGGTCTGCCCGAGGCGCTGCTGGTGGACGGGCAGGGCGTGATTCATCTCACAGCGGAGATGCAGAAAAGGCTAGAATTCAGCGACAAGAATGTTCATCCGCTGGTCGAGCCATGAATGATCCGGAACAGGATATCGTTGCACACAAGGTGCGCCGCGCGGTCGGATTGCAGGCGCTGCGCAGGATAGGTGCGATCGTCGAGGATGAACAACGGGCGGAGGCGCAACGCAAAAAAGCGCTGCGCTGGCTGATGCGCTATGGCTGGCTGATCCTGTTGGCCGTCGCGGCATTGCTGGCTCGTGCGATGGGTTTGATTTAGAGGAGCGACTCGAGTGATTGGAATTTTGCTGGTGACCCATAACGGTCTGGGTGGCAGTTTCATCGATTGCGTGAAGCATGTGCTGGGCGAGGTGCCGGCCAATCTCAAGGGCTTGTCGGTGTATGCCAGCGACGATCCGCAGGCCAAACTGCGCGAGGGACACGAACTCATCAAGCAGCTGGATGGCGGAGGCGGAGTGCTGATCCTGGCGGATGTGTTCGGCGCCACGCCGAGCAATATCGGCCGCCAGCTCTGCCATACCGACCGGGTGATCGGCGTGGCCGGGGTGAACCTGCCCATGCTGTTGCGCGTGTTGCGCCAGCCCGACCGGACCCTGCCGGAACTGGCCAAGATGGCCATCGATGGCGGGCGCGAATGCATCGTTCACATGAACCCGGACAACTGACATGCTGCAACAAGACGCACTGATCATCAACAAACTGGGGCTGCATGCGCGTGCCTCGGCCAAGCTCACCCAGCTGGCTTCCAGTTTCAAATGCGAAGTCAACCTGTCGCGCAACAGCCGCCGCGTCAATGCCAAGAGCATCATGGGCGTGATGATGCTGGCCGCGGCCAAGGGCACGACCATCACGATAGAGACCAGCGGCCCGGACGAAGAGACTGCACCAGATGATCCTGGACGACCCGCAGCTGAGCGAGGCGCCGCGCGAGATGATCGCCAGCGAGCATTGCAACGCCGAGTGGGCGCTGAAGACCCACACTGAAACGCTGGTGGAGCAGTTCGAGCAGTTCGAGGACGCTTATCTGCGCGAACGGCAGACCGACGTGAAACAGGTCGCCGAACGCCTGCTCAAACAGCTGCTCGGCCAACCGGGCCACCAGCCGCCACCGGCACGCCACGATGTCGAGACGATACTCGTCGCTCATGACTTGAGCCCAGCCGACCTGATCCAGTTCAAGCCGCAGCAATATGCCGCGTTCATCACCGACGTGGGCGGCGCGACCTCGCACACCGCGATCGTCGCACGCAGCCTGAACACCCCGTGCGTGGTTGGCCTGCACCATGCGCGCGAACTGATCCGCGAAGAGGACCTGCTGATCCTGGATGGCGAGCAGGGCGTGCTGATCGTCAATCCGGACAAGCTGATCCTCGCCGAATACAAGCTGCGCCAGAGCGAGTGGGAGCTCGAACGCAAGAAGCTGAAGCGCCTGCGTACCGCGCGTGCCAACACGCTGGACGGAAGCCTGATCGAGCTGCACGCCAACATCGAGAAGCCTGAAGACATCGTCGATGCAAGGGAGAACGGCGCGACCGGCGTGGGGCTGTTCCGCAGCGAGTTCCTGTTCCTCAACCGCGACGAGCTTCCCGACGAGGAGGAGCAGTTCGAAGCCTATCGCGCCGCGGCGGAAGGCATGGAAGGCCAGCCGGTCACGATACGTACTTTCGACCTGGGCGCGGACAAGCAGCTCAAGGGCGTGGAGCGGGTCGCGAACAACCCGGCGCTGGGACTGCGCGCGATCCGGCTCTGCCTGGCCGAACCGCAACTGTTCCGCACCCAGCTGCGTGCGCTGCTGCGCGCCACGCACTATGGCAACGTCAAGATATTGATCCCGATGCTGTCGGGTGTCGCGGAGCTCAACCAGACGCTGCACTTCATCGAGACCACCAAGCAAAGCCTGGAGGACGACTGCATCCCGTTCAACCGCGAGGTGCAGATCGGCGGCATGATCGAGATCCCGTCCGCGGCGCTGGCGATGAATGTGTTCGCGAAGAAGCTGGACTTCCTGTCTATAGGCACCAACGACCTGATCCAGTACACGCTGGCGATCGACCGTACCGACGAGGAGGTGGCGCATCTCTACGATCCGCTGCACCCGGCGGTGCTGCACCTGTTGTCCCGCGTGATCGCCACTGCCAACAAGTTCAACGTGCCGGTCTCGGTGTGCGGCGAAATGGCCGGTGAACTGGCTTACACCCGTTTGCTGCTGGGCTTCGGCCTGCGCCAGTTCTCGATGTTCTCGGCGCAGGTGCCCAGCGTCAAGCAGCGCGTGCTGACCACCAGCCTGCCGGAAATCGCCACGCTGACACAGAAGATACTTCGTGCCGAAGATCCGCTGAAGATTCACGAGTTGCTGGACCGGCTGAATGCTTGAAAATACCTGCGGGCATACTTCCGATGGCTCTTAACCGCGTCAATTCCTTCGTGCGCAAACACATGTCATATATCGAGATGACCGGTGTGCTGATGCGTATTTTCAGTTTTTCGCTGGTCAGCTGGCTGGGGCCGGCGAGCCCGTTCATGTTCGTGTGGATATTCAACACCGCCGATGCGGTGATGCTTTCCTGGTGTTCCATCCTGAAGAAAGACAGGGCCTACACCACGCTGAACATGTTCTGGATCATGGTCGGTCTGGTCGGGATCTTCAGGGCTGGGGGCTTCATTCATTAGCGGCCGGCAAGCTGTCGGTCCGCTATGCCTTAAGCTCCACATGCGCCACGCCCGCACGTATCGCCGCCTCGTCCAGCGCAGGTGAGCACAGTTCGATGAAGCGGTAGGCGAAGCTGCGCAGGTAATGGCCGCGCCGCAACGCGATGTAGGTCGTGTTCGCGCCGAACAGGTGCTCGCATTTCAGCAGCCGCAGGTCGGTGTCCTTGGCCGGGTTGAACGCCATCGAGGCGATGATGCCTATGCCCATGCCCAGCTCGACATAGGTCTTGATCACGTCCGCATCCAGCGCCGACATCACGATGTCGGGTGCCAGCCCCGCATCGGCGAACGACTTGTCGAGCTTGGCGCGTCCGGTCAGCCCTTCGTGGTAGGTGACGATGGGGTATTGAGCCAGCGCTTGCAGGGTCAGCGGCGGTACCTGCTCCAGCGGGTGGCCGGCGGGGACGATCACCGCATGGTGCCACGAGTAATAAGGGAAGGAATCCAGCCGGGTGACATCGTGCAGCGCCTCGGTTGCGACGCCGATATCCGCCTCGCCGTTCAGCAGCATCGCGACGATCTCGCCGGGGCCGGCCTGGTGCAGCTTCAGGTGCACCTTGGGAAATGTCCTCTTGAATTCGGTGATCACCCTGGGCAACGCGTAGCATGCCTGCGTATGCGTCGCGACCACGGTGAGCTGGCCTTCGTCGCGCCGGCTGTATTGCTCGACCAGGTTCTTGATGTTGTTCGCGTCGAGCAGGATGCGCTCGACGATCTCCAGCAACTCGCGCCCCGGGTCGGTCAGGCCAAGCAGGCGTTTCCCCTTGCGCACGAACAGCTCCACGCCCAGCTCGTCCTCCAGATCCTTGATGTGCTTGGATACGCCGGACTGCGAGGTGAACAGCGCGTTGCCCACCTCGGTGAGATTGAAGTTGCAGCGCACCGCCTCGCGGATGATCCTAAGTTGCTGAAAATTCATGTTGCTCTCCTGTCTCGAACACGCGGAACTGCCGTGGCCGGATGAATACCCTGTCGCCGTTGGCCAGCGGTGCGGCATCGAAGCGCTCTCGGCTCAGCTCGATCTCTATCAGCTCGCTGCTGTCGTCCGCGGCCACTTCCACACGCACCACCGAACCGATCGCGCGCACCAGTTTAACCTCAACCGGCAACGCGGTGTCGTCCTGCGGCAGGACGCTGATGTCGATATCGTGCGGGCGCACATAAGCCACCGCATCACCATGATGTTCAGTCCACGGCGCATGGTCGCGGCTGTGGAACAGGTTCACGTTGCCGATGAACTGGTACACGAACGGCGTGGCCGGCGCGGCGTACACCTCGTCCGGCGTGCCCACCTGTTCTATCCTGCCCTTGTTCATCACCACCACGCGGTCGGCGACTTCCAGCGCCTCTTCCTGATCGTGGGTGACAAAGATGCTGGTGATGTGCAGCTCGTCGTGCAGACGGCGCAGCCAGCGGCGCAGCTCCTTGCGCACCTGGGCATCCAGCGCGCCGAAGGGTTCGTCCAGCAGCAATATCTTCGGTTCGACCGCGAGCGCGCGAGCCAGTGCGATGCGCTGCCGCTGCCCGCCGGAAAGTTGTGCGGGGTAACGGTCATGCAGGAAATCCAGTTGCACCAGACTCAACAACTCATGCACGCGGCGCTTGATCTCCGCCTCGCTATGCCGTTCTTTCTTGGGCTTCACGCGCAGGCCGAACGCGACGTTCTCGAACACCGTCATGTGGCGGAACAGCGCGTAATGCTGGAACACGAAACCGACGTTGCGCTCGCGCGCATCGCGCTGCCGCACGTCCTCGCCGTGGAACAGCAGCTTGCCGGTGTCCGCCAGCTCCATGCCGCCGATGATGCGCAGCAGCGAAGTCTTGCCGCAGCCGGAGGGGCCGAGCAGCGCCAGCAGCTCGCCGCTGTTCACTTCCAGATTGATGTTGTCCAGCGCCTTGTACGCGCCGAAGCTCTTGTTCAAATTTTCGATGGTGATGCTCATCAGTGTGCTCCATGCAAAGGTTCGCCGCTGCGTCTCGCCTGCCACTCGACCAGCGACTTGATCGCCAGCGTGACCAGCGCGGCCGAGACGGCGTTGACCTCGGGCGTGAAGCCCTTTCGGATGGCGGCGTAGATCTCGACCGGCAAGGTCGAGACACCGGGCGGCGCCAGGAAGTAGGAGATGACGAACTGGTCGAACGACACGGCGAAGGCGAACAGCGCCGCGGCCACCACGCCCGGCGCGATGATGGGCAGCGTCACGCGATGGAAGGTCTGCCAGCCGGATGCGCCGAGCGACACCGCCGCCTCCTCCTCTTCCTTGCCCTGCGCCTGCATCAGCGGGATCAGTTCGCGCGCGATGAACGGGAAGGTGACGAAGATCGTGGCCAGCACGATGCCCGGCACCGCGAAGATCAGCTTGATGTCGTGTGCCTGCAGCCACGGGCCGAACCAGCCCTGTGCGCCGAACAGCAGCACGAACACCAGACCCGATACCACCGGGCTGACCGCGAATGGCAGGTCGATCAGCGTGATCAGCAGGCTCTTGCCCTTGAATTCGAACTTGGCGATGGCCCATGCCGCCGCCACGCCGAACACCAGATTCGCCGGTACGGAAATCGCGGCGGCGATCAGCGTCAGCTGGATCGCCGACCAGGCATCCGGTTCCTGCAATGCCGCCCAGTACAACGCCCAGCCCTTGGAGAACGCTTCGACGAATACCGCCAGCAGCGGCAGGCCGAGGAACAGCACGAGGTAGCTCAGTGCTACGGTGATCAGCAGCAGCGTTACGCCGCTCGATTCGCAGGTGGAGATTCTTCTGCATAATGTGGCTTGATTATTGAGCTTCGCAATACTCATGACAGATGCCGCTCCACTAAATCAGCCGTCATTCCCGCGCAGGCGGGAATCCAGCCATTCAAAAATGCCTTTTGTTTAAACCCACTGGATTCCCGCCTGCGCGGGAATGACGAAAATGGCAATAACATTATCGGCCCCCTCTTCTTGAACTCCACCATTGCAGCGCATTGATGGACAGCAACAGCGCAAACGAGATCAGCAGCATCGCCACCGCGATCGCCGTCGCGCCGGCATAGTCGTATTGCTCCAGCTTGGCGACGATCAGCAGCGGCGCGATCTCGGAGATGTAGGGCATGTTGCCCGCGATGAAGATCACCGAGCCGTATTCGCCGATCGCGCGCGCGAAGGCCAGCGCGAAGCCGGTCAGCAGCGCCGGATAGATCGCCGGAAAGATCACGCGACGGAATACGTCCCAGCGCCCAGCGCCCAGGCTGGCGGCCGCTTCTTCCACCTCGGCCTCGACATCGGCCAGCACAGGCTGCACCGTGCGCACCACGAACGGCAGGCCGATGAAGGTCAGCGCGACCACGATGCCCAACGGGGTGTAGGCCACCTTGATATCATGCGCGGCGAAATGCTGGCCCAGCCAGCCGTTCGGCGCATACAAGGTCGCCAGCACGATACCCGCGACGGCGGTGGGCAACGCGAACGGCAGATCGACCAGCGCATCGACGATGCGCTTGCCGGGAAAGCGGTAGCGCACCAGCACCCAGGCCACAATCAGACCGAACAGGGCGTTGATGACGGCGGCGGCGAAAGAGGTCACGAAGGTCACGCGCAACGCAGCCAGCACGCGCTCGCCGGTGACGACCTCCCAGAAGCCGCCCCAGCCCAGCGTCGCGGTCTTGAAGAACAGCGCGGACAGCGGGATCAGCACGATCAGCGAGAGATAGAGCAGCGTGAAGCCAAGCGCCAGATTGAAACCGGGCAGCACGCTGTGTGCCTTGAATTGGGACATTGCTTATTCCTGTTGTTGGATAAGCGCGCAGTCTATAGAGGCGATTCGGGATAGAAAAATAAGAAATCCTGAATTGATTAGCAGTTTTTTGAATAAGCGGAAGTTGCCTGCCGGCATTGAAGCGTCGATAATGCGCGTCATCGGGGATAACGCAGCCTCCCCGTCTCAAGACATCTCACCGTCCAAGGTCTGCTCTGAAATTGGATAATCCAAGGAGGAGTCATGGACGCATCGCAACAACACGACAACACACAAGCGCCTGAAGCGGTCACGCTGGCGCAGGCATTCCGGTATTGGCTCAGGCTCGGTTTCATCAGCTTCGGCGGCCCTGCCGGGCAGATCGCAATCATGCATCATGACCTGGTCGAGCGGAAACGCTGGATATCGGAGAGGCGTTTCCTGCATGCGCTCAATTACTGCATGGTGTTGCCCGGCCCCGAGGCGCAACAGCTCGCCACCTACATCGGCTGGTTGATGCACCGTACCTGGGGCGGCATCATCGCCGGTGTATTGTTCGTGTTGCCGTCGCTGCTGATCCTGATCGCGCTGTCGTGGGTGTATATCGCTTTTGGAAATTTGCCCCTGGTCGCGGGGTTGTTCTACGGCATCAAACCCGCCGTCACCGCAATCGTGGTGCATGCGGCACACCGCATCGGTTCGCGCGCGCTGAAGAATGGCGCACTATGGGCCGTCGCCGCGGCGTCCTTCGTGGCGATCTTCGCGCTGAACGTGCCGTTTCCCGCGATCGTCGCGGCGGCGGCACTCATCGGTTATGCGGGCGGGCGCATCGCTCCGGACAAGTTCAAGGTCGGCGGCGGGCACGGCAAGGCGAGCAAATCGTTCGGTGCGGCATTGATCGACGACGATACGCCGACCCCGCCGCATGCACGCTTCAACTGGACGCACCTGATCCGCATCGTCATCGTCGGCGCGGCGCTGTGGTGCCTGCCGATGGCGCTGCTGACGGCCCACTATGGATGGGACCACACGCTGACGCAAATGGGCTGGTTCTTCACCAAGGCCGCATTGCTCACCTTTGGCGGCGCTTATGCGGTGCTGCCCTATGTATACCAGGGCGCGGTCGGTCACTACGGCTGGCTGACACCGACGCAGATGATAGACGGCCTGGCGCTCGGCGAGACAACGCCGGGCCCGCTGATCATGGTGGTGGCCTTCGTCGGCTTCATCGGCGGCTATGTACAGGCCTTGTTCGGCGCGGAAAACCTGTTCCTGGCCGGTGCGGCGGCCGCCGCGCTGGTGACCTGGTTCACCTTCCTGCCGTCGTTCCTGTTCATCCTCGCCGGCGGTCCGCTGGTGGAAAGCACGCACAACGACTTGAAATTCACCGCGCCGCTGACGGCGATCACCGCCGCCGTGGTCGGCGTGATCCTGAACCTGGCGCTGTTCTTCGGCTATCACGTGCTGTGGCCCCAAGGTTTTACGGGTGGCTTCGATTGGATATCCGCGTTGGTCGCGTTGGCCGCAGCCATCGCGCTGTTCCGCTACAAACGCGGCGTGATCCAGGTGATCTCGGCCTGCGCGGTGATCGGGCTGATGCTGCAATTCGTGAAATAGCACGATGGCACGCCGCAAGCATTACCACGTCTATGTGATCGAACTGTCGAAAGACGTCCTGCACGAAGGCAAGTTCAGGAAGTGCAATCCCGGCTACATCCCGGGCAAGCCCTGCGTCTATGTCGGCATGACCGGGCTGGACCCCGACCTGCGCTTCGACAAGCACAAGGCCGGCATCCAGTCCAACCGCTACGTCAAGGAATACGGGCTGCACCTATTGCCCGACCTCTATGAGGGATTCAATCCGATGTCCTATGACGAGGCGCGCGACAGGGAAGTGGAGGTGGGCATCGATCTGCGCGGTGCGGGGTTCGGGGTGTGGCAGGCATAACCGCACCACTATTGTTTTTCTTTTTCGCGCGCCGCAAGCGTTGCCTGCCTCTGAAGGCCTGGGGCTGTCTTCAGCGCGGCACACGGTTGTTCCGGCTGATGCACTGGCGCGGCTTACAGGCTTCTTGCTAATATGCGGTCAGTGCTTCACTTCTTGCGGGAAAACTCCATGAGTTCAATCAGTCGAAACGATCCTTGCCCATGCGGTAGCGGAAAAAAGTATAAAAAATGCTGCGCCGGCAAGTTTGTTGCCGCGGAAAACTCACCCAGGCAAACAGGCACATCCAAAGGTGTCGATTTCAATGCAACGAATGTGTCGCCGCCCTCAGATCGCCTGTTGAAAGCGGTCGCGTTGCATCAGGAGGGGCAGCTCGATAAAGCGAAAGAGACTTACCAGGCCTTGCTGAGAGAAAATCCTGACGGCGGTGAAGCCATGCATTATCTGCATTACCTGGGGATGATAGAGCATCAGGAGGGCAGGTATCCAGAGGCGGCAAGTCTTATAGAGCGTGCCATAAAGCGGCAGGGAAATATCCCGGTGTTCCACTGCAATCTGGCAAACGCATACATCCAGTCCGGGCGCCTGGATTCCGCCCTTAATTCATACCATGAAGCAATAAGGCTGGCACCACGATTCCCGCAGGCATATTTCAATCTGCACGCTCTGTTGCTTGACCAGACGAATGTTGCACCGGCTATCGAGTGTATGCAGAAGGCGGTTGAGATCGCCCCTGAAAATTTGATCTTCAGGTTCCACTTGGGGATGCTTCTCGATTATTCCGGCATGTCCGATATCGCCGCGAAACATTTAGAGATGGTCGAGAACGGGGACGATTTATGCCGGGCATTGCTGG
>JACPVZ010000085.1 GCA_016197305.1 Nitrosomonadales bacterium | reverse complement strand
GTATCGTATCCTGGATCAGGCGCGACATCGGGCGGGCGCCCATCTTCGGGTCGAAGCCGTGCTCGGCCAGATAGTCCTTGAGTGCATCGGCGAACACCACGTCCACTTTTTTCTCGTGCAGCTGCTCCTCGAGTTGCATCAGGAACTTGTCCACGACGCGCAGAATGACTTCCTTGTCCAGCGGCGCGAACGAGATGATCGCATCGAGGCGGTTGCGGAATTCCGGCGTGAACAGGCGCTTGATGTCGGCCATCTCGTCGCCGGCGGTGTCCGACTTGGCGAAGCCGATCTGGGTCTTGTTCAGCGCTTCGGCGCCCGCATTGGTGGTCATGATGATCACCACGTTGCGGAAGTCGGCCTTGCGCCCGTTGTTGTCGGTCAGCGTGCCGTGGTCCATCACCTGCAGCAGGATATTGAAGATGTCCGGGTGTGCCTTCTCGATCTCGTCGAGCAGCAGCACGCAATGCGGCTGTTTGCTGATCGCTTCGGTGAGCAGGCCGCCCTGGTCGAAACCGACATAGCCCGGCGGCGCGCCGATCAGACGCGATACGGCATGGCGTTCCATGTATTCGGACATGTCGAAGCGATGCAGCGGCATGCCCATCGCATAGGCCAGCTGGCGCGCGACTTCGGTTTTGCCGACGCCGGTCGGGCCGGAGAACAGGAAGCTGCCGATCGGTTTCTGCGGATTGCCTAGGCCGCTGCGCGACATCTTGATCGCGGTGGCGAGCGCGTCGATCGCCTTGTTCTGGCCGAACACCACGGCCTTCAGGTCGCGGTCCAGCGTCTTCAGCGCGTTGCGGTCATCGGAAGAGACGGTGCGCGGCGGGATGCGCGCGATCTTGGCGATGATCTCCTCGATCTCGTGCTTGCCGACGATCTTCTTCTGCCGAGATTTCGGCAGGATGCGTTGTGCCGCGCCGGCTTCGTCCAGCACGTCGATCGCCTTGTCGGGCAGGTGGCGGTCGTTGATGAAACGCGCGGAGAGCTCGGCCGCGCTGGTGATCGCGGCGGCACTGAATTTGACGCTGTGGTGTTCCTCGAAGCGCGATTTCAGTCCCTTCAGGATTTCGATGGTCTGCTCGACGGAAGGCTCTGGCACATCGACTTTTTGGAAGCGGCGCGACAGCGCGTGGTCCTTCTCGAAGATGCCACGATATTCCTGGTAGGTGGTCGCGCCTATGCACTTCAGCTGGCCGTTGGACAGCGCCGGCTTGAGCAGGTTGGAGGCGTCCATCGTGCCGCCGGAAGCTGCACCTGCGCCGATCAGCGTGTGGATCTCGTCGATGAACAGGATCGCATTCGGTGCTGCGCTCAATTCTTTCAGCACGGCCTTCAGGCGTTGCTCGAAATCGCCGCGATATTTGGTGCCGGCCAGCAGCGCGCCCATGTCCAGCGAGTAGACGCGGGCATCCTTGAGGATGTCCGGCACGCTCTCCTCGACGATGCGGCGGGCCAGGCCTTCCGCGATCGCGGTCTTGCCCACGCCGGCCTCTCCGACCAGCAGCGGGTTGTTCTTGCGGCGGCGGCAGAGCGTCTGGATCGTGCGTTCCAGCTCCAGTTCACGGCCGATCAGCGGGTCGATCTTGCCGGCTAGCGCATGGGCGTTCAGGTCCAGCGTGTAGTTTTTCAGCACACCTTCATCGGTATTCTGCTGCTCGGCTTCGCTCTCGCTGGCGGGCTGTGTGTTGCTGCCCGCTTCGCTCTTGGTGATGCCGTGTGCGATATGGTTGACTACATCAAGGCGGGTCAGGCCGCGTTCGGTGAGGAAATGCACCGCGTGCGAATCCTTCTCGCCGAACAGCGCGGCGAGGATGTTGGCGCCGGACACTTCTTTCTTGTTGGCGGATTGCACATGCAGGATTGCGCGCTGGATCACGCGCTGGAAGCCGACGGTGGGTTGCGTGTCGACTTCGCTGTCGCCGGGAACGATCGGCGTGTGCTTGTCGACGAAGGCCGCCACCACCGGGCGCAGCTCGTCGATGTTCACACCGCAGGCGCGCAGCACCTGGGCGGCAGAGGCGTTGTCCAGCATCGCGAGCAGCAGGTGCTCGACGGTGATGAACTCATGGCGCTTCTGGCGCGCTTCGACAAATGCCAAATGCAGGCTGACCTCTAGTTCTTGCGCAATCATTTCAGATTTCCTCCGTGCCACATCGTAGCGGATGCCCGTGCTGTTTAGCAAATTCTGTCACCTGGGCGACTTTGGTTTCAGCGACATCACGCGAATATACCCCGCATACCGCAGAGCCTTCGTTATGCACTTTGAGCATGGTTTGCATGGCGCGTTCACGATCCATTGCAAAAAAACGTTGCAGCACTTCGATGACGAACTCCATCGTGGTGTAATCGTCATTGAACAAAATCACCTTGTACATGCTGGGCGGTTTTGTCTTGGCCCGTTCCGGCGCGAGTACCGAGCTGTTCTGTTGTTTGGTAGCCATAGTTTCTGATGCGTATTCTGACAGGTTGCGCTGGGGGTATGCTTGACGATTAGAGAGGCTTTTTCAAGCCTAATCAAAAATTGTTAAAAATCCCCTTGACGTTTCCCGGCAATTAAGAGTAAAAAGCGGGCTGGTGTTTGATTCAAAGTATCTGCAGTACTGGTCTTGCCGTGTGCGATCTTAGATTCAAACAGTTCGCGGGAGTCT
Organism: Nitrosomonadales bacterium; assembly: GCA_016197305.1. GTDB lineage: Bacteria > Pseudomonadota > Gammaproteobacteria > Burkholderiales > Gallionellaceae > Gallionella. The sequence goes on along the minus strand of JACPVZ010000085.1, from coordinate 17,521 downwards.
TTCCCGTTTTTTTAGTAAGGAAGCAATCACATGGCAACTGGTACAGTTAAATGGTTCAACGATGCAAAGGGTTTTGGTTTCATCACTCCCGATGACGGCAGCGAAGACCTGTTCGCGCACTTTTCCGCAATCAACATGAGCGGCTTCAAGTCCCTCAAAGAAGGCCAGAAGGTTACCTTTGAAGTAGTTCAGGGTCCTAAGGGCAAGCAAGCATCCAACATCCAGGCTCCTTAATCGGTCCCTGCTTTGCGGAAAAGGCTTGGTGCGTGAGCACCAGGCTTTTTTTTCGGGCGAAGCCGGGGTTATTTGCCAAGCAGGCTCTTGATCCCCATTCCGACCCCGATTGCCACACCGCCCACCGCGCCGATCGCCGCCGATTTCGCCAGTGCGATCGCCAGTTCCGCATTCAGTTTTGCGACGATCGCCGCGACGACCTGGGCGGATGTCGCCCCCCCCGATTTCTTTCCTATGTTGTGCAGCTCGATGTCGGGTAGCGACAGGTCCAGCATGCCGTTGTAATTGACCTTGGCGCCGCGGATGACCAGCGATTCGATGATCATCTTGCGGCCGCTGCCGGATTCTGATTTTTTGCCGCCAGCGCCGAGATATTGTTCAACGTTATGCTGGATCGCGTCGAAGTTGCTACCGTTGTCACCCTTCTCATAACTGATCTCCGGTGCGTCGATCAATATCTTGTGGATCAGCACGACATCGTCAGCCAGCGTCGCCGGTTCTATCATCACCTCGATGTGGTTCGCCTTCAGCGCGTGCGGTGTCTTGAATCCCTTGGGGTTGCCCAGCAGCAGGCCGCTGAGCGCGCCTCGGCCGTCAGTCGGTGACAGGGTCACCTTGCTGATACGCACCTGAGCCTGGGTCATGTCGGGGCCGAATGTTTCTATGCCGGCCTTGATCAGCGCTCCGAGGGGATTGTTGAACCAGAGGTAGGCGGCCAGCGCCGCGACGACGAGCAGGAACAATGCGGCGATATAGGACTTCTTCATGGTCTTGCTCCCTTGGTTGGATGCCAACGTTCAGCCTTTCGGCGATTCAAATGGCGGCCAATGCGGCATTGAACGTCGCGCTCGGGCGCATGGCTTTCGAGGTCTTGCCGAAATCCGCATGGTAATACCCGCCCATGTCGACCGGCTTGCCTTGAGCCGCCAGCAATTCCTTGTCGATCTGCGCGGCATTGTCGGTCAATGCCTTGGCCAGCGGTGCGAAACGCGTCTGCAATTCCTTGTCATTGGTCTGCGTGGCGAGCGCCTGTGCCCAGTACAGCGCGAGGTAGAAATGACTGCCCCGATTGTCGATCTCGCCCACCTTGCGTGCGGGTGATTTGTCGTTATCGAGGATTTTGCCGATCGCCTGGTCCAGCGTATCCGCCAGTACCTGGGCCTTGTCGTTCCCGAAGGTTTGCGCCAGATGTTCCAGCGATACGCCCAGCGCCAGGAATTCGCCCAGCGAATCCCAGCGCAGATAGCCTTCCTGCTGGAACTGTTGCACGTGCTTGGGCGCTGAACCGCCTGCGCCGGTCTCGAACAATCCGCCGCCGTTCATCAGCGGCACGATGGACAGCATCTTGGCGCTGGTGTTGAGTTCCAGTATCGGGAACAGGTCGGTGAGGTAATCGCGCAGCACGTTGCCGGTGACGGAGATCGTGTCCTTGCCCTGGCGGATGCGCGCCAGGGTTGCGCGGCAGGCGTCCGCCGGCTCCATGATCTTGATGTCCAGCCCGGTGGTGTCGTGGTCCTTGAGGTACTTTTCGACCTTGGCGATGATCTGCGCATCATGCGCGCGCCGTTTGTCCAGCCAGAAGATCGCAGGCGTGTTGCTTAAGCGCGCGCGCGTGACGGCGAGCTTCACCCAGTCCTGGACAGGCGCATCCTTGGTCTGGCAGGCGCGGAAGATGTCGCCTGGTTCGACCTGCTGTTCCAGCAGGACTGTTCCGGAGAGATCGACGATGCGCACCACGCCAGCGCCTGCGGCCTCGAAGGTCTTGTCGTGCGAGCCGTATTCTTCGGCCTGCTGTGCCATCAGGCCGACGTTCGGTACGGAGCCCATCGTGGCGGGGTCGAGCGCGCCGTTCTTCTTGCAGTCCTCGACGGTGGCCACGTACACGCCCGCGTAGCAGCGATCCGGGATCATCGCCAGCGTGTCATACGCTTTCCCATCGGCGCCCCACATCTTGCCGCCGTCGCGGATCATCGGTGGCATCGAGGCATCGACGATCACGTCGGATGGCACGTGCAGGTTGGTGATGCCCTTGTCGGAATTCACCATCGCCAGCGGCGGCCCGTTGCGGAAGCAGTCGGCGATGTCAGCCACGATGGCGGCACGCTTGGCTTCCGGCAACGCCAGCACCTTGGCTTCCATGTCGCCGAAACCGTTGTTGACATTGACCTTCAGCTCCTTCAGCAGCGCTCCGTGCTTGTCGAACACGTTCTTGAAGAACACCGAGACGGCGTGGCCGAACATGATGGGATCGGATATCTTCATCATCGTGGCCTTGAGATGCAGCGACAGCAGCACATCCTCTTTCTTGGCCGCTGCGATCTGCTCTTCGTAGAATTTGCGCAGCGCGCGGCGGCTCATCACGGCGGCATCGATGATCTCGCCGGCCTTGAGTGGCAGTTTTTCCTTGAGTATGGCGACCTTGCCGTCCTGGCCGACGAATTCGATGCGGGCGAGAGTGGCATCAGGCAGCGTCACGGATTTTTCGCTGCCGTAGAAGTCGCCGCTGTTCATATGCGCCACGCGTGTCTTGGAAGTGGCTTCCCACTTGCCCATCCGGTGCGGATGCTTGCGCGCATATTGCTTGACCGAGGCGGCGGCACGGCGGTCCGAATTGCCTTCGCGCAGCACCGGGTTCACCGCGCTGCCGAGCACCTTGCCGTAACGCGCCTTGATCTCCTTCTCGGCGTCGCTCTTCGGGTCTTCCGGATAGTCCGGCACCTTGTAGCCTTGCGATTGCAATTCCTTGATCGCCGCCTTCAATTGCGGGACCGATGCGCTAATATTCGGCAGCTTGATGATGTTGGCTTCCGGCTTCAGCGTCAGCTCACCCAGCTCGGTCAGTTCGTCCGGGACCTTTTGTGAGGCGGCCAGGTTTTCGGGGAAGTTCGCGAGTATGCGTCCCGCCAGGGAGATGTCGCGTGTCTCGACGGCAATGCCGGCAGCCTTGGTGAAGGCTTGCACGACAGGGAGCAGGGAGAAGGTCGCCAGTGCGGGGGCTTCATCGGTCAGGGTATAAATGATTTTTGGGGGCATCATGTCTGTTTCCGGAAATTGAAAACGCTAGTTAATGAAAGAGTGAGATGAGCTGTATTTTGCTGTTCAACAAACCCTATGGGGTGATCTGCCAGTTCAGTCGCGATGGCCTGCATCCGACGCTGGCGGATTATATCGCTGTTCCCGAGGTTTATCCTGCCGGAAGGCTGGATACCGACAGCGAAGGGCTGCTGGTGCTGACCGATGACGGCAAGCTGCAGCATCGCATCACCGACCCCAGGCACAAGCTGGCCAAGACCTACTGGGTGCAGGTCGAAGGCGTGCCGGATCAGGCTGCGCTGGCGCAGCTGCGCGGCGGCGTGCAGCTCAAGGACGGCATGACCTTGCCTGCCGAGGCAAGGTTGATCGACGAGCCGGAAAACCTGTGGTCGCGTACCCCGCCGGTGCGTTTTCGCAAGGTGATCCCGACCGGCTGGCTGGAGCTGACGATACGCGAAGGCAGGAATCGCCAGGTGCGGCGCATGACCGCTGCGGTCGGCCTGCCGACGCTGCGGCTGATCCGTTATCGCATCGGCGATTGGACGCTGGGCGGTCTGGAGCCGGGGCAGTGGCGGCGCGAGGAAGCGTGAACGTGTTGACAGCTCGCACGCGGCCTTTTAACGTGCCGCACAATAATGGACGGAGGTGGCCGTGATGTTGTTGCGTTGTTTGATGTTGTTCGTGGCGCTGCTGTTGAGCAGTGTGGCCGTGTCGGTACAGGCGGCTGACCACCCGCGCGAGGTGGCAGGCAAGCCGGCGGCCAGGCTGATTGGCACCTGGCGCAGCGCCAACGGCCGGATCACCTTCCAATCCAACGGCATCATCGTCTACAAGGGCAAGCGCCATTACTATGCTGCCGGCAATGGCGTGATCCAGATCACCCACAAACGCATCATACGCAACCTGCCTTACAAGATTTTCGACGGCAAGCTGACCATCACCGACGACGGCGTGGACACGGTTTATACGCGCGAATATCGGTGATGATGATTCCCTGTCGCTTAACGCCCGCGCCGTGATACAGGCTTGGGTGAGAACAGCGCCGGTTGCGGCATCGCCTGATGGCGTGCGGCTTCGGAAAGCAGCTTGGGGGCCGGCTTGGTTTTTTGTGGCGGGCGGGGCTTGCCGGGTTGGGAGGCATTGCGTGCCTGCGGGTCACGTTGTTGCGGGGGGCGAGCCTGCGGATCGCGTGGCTGGCGTGGTTTCTGGCCTTGGCCGTCACGTGCCTGATGATTGCGATTGCCGCTGCTTGCGGTGGTATTGCTGTGCCGCCGCTGCCCGTGCTGCGGGCGCGGTGGACGCGGCGCATCTGCCGGAATGTGCGTCGGTGCGACGAAGCTGTCTATCGTTACCTTGGGGATGCTGTGCTTGATCAGGCGCTCAATGTCCTTGAGATGCTGGAACTCTTCGCTGTCGACCAGCGAGATCGCGGCGCCGCTGCTGCCTGCGCGGCCGGTGCGGCCGATGCGGTGCACGTAATCTTCGGGCACGTTGGGCAATTCGAAATTCACCACATGCGGCAGCATGTCGATGTCCAGACCGCGTGCGGATGCCATCCGCAGTGAGTTTTTCCGCGAGGCGGTTCGCGCCGTGCTTGGTGCGGGTGAATACCAGCACCTGCTTCCAGTCGTTGTGCTTGATCAGGTGCGACAGCAGGTAACTCTTCAGCTTTTGCGGGATCAGGTGCACGCTCTGTTCCACCAGTTCGGAGGTGGTGTTGCGGCGCGCCACTTCGACCAGGCCGGGATTGTGCAGCAGGCCGTCGGCCAGTGTCTTGATCTCGTCGGAAAAGGTGGCCGAGAACAGCAGGTTCTGGCGTTGCTTGGGCAGCAGCGCGAGGATCTTGCGGATGTCGCGGATGAAGCCCATGTCCAGCATGCGGTCGGCTTCGTCCAGCACCAGGATCTCGACGCCGGACAGGTCCAGCGTCTTCTGGCCGACGTGATCGAGCAGACGGCCGGGCGTTGCGACCAGGATGTCGATCTGGCCGCGCAGCGACTTGATCTGCGGGTTGATGTTGACGCCGCCGAACATCACCATGGACTTGAACGGCAGGTATTTGCCGTAGGTCTGCACCGATTCTTCGACCTGCGCGGCGAGTTCGCGCGTCGGGGTCAGGATCAGGCAGCGCGGCCGGCCGGAACCAGGGGTGGCGGCGGGCTTTTCGGCAAGGCGATGCAGGATAGGCAGCGTGAAACCGGCGGTCTTGCCGGTGCCGGTCTGCGCGCCGGCCAGCAGGTCGCCGCCGGCCAGCACCAGCGGTATGGCCTGGGCTTGCACCGGGGTGGGTTGGGTGTAGCCGGCATCTTCGATGGCGCGCAACAGGGGTTGTGCCAGATTGAGGCTGGCGAACGTGGTTGGGTGAGACGTGCTATTGGACAAAACGGACTCCTGCGACGGCCTGCCGCTCGAATCTTGAGCAGCACCAATCGGGGCAGACGAATAAGCGATCGAAACAGATCGGGAGTGGATAAGAGAGCCGCTGTGCTGATTGGTTAGGCGCAGGGCGGGGCGCATTATACCCGAATGATCGCTATGTATCGGGATCATCGCCAAGTTTGTGCATGAACGGGGGGCAAAGCCTGCGACAGGCTGCCGGTTGTGCCGTCCGTACGTCCGGAGACGCCGAAAAATATACAAAAAATCCATCGTGTTAGGCTGCTTAGGCGGCGCTGCTCGGGTATAATGCGCGCCTTTCGAAAATACCTGATAGGAGGAATTCATGCCTATTTATGCATATGCATGTCACGATTGCGGCCTGCAGAAGGACGTGATGCAAAAGATCAGCGATGCACCGCTCAGCACCTGCCCGGAGTGCGGCAAGGAGAGTTTCAGCAAACAGCTGACCGCTGCCGGTTTCCAGCTGAAGGGCAACGGCTACTACGCTACCGATTTCAAGAACAGCGGCAAGCCCAAGGCCGAGTGCGCGCCCTGTGCCAGCGCCGGTTCCTGCCCGGTGGCAAGCGGTAACGCCTGATCGATGAAAAAATACCTCATCACCGGGCTGCTGATCTGGATTCCGCTCGGCATCACGTTCTGGGCGCTGGATCTGGTGATCGGCACGATGGATCAGACATTGCTGCTGCTGCCGGAAAGCTGGCACCCGGACCGGGTGCTGGGCATACACATCCCCGGCCTGGGCATCATCCTGACCTTTGTCGTGGTGCTGGTGACCGGGTTGCTGATCCGCAACGTGTTCGGCCAGCGCATCTGGGCGCAATCCGAGAAGGCGATGCTGCGCGTGCCGTTCGTCGGCAGCATCTACAAGGGCGTCAAACAGGTCAGCGACACGCTGTTGTCAGGCAGCGGCAATTCCTTCCGTCAGGTGTTGCTGGTGCGCTATCCGCATCCCGAGGCATGGTCTCTGGCGTTTCAGACCAGCGTCCCGGGTGAAGTCTCCGGCAAGTTCGACGAGGAATATGTCGCGGTGTTCATCCCGACCACGCCCAGCCCGGTGAACGGTTTTTATTTCTATGTGCGCAAGGCGGACACGATCGCGTTGGATATGTCCGTGGATGCAGCGCTGCGCTCCATCGTGTCGATGGGGGTGGTGGCGGATGCCGAACCTGCAACCCTTGCACCCGCAAGGCCGATGCCTGATTAACCCATTTGTTTTTTCTAAGAAGCTGAATCATGCGAACTCATTATTGTGGATTACTGAATACCGACCAACTCGACCAGACCGTCAGCCTGTGCGGCTGGGCGCACCGCCGCCGCGACCACGGCGGGGTGATCTTCATCGACCTGCGCGACCGCGAGGGCCTGGCTCAGGTGGTGTGCGATCCGGATCGCGCCGAGATGTTCAAGATCGCCGAATCGGTGCGCAACGAGTTCGTGCTGCGCATCACCGGCCGTGTGCGCCGTCGTCCCGAGGGCACCACCAATCCCAACATCACCAGCGGCGAGATCGAGATCCTGTGCCACGAGATCGAGGTGCTGAACGCGGCGGTTACTCCGCCGTTCCAGCTCGACGATGAGAACCTGTCCGAGAACGTGCGTCTGACCCACCGCGTGATCGATCTGCGCCGTCCGCAGATGCAGAAGAACATGATGCTGCGCTACAAGGTCGCGATGGCGTTCCGCCGCTTTCTGGACAGTCGCGGCTTCATCGACGTCGAGACGCCGATGCTGACCAAGTCCACGCCGGAAGGCGCGCGCGATTACCTGGTGCCCTCGCGCGTGCATCCGGGCGAATTCTTCGCGTTGCCGCAGTCGCCGCAGCTGTTCAAGCAACTGCTGATGGTGGCGGGCTTCGACCGTTATTACCAGATCACCAAGTGCTTCCGCGACGAGGATCTGCGCGCAGACCGCCAGCCGGAATTCACCCAGGTGGATATCGAGACGTCGTTCCTGAACGAGACGCAGATCACCGCGCTGATGGAGGAAATGATCCGTTCCATCTTCAAGGAAACGATGAATGTCGATCTGCCCAATCCGTTCCCGAGGATGACCTATGCCGAGGCGATGGCGCGTTTCGGTTCCGACAAGCCTGACCTGCGCGTGACCCTGGAGCTGACCGAAGTCACCGATGCGGTCAAGGATGTCGCGTTCAAGGTGTTCGCCGGCGTGGCCAATTCCGCAGGCGGCCGCGTCGCGGCACTGCGCGTGCCCGGCGGCGGTGCATTTACGCGCGGCGAGATCGACGAATACACCAAGTTTGTCGGCATCTACGGCGCAAAGGGCCTGGCCTACATCAAGGTCAACGATGTCACGCAACTGAACGAGACCGGCCTGCAGTCCCCTATCGTGAAGAATATCCACGAACAGGCGCTGCAGACCATCATGCAGCGCACGGGTGCTGCGAACGGCGACATCATCTTCTTCGGCGCGGACAAGGAAAAGATCGTCAACGACGCACTGGGCGCGTTGCGCAGCAAGATCGGCCACGACAAGGGCTACGTCACCGGCGACAAATGGAAACCGCTGTGGGTGGTGGACTTCCCGATGTTCGAATACGACGACGAGGCCAAGCGCTGGGTTGCCTGCCACCATCCGTTCACCTCGCCCAAGGATGAGCATCTGGAATTCCTGGAAAGCGATCCCGGTCGCTGCCTGGCCAAGGCTTACGACCTGGCATTGAACGGCTGGGAGCTGGGCGGCGGCTCGGTGCGTATCCACAAGGAAGAAGTGCAGAGCAAGGTGTTCCGCGCGCTCAACATCAGCGCGGAAGAAGCGCAACTCAAGTTCGGCTTCCTGCTGGACGCGCTGCAATACGGCGCACCGCCGCATGGCGGGCTGGCGTTCGGTCTGGATCGCATTGTGACCATGATGACCGGCGCCGAATCGATCCGCGACGTGATCGCCTTCCCGAAAACCCAGCGTGCGCAGTGTCTGTTGACCCACGCGCCGAGTGCGGTGGACGAGCGCCAGTTGCGCGACCTGCATATCCGCCTGCGCCAGCAGGCTCAGGCCACCGTCGAAGTCGCCAAGGAATAAACGATGGCGCATCGATTGCGGCTATGGCTGCTGGCGATGGTGTTGTGGCTGCCGCAGGTGCAGGCGGCGGAACAGGGTGTTGCGGCAGCCGACTTGCCGGCCGAGGCGCGCGAGACGCTGCGGCTCATCAGGAATGGCGGGCCGTTCCCGTATGAGCGTGACGGCGCGGTGTTCGGCAATTACGAGCGCATCTTGCCGAAACGCCCGCGCGGTTACTACCATGAGTACACCGTCCAGACGCCCGGCGCGCGCAACCGTGGAGCGCGGCGCATCGTGTGCGGGAAGCCGGTGGAGTGCTATTACAGTCCGGATCACTATCGAACCTTCAAGCGTATCGGAGAGCAGCCATGAATTCGCTGGCACAACAATTGAACAATCCTTCCGCGGCGGGTAGCTACACGCTGGCATGCAGCGTGGATGAATTGCGCAACGCCGCACGGGAAGCCGGGTTCGCATTATTCGATGCCGACCTGAAGGGCATCAAGGGCAAGCAGAACCTGCTCGAGGCGCTGGCGCGTGCGGCGAGCTTTCCGCCCGAGTTCGGGGTCAACTGGGACGCGCTGGCCGATGCCCTGTGCGACCTGTCTTGGCACGACGCTCCCGGTTACATCCTACTGTTGCGCAATGTCAGCGATACCTTCGGCCTGTCGGCGAACGATCGCGAGATCGCCCAGGACCTGCTCGCGGATACCGTGGTGTACTGGCGGCAGCGCAACAAGCCGTTCTGGATCTTCTTCTCCTGACCATGCCCGGTTTAAAGCAGCCGGTCTCGGTGCTGGTGGTGATGTACACTGCCGCGCTGGATGTGCTGTTGCTGGAGCGCGCCGATCATCCCGGCTACTGGCAATCGGTGACCGGCAGCCGCGAGGGGGATGAGTCGCTGCTGGCGACGGCGATCCGCGAAGTGCGCGAAGAGACCGGGCTGAATGCCGGCGACTATCCGCTGGCCGACTGGCAGTTGCAAAACAGCTACGAGATTTATCCGCAGTGGCGGCATCGCTATCCCCAAGGCGTCACCACCAACACCGAGCATGTGTTCGGCCTGCAACTTCCCCGCCCGGTTGATATCCAACTTGCGCCGCGCGAACATTTGAGCCAGCAATGGTTGTCTTGGCAGGAGGCCGCAGAAAAGGTCTTTTCGCCCAGCAATCGCGCGGCAATTTTGCAATTACCGGAAAGAGTGCAACATGCCCGATAACATCATTCCGATCGCTTACGAGCATCCCGACACTGCGCAGATCAGCTGCAGCACCGCGCAGGCATGGGCGAAACGCCCGCAGGAGCCCGCGGCCGGGCAGAAAAGCGAACTGATCGCGCGCATCAAGCGCATGCTGAAGGAGCAGGATGCAGTGCTGGTGGCGCATTATTACGTGCATCCCGACTTGCAGGATCTGGCGGAAGCCACCGGCGGCATCGTCTCCGATTCGCTGGACATGGCGAACTTCGGTCATCAGCATCCGGCCAGGACCATCGTCGTGGCGGGGGTGCGCTTCATGGGCGAGACCGCGAAAATCCTGAATCCGGAGAAACGCGTGCTGATGCCCGACCTCGAAGCGGAATGCTCGCTCGACCTCGGCTGTCCGGCAGACGAGTTCGCCGCATTCTGCGATGCGCATCCGGACCGCACCGTGGTGGTATATGCCAACACCAGCGCGGCGGTAAAGGCGCGTGCCGACTGGATGGTGACCAGCTCGATCGCGTTGCCCATCGTCAAACATTTGAAAGAGCGCGGCGAGAAGATACTATGGGCGCCGGATCGCCACCTGGGCGGCTACGTGCAGGAACAGACCGGTGCGGACATGCTGCTCTGGCAAGGTTCGTGCATCGTGCATGACGAATACAAGGCCAAGGAGCTGCTCGAGCTCAAGGCACAGTATCCGGACGCGCTGGTGCTGGTGCATCCCGAGTCGCCGCGTGCGGTGGTCAAGCTGGCCGATGTGGTCGGCTCCACCACGCAGTTGATCAAGGCCGCGCAGAATTCCGCCGCCAGGCTGTTCATCGTTGCGACTGACAACGGCATCCTGCACAAGATGCGCACGCTGTGCCCGGATAAAATTTTCCTCGAGGCGCCGACGGCCGGGCAGGGGGCGAACTGCACCAGCTGTAGCCATTGCCCGTGGATGGCGATGAACGGCCTGCTCAACCTGGCCGAGGTGTTGGAAAGAGCGGGAGGGTCGTCGCGTAGCGGCGGGGTGCCCGCCGGCCTACCCCTTGCGGGTGCGGGCAACAACGAGATCCATGTCGATCCGGCCATCATCCCGCGCGCGGTGCTGCCGATCCAGCGCATGCTGGAGTTTGCGAAGCAGATTGGATTGCCGACCCGCGGCATTGGCAACGCTTAGCGCATATATAAGACCGTTCGCCCTGATAACCAGCGACTTGGCTATCGTCGTTTGATGGTCTAGTCGAAAGGCTAGCTGTTTCATCAGTGCTCGCCGACATTTTTATGTTACTCCGCGCGGTCCCTCTCGAATGTAGTGTTAGGCCGATTAACGTGGCGGCCATAGGAATAATCTTCCCAAGGCGCCCCAATGACACCATGCAGGAGTACCTCGAAAGAAAAAATAAATAAAGCTGATGCTGCCAGCAACGGCTGAACACAGGGTAGCCAATATAATGAACATTGGAGGGACAAACTTAGAAAAAAGTATGACCAATATTAAGGCCGCGACTGCAAATATTAGCTCGAACAAGAGCGCGGAAAGAAAAGTACCCCACACATGGGAAAAGTTGGGTCGTCGTTTTTTGATCAGCGAATAAATTGTATGAGGTGCAGCTACGGCGAAAACAACAACCAAAAGGGGTAAAAAAATTATGATAACAACCCTGAAGATAAGAAATGCCATGATGCTCATATTTATGCCTAACGTCGGAGTTGACCTGCACGCAGCGGCATTGCGCCACGAAGCGTGCTGGTAAGCATATGCCCCGCGGCGCAATGCCGCTGCGTGTCCGTGTCGAACGACCTGTTAGGCATTCTTTTCATGCTGCGCCTTGCTCGAGGTGGCCGAAGACTTAGCTGCGAGGTCCTCTGCCGCGTGGAGAATCTTTGCGGCATCCTGTACCGCGAGATTCCCAGCCCGTTCACCAGACAGGAACTCTCGGAACTGCATCAGCATTTCCTCACGAAGGTAGCGCAGATACGGCTCTGTCCCGACATATGGGTTCTTATCGTAAGCCGCAAAGATTTCGGATGGCGCCGATTTTTGTACTAGATCGCGCTCATTGAATCGCGATAACGCTTCGGCATGATCAATGCCAGGAATTGCCAGGAGGGACGCTTTCACGAGCCGAGCCGAAAGAAAGCTGTGATATGCCGCGTACAGAGCCCAAATTTGCTCGGACAGAAAAGGGCGGACGAGCTCCGTCTCATTCTGCTTCTTCATGAAGTTCAAGTGATCAGTATTCTTCAACAATTGCTCGAAGGTTGATTTCGTTCCTGGATGGGACGCGTTCTCCTTCAACCAATCGTCTGACAGGACCGAAACCATCATGGTCGCCGCGGATACTGTGTGCCAGCTAAGGACCGATTCCCAGACCCTGTTTACGGCGCTAATGCGATGCTCAAGAAGTGCCCCCTCCACCTGCGCGTTTGCGGAGGTACCGGCAAGTGCGAGATCTTTGATGCGTTGAGAGGCTCTGTCTAAGTCTGATTTGAGCTTCGCCAGATCTCGCTCGGTATCCAGCCGAATGCTTGCAGTCAGCCGCTCCTTGATCCAGGTTCGCCCGAGCCAAAGAACTGCTGCGACCAGCGCGGCAGAACCGACAGAAGATAGGACAACTTCAAGCACGGCGAGCTGGCTCCTGAATGCCTAACAGTTATTAGACAGACCCACAGTCTGTACTATCAGTAATAGTGCGGAATACATGTTTCCGGTAAGCAATTGATTCATTGAAGCCCTCAGTTTTTATTGTTCCGCATATGCATTGATAGTACGGACGGATTGAATCATACATTCCAGCCTGAGCATATAGAACGAAGTATCTAGATAATCTGGCCTAGACGTATTTTTCTATGGTAGTGTTGAAGTTCCGCAGCACACAGCAGCCCATCGAGCTTTGTAATAGCCTACCTGAAAGCTGTACTTGGTGCTTTGCACCCTGCTCGGGTGGGCACGAAGCGCGGTAGGATGGGTTGAACAACGCGATACCCATCGGGGTGAAATTGATGGGTGTTGCTACGTTTCACTCACCCTGCAATTCTGCCGGGCAACCCCCGGCAAACCTTGAACTTCCGCATAATAACGATGGGTATCGTTGCTCTCCACCCATCCTACAGCCACAAACCCCCATTACCGGCCTACCCCCGGCGGTTTTGACTTTGGCCATTCATGTTTCGACTTCGCGGCAAAAACTGCCGCTACGCTGATGAAACTACTAGCCATTCGGCTAAGTCACCTAAAGGCGGTGACATAAGCCGCTGGTTATCAACACGAATGGCCTTATGATGGACTACATCGGGCGGTTTTGTGTTTGATGTTGGGTTTCGCGGGCAGCACCCGCCAGGGGTACGCCGTGGTTGTAAGGGGCTGAAGCCCCAATAACACAGGCAGGGCTCGCTCCTACACCCGGCATCATCACTGGTCATTTGGAGGGGGTTGCTACACGGCTCAGTCGCCTTCGAAACGCACCGGGTATTCCAGCCCGCGTGATCGGTATTGCGCACGCAAATGACGCTCCCTCGCTTCGCCAGCCTGGCGCAGTTTGCGCAGCTCGGTAATGCTGGTCTCATTGGCAGCGAGCTTGGTTGGGTTTGCTGTGATGACCGGAGAGTTGTGTATGTCTGCGATGTCTTCAATAGGCTGGACTATGGCAGTGACCGCGCGTGACGTCGAGTCTTCTGCGGGTGCGGACATTTCTGCATATGTACTCATGGGGAATGCCGAGCAGATAAGCAGCGTTGTGAAAGCGAATTGTGGGCGCATTGCTGACTCCTTGTGTTGTTGACGATGTGCGGCAGTATGGGACGGAAATCTTAAGCAATCCTTAAGGCTTGCCGCTCCAGCCTGCCGATTGGGTAGAATGACGCACATGCAAACCCTGACGATCGCGACCTACAACATCCACAAGGGCTTTTCCCATTTCAACCGCCGTGTCGTGCTGCACGAGCTGCGTGACCGGTTGCGTGAGCTGGATGCGGATATCGTGTTCCTGCAGGAAGTGCAGGGCGAGCATACCCGGCACGGCGAGCGCTTCCACAACTATCCGCACTGCGCCCAGCATGAATTTCTCGCGCAGGATATCTGGCCGCACTCGGCCTATGGCAAGAATTCGGTGTATGAGGCGGGCCATCATGGCAATGCGATCCTCAGCCGATTTCCGCTACTTCAGACGCTGAACAAGGATATTTCCGCGCATCGTTTCGAAAGCCGCGGGCTGCTGCACTGCGAGATCGATCTGGGGCGGCGGCGCATCCATTGCCTGTGCGTGCATCTGGGGCTGTTTGCCCGGGGGCGGCGCACGCAAACCCAGACCCTGATCGACTATGTGCGCAGCGAGATACCGCCGGATGCGCCGCTGATCATCGCCGGCGATTGCAACGACTGGCGCAACCAGATGAGCCGTGCGATGGCCGTCGAGCTGGGCATGCATGATGTGTTTCATCTGCATGGCGGCAAGCCGGCGCGCAGTTTCCCCGCCAGGCTGCCGGTGCTGCGACTGGATCGCATCTATGTGCGCGGTTTTTCCGTGCTGCATTGCGAGGTGCACATCGGCGCGGCATGGCAGCGCCTATCCGACCATGCCGCCCTTTCGGCGCGATTGCAGCACCATGAGTAGCATGCACCATGTGGCGGGGAATGATCTGGTTCTGCTGCAGAATGGTGCGGAGTATTTCCCGTTGCTGTGCGCCGATATCGATGCGGCGCAGCAGTCAGTCTATCTGGAGACTTACATCTTCGCGGCGGACGGCGCCGGGCGGATGGTGGCCGATGCGTTGCAGCGCGCCGCGTTGCGCGGCGTGGTGGTGCGCGTGCTGCTGGACGGTTACGGTTCGGCGGAATTGCCGCAGCCATGGGTGGAACAGCTGCAGCAGGCCGGCGTGCAGGTGCAGTGGTTCCGGCGCGAAATATACCGGTTCAGGATGCGCCGCCATCGCCTGCGGCGCCTGCACCGCAAACTGGTGGTGATCGATGGCCGGGTGGCGTTTGTCGGCGGCATCAACATCATTGACGATGTGTCGGCACATGAGCAGCCCTCTGCGCCTAGGCTCGATTATGCGGTGCGTGTGCAGGGTGCGCTGGCGGGGCAGGTGCATGCCGTGATGCGCAGGCTGTGGAGGATGGTGTCTTGGGCCAGTTTGCGCCGGCGCGGCAAGGATATCAGGGGGCAGGTGTCTACGGATGGCGCATCGCAAATCATGCTGCTGCTGCGCGATAATCTGCGTCACCGGCGCGACATCGAGCGTGCCTATCTGAAGGCCATCGCCGGTGCGCAACGCGAAGTGCTGATCGCGAATGCCTATTTTCTGCCCGGGCGGGCGTTCCGTCGCACGCTGAAGCAGGCCGTGCGGCGCGGTGTGAGGGTGGTGTTGCTGTTGCAGGGCAAGGTGGAATACCGTCTGCAGCACTATGCGACCCATGCGTTGTACGAGCAGTTGCTGGCCGCGGGTATCGAGATATACGAATATCAGCCCGGTTACCTGCATGCTAAGGTCGCGGTGGTGGATGGGCAGTGGGCGACCGTGGGCTCTTCCAATATCGACCCATTCAGCCTGTTGCTGGCCCGCGAAGCCAATCTGGTGGTGCGGGATGCCGGGTTCGCCGGGGGGTTGCGCGCCAGTCTGTTCGATGCGATCGAGCGCGATGCGCTGCATATCGATGCGACGCATTGGCGCAGGTTGAACTTTGTGGCGCGCGCGTTGATGCGTTTGAGCTATGGGGCGGTGCGCATGCTGGTTGGCGTGCTGGGCAGGCGCAGGCATTAGCGGGCCGTTCGGATCGGGTGGTGCGATGGTTCTTGTTGCGCGATATGCGTTGTGGTTCAATGCGAAGCCCGAGGTGGCCGTTCCGGCGGCGGTTCCGGGGTTCGGTAACCGATCGTGTGAGAACACCACGCTGTCAGGCGGCAACCAAATTGAGAAAATGCAATGCGCAGTGTCTTCGATAATTTCCGGCAGCTTACCCTGGGTAAGCTGCTGATCCTGCTTTCCCTTGCTTCCCTGGGGATAGCGCTGCTGTTGATCTTTGTCTTGTCCGGCATCGTGCGCGACCGTGCAGTGCATGAGCTGGCGCGCGATGATGCACAGCAGACTTCCAGGCTGGTGTTCCAGAGCCTGTATGCCGCGATGCGCAAGGGGTGGGACAAGCGCGAGATCACCGACAGCATTGCACGCCTCAACGAGGGGTTTCCCGAGCTGAAGATCAATGTGTTCCGCGGCCAGATCGTCGCGGGGCAGTTTGGCGAGATGCCCGGCGAGCATGCGATCATCGCCGCCGACTCTGCGCTGCAGCAGGTGCTGGCAAGCGGGCAGCCGGCGTTGCTGTTCCCGAGCAAGGAGAGTATCCGCTACCTGTATCCGGTGGTGGCCAAGGAAGAATGTCTGAGATGCCATACCCAGTCGCATGTCGGTGCGGTGCATGGCGTGATCGATATCACCTATCCTATCCAGACGCTGAAGGTGTCGTTCAGCGAGGTGATCAACTCCATCGTGGCCTATACGCTGGTGGTGATGAGCGTGATCTTCATCATCCTGTATCTGCAGTTGCGCTATCTGGTGGCGCTCCCTATCGCCAATCTGCTGAATGTGATGCGCAAAGTCACGCTGGACATGGACTTGAGCCATCGCGTCAGTGCTTCCACATGGCTGCTGGAGCTGAAACACCTGGCCGAGTATTTCAACCACTTGCTCAGAACCATACAGGAATACAACCACCAGCTCGAAGAGCTGTCGGTGCGCGATCCGTTGACCGGTTTGTATAACCGGCGAAAATTCGAGGAGTTCCTGCGTCATGAAATCATCCGCTCGGTGCGCCATGACCGCAGCTTCTCGGTGATCATGATAGACCTCGATAATTTCAAATATATCAACGACACCTTCGGGCATCCCATCGGCGATCTGGTGCTGAAGGAGCTGACCTCGATGTTGCAGGCCGATCTGCGCAGCGGCGATGTGCTGGCCAGAATGGGCGGTGACGAGTTCGCGATCATTCTTCCGGAAACCGAGGCGGCCAAGGGTTTGCAGGTCGCCAACAAGCTGCATCAGGTGCTGGCGGACAGCGAGTTCGAGTTGCCGGTCGGACGGTTGCGCACCACCGCCAGTTTCAGCATGGTCAGTTTTCCCGAAGACGGCAAGACCGAAGAGGAGATCAGCTCGGCGATGGATGTGGTTCTGTACAAGGCCAAGACGCATGGCAAGAACCAGGTCATGACTGCCGAATCCGACGAGGATCGCAGCATGATGACGATCTTCAAGCAGGGCGATTTCCTGCGCAATGCCATCCGCGATGATCGGATCGAGGCATTCCTGCAGCCCATCATCGATCTGCACAGCAATGCGGTGATCGCTTTCGAGGTGCTGGTGCGGATACGCGATGGCGAAGTCATCGTGCCGGCCGGCGAATTCATCGAGGTCGCCGAGGAGCTCGGCATGGCCAAGGAGCTGGACCGGATCATCTTCCGCAAGGGCTTGGCGCATTATGCCAAGATCAGTGCGGCTCACCCGGAGGCAAAATTTTTCTTCAACCTGTTTCCGCGCAGCTTCAGCGACCTTGATTGGGTGCGCAGCATCCCCAGGCTGGTGAGCGATTCCGGTGTGCCCTGTGCCAGCATCGTGCTGGAGATTACCGAGCGCGAGGCGTTGCCGCACCTGACCCAGGTC
>JACPVZ010000084.1 GCA_016197305.1 Nitrosomonadales bacterium | reverse complement strand
CGCTGCCTGGTTTGTGCGGCCTCGCGCGCCTGCTGCTCGGCGAGTTCGCGTTGCTCCGCCGCAGTACTGGCCTGCAGCTCTTCGAGCACCCGCACCTCGATCTCGGCCAACACACGCTGCTCCGCAGCCAGTCTGGCCTGCTCCTGAGCGAGCAGCATGTTCCGTTCCTGACTGAGGCGTTGCGCCACCTGTTCAGCCTGTTGCGCGATCTCGATACGCTCGGCCGCGGCTCGTTCGGCTGCCTGCTCTGCCTGCAACCTGGCCTGCTCGACTTCACAGGCAAGCTGTTCCTGTTTGATGCGCTGTTCGGTCGCCTCGGCGACAAAGGACCCCGCTTCGTCGCGTTTCTTGCGCGCAGCGTCTATCATCTCCCGCGCACGACTCAGCGCTGCCTGCTCGGCCTCTATTTGTTCCAGCTCGGCTTGCGCGGCATTACGTTCCGCTTCCATCCTGGCACGCATCGCCTGCTCGCCCTGCTCGGCCAATGCCTTGCGCTTGTTGCCTTGCTCGACCAGATCACGCTCGTGCTCCAGAGCCAACTGCTCCTGCCGCAACAATTCCTGCTCGGTCTTCAGGCGCTGTTCTGCAGCCGATCTCACCTGCTCGGCGATGACGCCGCGCTGGCGAGCAGCTTCAATCGCCGCAGCTTCGACCAGTTCGCGCTGATGTTCCGCCGCCGCAGATTTTTGCACCTCCTCGACACGCTGCCTGGCCATCTCTTCCGCGCGCTTGAACGCGGTATCGCGCGCCTGTTCCGCAGCCGCAATTTGTTTTCTGAACGCAGCCGCGGCCAGTGCCTCTGCGCGGATCTTCTCTTCCTCGGCCTGCAACGCGCCGGTTTCCGCTTCGGCACGCAGCTTGGCGATATTTCTGGCGCGCACAGCCGCCAGCTCCAGCTCGGTTGCGGCCTGGATCGCCTGCGCATTCAGCCGTTCGGTTTCCTCGGCAGCCTCTCTGGCACGCTTCTCCATTTCTATCCGCGCATTATCGGCCTCGATGACCCGCAATTCGGCGGCCATCCTGGATTCGATCTCGGCGAGCGCGCGCTGCTCGGTTTCGAGCTGCAACTTCGCGATGCGGCCGGCCTCTTCCGCGGTCTTGCTGGCCTGCTGCATGAACTCGACGTGTTGCTGCTCCGCCTCCATCTGAGCCTGCTCGGCCTGGACTTTCTCCTGCTCGGCCAGGCGCTCCCATTGCAACAATTCAGCATGCTCCTGGGCAACACGCAATGCGGCTTGCTGTATCTGCACTTTTTCCAGCATCGCCTGCTCGGCATGCCGCGCTGCCTCAAGCTTGTCCTGCTCTATCTGCAACAGCGCCTGCTCGCGCTCGGCGTTTTCGCGGACGATCTGCATGGCTTGCTGCACCGCCTCCGATCGCGCCCTGGCCATGTCTATCGCCTGCATTTCCAGCTGGATCTTGAGCTCCTCCTCGCGTGCGGCATGCAGCTCGGCTTCGGCACGCTGTTGTGCGAGCGCAGCCAGGTCGCGCTCTGCCTTGAGCTTTTGTGCAGCGGCCTGATTGGCGATCTGCTCGACGTTCAGACGTTCTGCAGCTTCCTGTTCCAGCTGGCGCAAGGTCGCATTGGTCTGCTCCTGCAGCTTCAACGCTATCTGTACGGCCTCGGCCTCGGCACGCGACAGTTTTTCCGCCTCCAGCTCCGCATTGAGCTTGCGCTCCGCCTCGACGCGCGCGGTCGCTTCGGCTTCGGCACGCTGTTTGGCCGTGACGTAGGCGAGCCGCTCGTCGCGCTCGCGCGCCTCGGCATCGGCGCGTGCCTGCTGCTCGGCCAGCTTGCGTTGCGCAGCAAATTCTCCCGCGGCCTGATCGGCCTGCAACCGCGCCCGCGCAGCCATCTCGGCTTCGCGATCCGCATTCAGGCGCGCCTCGATTTCCTGCAACGCGTTCGTTTCGGCCTGCACTCTTGCCTCTGCGGCCTCGGCGGCAGACTGTGCTGCCTTGAGCTTGGCACTGGCTAGCGCAACGGCATCCTGCTCCTTGCTGACTTTATCTTGAACCGCCCGGGCGATGGCCTGTTCCGCCATTTCCTTTTCCTGGGCCAGCTTGGCGGACTCCTGCTCCAGCCTGGTGCGGTTTTCCGCCGCCTGTACGGCACGCTTCTCGGCCTCCGCACGCTTTCCAATTCCTTCCAGCTCGGCCTGCTCGGCGTTGAATCTTTCCCTGACCAGACGCGCGGCCTCATCCTCTGCCGCGGCGCGCTGCACGGCCATGTCACGCATCTTGCTTTCCAGCTGCAGCTTCTCTTCGGCATGCCGCTTCAGCACCTGCTCGGCGGCACGGCGCTCGGCCTGGGCCTGCTCGGTTTGCGCGATCGCCGCCGCGATCTCCTGCTGCATCGCAATCATCTCCGCCTCGAAGCGTGCCTGCATTTCCTGCTCGGCCTTGCGCTGCTGCTCGATCAATTCGATCAGCTCGTGTTCGACCTTGGCCTTGCTTTCGGCAGCACTGCGTGCCAGCTGCTCCTGCTGCACGCGTCTTTGCAATGCCTCCTGAGCCTGTTGCTCAGCATTCAGTCTGGCCTGGCATTCCTCCTGCAGGCGCGACTCGATCAGCAGTTTTTCCTGCAATTCGCGCGCCAGCTTCTGCTCCGTTGCCAGCTTGGCCTGCACCACCTCGGCCAGCTTGACCTCGTCCTGGCACTTGGCCTCGAACTGCGCGGCCAATTCCATCTCGGTGCGGCCGCGCGCCTGCGCAACTGCCCGCGCCTGCGCTTCGGCACGGGCACGCGCCGCAGAAGACAGGTCCGCCTGGGTCTCGGCTTCCAGGCGCGCGCGCGCTTCCTGTATCGCTTGCGATGCGGCGATATATTCTTCGCTATCGTTGCTGACTAATCGAACTACGGCTGGTTTTGACATGCTGTTGCCCCCTTATGCTGGTCGATGCGTGCATCGCACCGTTCTTGTACTGATTGCCACAGTGCCAAGATAACAGCCCAAGAGGGAATTCAAGCGCGGATAAGAACAGGAAAACCCCCTCTATTTCAAAGCAGTAGAGTGGGTTTTGTAAGGGGAATTCTTACAGGCTGCTCAGCACTTTGAGATGTGCGGCCGCGCTGCGTCCCAGCGCGGGCAACGCATAACCGCCTTCGAGCAACGAGACGATACGGCGCTGTGCATGTTTTGCCGCAATATCCTTGAGCACCTGGGTCACCCAGGCGTAATCCGCTTCGACCAGCCGCAGCATCGCCATATCATCGTCTCGGTGCGCGTCAAACCCCGCCGAGATCAGCAGCAGCTCGGGCCGGAAACGCTCCAGCGCAGGCAGCCAGTGCTGCGTGACCGCCTCGCGAAACTGCGCGCCGCCGGTTCCGGCCGCCAACGGCACATTGATGATGTGTTCATTGCCGCTGTCGGCGCCCGCATAGGGATAGAACGGGTGCTGGAAGGTGGAGCACAACATCACGCGCGGCTCGTCGTGAAAGATTTGCTCGGTGCCGTTGCCGTGATGCACGTCGAAATCCGCGATCGCGACGCGCTGTAAGCCATATTTTTCCAAGGCGTGCGCAGCTGCCACCGCGACATTATTGAAGATGCAAAAACCCATCGCCCTCGCCCGCTCGGCATGATGGCCGGGCGGACGAATGTTGCAGAACGCATTCTCCACCTTTTGCGCCATCACCAGATCCACGCCCAGCACCGCGGCACCCGCGGCGCGCAACGCGGCCTGATAACTGTATGGGTTCAATGCGGTGTCGGCGTCGAGCTCGACCACGCCGTGCGATGGCACACTGGCCTTGATCGTCGCAATATAGCCCGCATCATGCACGCGCAACAACTGCTCTTGCGTCGCTTCCGGCGCCTCGTGACGCTGCAGGTAATCCAGAAGCCCGGTCGCAATCAGCTGATCCTCGATCGCATGCAGACGCGCCGGGCTCTCCGGGTGATCGCCGCCCATGTCGTGTTTCAGGCAGAGCGGATGACTGATGTAGGCGGTTTGCATGGCAATCCCTGCTATATGAAGTGGAATAGTGACGGTGCTATGATACCAACGGGCAGCCAATCAGGAACACGAAATCATGGGCAAGCATTATCTCAATACCCTGTTCGCACCAAAATCCGTCGCCGTGTTCGGCGCCAGCGACCGGCCCGATTCGGTCGGCCAGATCGTGTTTCAAAACATGCTGCTGAGCGGCTTCAAAGGTGCGTTGTATCCGGTCAACGCCAAAAACGCACAGGTGCAGGGACAGCGCGCCTACGCCAGCATCGCCGATATCAACCAGCCGGTCGAACTGGTGGTGATCGCCACGCCACCGCAGACCGTGCCGGGCATCATCGAGAATTGCGGCATCCACGGGGTGAAAGCCGCCGTGATCATCACCGCCGGCTTCGGCGAAGCCGGACATGAAGGCGAAGCGCTGGAACGCCAGCTGCTGGAAACCGCGCGCCGCTACGGCATAAGACTGATCGGCCCGAACTGCCTGGGCATCATGCGCCCCTCGATCGGCCTGAATGCCACGTTCAACAAGGGCGGCGCCAACACCGGCAACATCGCGTTCGTATCGCAGTCCGGCGCACTATGTACCGCGATCCTGGATTGGGCGCACAGCAACGACGTGGGCTTCTCCAGCGTCGTTTCGATGGGCTCGTCCACCGATGTGGACTTCGGCGAGATCCTCGACTATCTGGTATCCGACCCCGACACGCACAGCATCCTGATGTACATCGAGGGCATCCGCAACGCGCGCAGTTTCATGAGCGCGCTGCGCGCCGCGGCGCGCATCAAGCCGGTGATCCTGGTCAAGGTCGGCCGCCATGCCGCAGGCTCCAAGGCCGCGATGTCGCACACCGCGTCGCTGGTGGGCGCGGACGATGTGTTCGATGCCGCCGTCAGCCGCGTCGGCGTGGTGCGCGTGCAGACGATCACCCAGCTGTTCACTGCCGCCAAGGCGCTGTCCTGCGGTTTTCGTCCGGTCGGCAACCGTCTCGCGATCGTCACCAATGGCGGAGGTCCGGGCGTGATGGCCACCGACCGCGCATCCGATCTGGGACTGAGCATGGCCACGCTCTCGGATGCCACGATCGAATATCTCAACCAGCACCTGCCACCAAACTGGCCGCACGGCAACCCGGTCGACATCATCGGCGACGCGCAGGCGGATCGTTATCACCATGCGGTCAAGGCCTGTTTGGAAGACGACAACGTGGACGGCGTGCTGGCGATCTTGACTCCACAGGCAATGACCAAACCGCTGCAATCTGCGCAAGCACTGATCGAACTCTCCAGCACCCACAGCAAGCCGTTGCTGACCTGCTGGATGGGCGAAGCGCAAGTCGCCGAGGCCCGTGACGCGTTTGCCCAGGCGCACAAGCCGCATTTCCGCACCCCGGAACCCGCAGTGGAAGTGTTTGCCCATCTGTCCGCCTATTACCGCAACCAGAAACTGCTGATGCAGATGCCAGGTCCCTTATCGTCGCACCACGACGAACCGGATGTCGAAAGCGCGCGCCTGATCATCGAGGGCGCGATGCAGGAACACCGCAAGGTGCTGACCGAGATGGAATCCAAGGCGGTGCTGTCGGCGTTCCATATTCCGGTCGCCAAGACGATGGTCGCGCATTCGCCCAACGAGGCGCTGCTGATCGCACAGCAGCTCGGTTTCCCGGTCGCGATGAAAGTCAATTCGCACGACATCACGCACAAGAGCGATGCCGGCGGTGTGCTGCTCAACCTGAACAATGCGCACGAGGTGCGTGCCGCCTACCAGCACATCATCGACAACGTGCAGCACAACCGGCCCAACGCGAAGATGGACGGCGTCTCGATCGAGCCCATGATCGTCAAACCAAGCGGCCGAGAACTGATGATAGGCGTCACCAGCGACCCGGTGTTCGGCCCGGTAATCACCTTTGGCGCGGGTGGCACCGCGGTCGAAATCATGGGCGACCGCGCCGTGGCGATACCGCCGCTGAACAACTTCCTGGTGCGCGAATTGATCCAGGACACCCGCATCGCGAAGATGCTGGGAGCGTTCCGCAACATGCTGCCCGCCAACATGGCAGCGCTGGAGGACGTGCTGCTGCGCGTCTCGGAGATGGTGTGCGAGCTGCCGCTGCTCAAGGAGATGGATATCAATCCGCTGATCCTCGACGAGAACGGCGCCTTGGCAGCCGATGCGCGCGTGGTGGTCGAATACCGCCAGCCCGGTGCAGACCGCTATGCGCACATGGCGATCTACCCCTACCCTACCCAGCTGGTCAGCCAATGGCAACTCGCCGACGGCACCGACATCACGATACGTCCGATACGCCCCGAGGATGCCGAGCTGGTACAGAATTTCGTGCGCGGCCTATCCGAGGAATCCAAATACTTCCGTTTCATGAACAGCATGCAAGAGTTGACCGAAACCATGCTGGTTCGTTTCACCCAGATCGATTACAGCCGCGAGCTGGCGCTGATCGCCGTCGCGATGGAACACGAACAGGAGATCGAACTCGGCGTGGCACGCTATGCAATCAACCCGGACGGCGATTCCTGCGAATTCGCACTGGTCGTGGCCGATAAATTCCAGGGCAAGGGGCTGGGACAGAAGCTGATGGTCGCGCTGATGGAAGCGGCACGCTCCAAGGGGCTGAGCACCATTGAGGGCGAAGTGCTGAAGGTCAACCACAACATGCTCAAGCTGATGAGCCGCCTCGGTTTCACCAGCAAGCCCAGCGAGGAAGATCCGGGCATCATGCAGGTCAGCAAGGCGCTGTGATGAATGCGCCAGCGGATTCAATCTCGCGCCGCTCCGGTAGCTCGACACCAATATTCCTGGAGGATATATGCCTAAATTCGACTTTTCCCTGACCACTCGCAATGGGCAAAAGGTCGAGGGCATCCATATCTACGGGGAAGATCTGGCCTCTGCGGAACGGAAGCTGCGCCAGATGTATCACAATTGCGAAATAACGCGCTGCCAGACGATCAACGTCGACAAAGAGGTTTCGCAATCGGCCGATATAGAAGACATCCTGTCAGTGATCTGCAAAAACAACTGAAATTCGCGCTGCGGATCACAGGAAACCGCTTTCCAGCAATTCATCGAGCAATGCATCATAGTCCTGCGCGCCATGGCTCTTGGGGGCGTGCTCGAAGACGGTTTTGTTCAGCGACGGGCTTTCCGCCAGGCTGACATTTTCGGCGATCAGCGTCCGACAGACATCTGCGCCGAATTCATTCTCGGCGATCAGCAGGATATTCCTGGCCATGCGCCGCCGCGAGTCAAAACGCGTCAGCAGATAACGGCGATTCACCCGGCGCTTTAACACCCGCTCCAGCGCCTTGAGGGTTTTTTGCGTCTGGATGGCCGCCTTCAACGACAGGTAATCTGCCGAGATCGGAATGATCAGGCCATCGCTGGCGAATATCGCATTCAGCGACAGCACCCCTAGCATAGGACAACAGTCGAGCACCCAGTGCGGATTCCCGATCTCGGCTTTTTCCGCCTTCAGGCTGACATTCAACTTATTGATCGCGTTATAGCCCTTGCCATACAGCGCATCCACCTTGGCCAGCTCTATGTGGGACGGGATGATGCCGATGCCGCTGGTCGACTCCTGTATCATTTCGCGCAAGGGACGGTTGCGCTGAAACAGGCCGCAAATGCTGTCATCCCCGGAATGGGCCGCGACCCCCAAAGTTGCGCTGAATTGAGCCTGCGGATCCAGATCTATGCCTACCGAGTTGTGCCCGCGGCGTACCAATGCGGCGGCAAGATTAAGCGCCGTGGTGGTTTTTCCCACCCCGCCCTTCTGGTTGAATACCGCTACTACGGCCATAGTTCCACGAGTGTCATAATCAATTCATTCGATGCCGAATGCCCCCCAATTCCAACATCCCTCTTCCGGGCTGCACCACGGACATATGGAACGAGTGTAGATACGAAATCGCAATCGGCATCACGGCAAAACCCGGCCTTTTAGCTGCCTATTCTCTGCTTCACACCGAGATCGGGAGCCGCGCACACCATGCCAACGCCTCGAACCGGCCTTAACAAATTCTCGGCAGCTGCTCTCCAGTCAGCCAATCGACGACGCGCCTTCCGCCCAGCCGGGTAATCATCTGCACGAAGCCGTGCGAATCTTCCTGCACCTCGCCTATGATCGCGGCATGTTGCGCCAGCGGGTGGGCACGCATCACCTCCAGCAGACGCTCCGTATCCTGCACCGCGCAGACTGCGACCAGCTTTCCTTCGTTGGCGACATAGAGCGGATCCAACCCGAGAAACTCGCAGGCAGCGGCCACCGGCTGGTTCACCGGAATCGCCGTTTCCTGCAACAGCATGCCGACGCCGGACTGCTGGGCGATTTCGTTCAACGTCGTCGCCAGCCCGCCGCGGGTCGGGTCGCGCAGCACGCGCAACTGCGCACCGCTATCCAGCATCGCGGCGACCAGGCCATGCAACGCCGCGGTATCCGACACGATGGGCGCATCGAAACCCAAGTTCTCTCGTTGCGACAACACCGCCATGCCGTGATCGCCCAGCGTCCCGGACAGTAATACCTTGTCGCCGGGTCGTGCCTGATCGCCGGACAGCGTGATGCCATCGCGCACCACGCCGACCCCGGTGGTCGTGATGAACACACCGTCCCCCTTGCCGCGCTCGACAACCTTGGTGTCGCCGGTGACGATGGACACACCGGCCTCGCGCGCCGCCTGCGCCATAGAGGTGACGATGCGTTTCAGGTCGGCCAGCGGGAAGCCTTCTTCCAGGATGAAGGCTGCCGACAGATACAAAGGCCGCGCGCCCATCATCGCCACATCGTTGATCGTGCCGTGCACAGCCAGGCAGCCGATATCGCCGCCGGAAAAAAACAAGGGGGACACCACATGGCTGTCGCAGGACATCACCAGACGCCCATCCGGTGGCGGCAGCAACGCGCCATCGTTACCCTGCGCCAGATAGCTGTTGTCGAAAGCCGCCGCGAACAGTTCGGTGATCAGCTGTGCCATCGCACGACCGCCCGCACCGTGCGACATCTCCACGCGGCCGTGCCTCAGATCAAGCGGGCGTGTGTAGTTGGATTTGATGATTCCCATTACGCCGTCTCGCGAAAACGCCCGTAGCTGTAGTGAGCGGCACAAGCGCCTTCGGAAGACACCATGCATGAACCGACCGGATTGGCAGGGGTGCAGACCGTGCCGAAGATCCTGCATTGCTGCGGACGTTTCTCGCCGCGCAGTATCGCCGCGCATTCGCATGCCTTGTGATCCGGAACGGCCACATAATCGACGTTGAATTTCAGCTCTGCATCGTATCCGGCGAACTCGGGGCGCAATTTCAAGGCACTATCAGGCATGATCTGGCGTATCAGCATCAGTATCGCCTGCAGCACATCCAGCGGCTCGAACCCGGCGATCACCACCGGCTTGCGGTAATCGCCGGCGAATACCTCGTAGGGCCGGCTGCCAATCACGGTGGAAACATGCGCCGGGCCGACAAAACCATCCAGCGCCACCCCGCCCTGCACTGCAAGGATCGCGTGCATCGCCGCCGGAGTCAGCACGTGATTGCACAGGATGCTGAAATTGCCCAATCCCTCGGCAGCGGCCTGCCTGATCGCCACCGCGGTGGGCGGCGTAGTGGTCTCGAAACCGATCGCAAAGAACACCACCTCGCGGTGCGGATTTTCACGTGCGATGTTCAGCGCGTCCTGCGTCGAATAGATCATGCGTATGTCCGCGCCGTCCGCCTTGGCCCGCATCAGGCTGAGATTGTGCGATGCCGGCACGCGCATCGTGTCGGCATAGGTGCACAAAATCACACCCTGCTCTCGTGCCAGCCGTATCGCCTGATCTACCCGGCCGATCGGCAGCACGCACACCGGGCATCCGGGACCGTGGATCATGCGCACCTGGGCGGGCAACAGGTCGGCGATGCCGTAACGGGAAATCGCGTGGGTGTGACCGCCGCAGAATTCCATCAGCTTATAAGCGCGTTGGGGATCGGCCTCGTGCGCGATGTTCGCAGCGATATTGTCGGCGAGTGCTCCATCGCGGAATTCGTCCACATATTTCATGCGCCCGCCCCATCGGCACTCATCTCGCCCAGTTCGGCAAACATCGCCAGTGTGCGCAGCGCTTCTTCCTGATCGAGTTTCTGCAATGCATAGCCGACATGCACGATCACATAGTCACCCACGACGGCATCATCCACCAGCGCCAGCGACACCTCCTTGCGCATGCCACCCAGATTGACGATGGCACTATCTGCCGCCGTCAGTTGCTCAATGCGTACGGGTATAGCCAGACACATATAGCCCCCTTATTGAATAGATTGCATTGCGACCCATGCCTGCCCCAATGAGATCGCGCTGTCGTCGGGCTGCATCTTCCGCGCAGCCAACACCCGCAATCCCTGCACTGCGAGCTTACCAGACAAGCTGTCCGACAGGACATCGTTGTGGAAGCAGCCACCACCGAATGCGACAACACCGATATTTTGTTCAGCGGCGGCGCGCTGCACCCACTCTGCCAGACCTGCGGCAAGCGTCGCATGGAACAGCGCTGCGCCATAGGATGCATCGCGGCTGTCGGCCAGCACCCCAAGCAATGGCGAAAAATCCAGCACGCCCCTTGCCAAGATTTCATAGCCCTGCTCCAGCGGAGCAACGCTGCCGTGCCGTTCGGCAAGATTCTGCAACCGGATCGCTGCCTGGGCTTCAAAAGACTGCACCTGGTTCACGCCCAACAAGCCTGCAGCGGCATCGAACAGCCTGCCCATACTGGAGGTGGCCGGGCAGTTCAGGCCGCGTTGCAGCATTTCCGAAACGATCTGTGCGGCAGCATGGTTGGCAAAGCGTGACGCGATCTCATCGGAACGTTCCAGCTGAAACAACACCGCCGCAGCCATGCGCCACGGTTCGCGGGCAGCCCGGTCACCGCCCGGCATGGACAGCGGCGCCAAGTGCCCCAGACGTTGGCAATGCGCGCCATCCACGCGCAACAGTTCACCCCCCCAGGGAGTGCCATCCCTGCCCAACCCGACCCCGTCCAGCGCCAGACCGAGCACGGCCCCGGCAATGCGGTGTTCGGCACAGATCGCGGCAATGTGGGCATGATGGTGTTGCACCGCGATGGCAGGCAGGCCGTGTTGCGCGGCATAGGCCTGCGCAAATCGGCTGCTGTAAAAATCCGGATGCAGGTCATGCGCCACGACCTCGGGCCTGACCCCCAGTTCGGCGCACAGATGCGCTACGCTCTGTTCCAGTATCAGCCGCGCCTCGGCGCTGTCCAGGTCACCGATCAACTCAGAGACATGGGCCTTGTCGTTGCGCGTGACGCACACCGTATTCTTCAGCCAGGCGCCGCAAGCCAGCACCGAAGGTCCGGAAAATGGCAATTCGACAGGAGCAATCAAGCAAGGCTTTCTGCGACCTGCTGCTTCGCCTCACCGGCATCTCGGCAACCCGCCTCTATCCAATCCAGCCATTCCTGCATCCCCTCTCCGCTGCTTGCCGAGATGCGGATCACCTTGATGGCTGGATTGATGCGCCGCGCATAGGCAATCGCGAGGTCGGAATCGAATTCCAGATACGGCAGCAAATCGCATTTGTTCAGCAGCATCAGGTCGGCGGCACGGAACATGTCGGGATATTTCAGCGGCTTGTCTTCTCCCTCGGTCACCGACAGGATCACCACCTTGTGCGCCTCGCCGAGATCGAAGCCGGCCGGGCAAACCAGATTTCCTACATTTTCGATCAGCAGCAGACTGTCCTCGGGCAAGCCCATCTGCTGCACAGCCTGACCGACCATGGAGGCATCCAGATGACATCCCTTGCCGGTATTGATCTGCAGCGCAGGCGCTCCGGCGGCGCGAATCCGCGCCGCATCGTTGTCAGTCTGCTGGTCGCCTTCGATCACCGCCAGCGGCTGCCTGCCATGCAACGCGGCAATGGTCTTGACCAGCAGTGTCGTCTTGCCGGAGCCGGGGCTGGACACCAGGTTGATCGCGAAAATGCCATGCGCGGCGAAGTAGCCGCGGTTTTCGGCCGCATAATCGTTGTTTTTAGCCAGGATGTCGCGCTCGATCGTGACGATGCGCGCCTGTGTCATGCCCGGCACATGGCTCCCCGCCATACCCGCACCAAAATCCAGCGCGCCGCTCTGTTGTCTGTCCTGATGCCCCTGCTGCTGGCCGGCTTGTTGCCCGAGTGGCTGAGGCTGAACCTGGTGATGAGCCCGGAATTTCAGTGCCCCCTGCTTGCGCTGCTTCTGCAGCGCATGTCCTGCGATCAACGTCTGACCTGCTCCACATCCGCATGTCGTACACATCATTCCACCTCTAGTTCCTTTACCCTCATCTGCTCGCCTGCCGTCACGGTGATGGCAAAGCTGCCGCAGTTCGGGCAGACCTCGTCACGGCCTGCCATTTCCACCTTGCAGCCGCACTGCTCACAGCGCCCCTGTCCGGCCACCTCGGCGATCTCCAGTTGCGCATGATGTGCGATGCTGTCGCGCATCACCGCATCGAAGCTGAAACGCAGCGCCTGGGGCTCGATACAGCACAACTGGCCGATCTCCAGCCACACCCTGCGAACCTTGGTGAAGCCCTGCTGCTTCGCCGCATCCTCGATGATCTGCAACACACTCTCCATCAGCGACATCTCATGCATCGCGATCAAATCTCCTCTGGAACCATCTTGATCGCCCCGCATGGGCATTCCGAAACACAGATGCCGCAGCCCTTGCAATAATCCAGATTGAACTGAAAACGCTTGCCCGGCCCCAGCTTGATCACCGCGTTGTCGGGACACACGCCATAGCAGTTGTCGCATTCGAAGCAATTGCCGCAGGACAGACAGCGCCGCGCTTCGAACAATGCGTTGCTCTCGTCCAGCCCCCCCTGAACCTCTTCAAAACCGGTCTGGCGGCGTATCACATCCAGCATCGGCCGCATCGTCTTCGGCGCATCGGAGTAATACCAGGTGTTGAGTTTCTTAAAGTCTGCCAGTTCATGTTTGGCCGCAGGCTCATAGCTGGCGCCGCGCAACCATGCATCGATATGGCGCGCGGCCTTCTTGCCATGCCCGACTCCCACCGTGACGGTGCGCTCGGAAGGAACCATGTCGCCCCCGGCAAAGATACCCGGATGCCCGGTCATCATGTTGCTGCCGACCTGCACCGTGCCGTCCTTGATCTCCAGGCCGGCCACCCCTTCCAGCAAGGAGAGATCGACATCCTGGCCCAGCGCCAGCACCAGAGAATCGGCCGCGATCGTCTCCAATTCGCCTGTCGGTTGAGGGAAGCCCTTGTCGTCCAGCACCATTTTTTCGACGGTTAGACTGCCCGCATCGGCCTGCTTGATCGTGGACAACCACTTGATCATGATGCCTTCCTGCAATGCCTCTTCCACCTCGAAATCGTGCGCGGGCATTTTCTCGCGGGTGCGCCGGTAGACGATGATGGTCTCGGTCGCGCCCAGGCGCTTGGCGGTGCGCGCCACGTCGATCGCTGTGTTGCCGCCGCCGTACACCACGACCTTGCGGCCCAGCATCGGCTGATCCTCCCCCTCCATGCTGCGCAATACCGAAACCGCATCGACAATGCGCGCAGCATCGCCGGCTGGGATATAAGCGCGCTTGCCAATATGTGCGCCGACCGCGAGGAACGCCGCATCGAAATTTCCGGCGCCCATGCTGGCTTCGATGTTCGCCACTTTGGTATTCAGCTTCAACGTGACGCCCAGCTTCAGGATACGCGCCACTTCCGCATCCAGCACCTCGCGCGGCAGCCGGTACTTGGGAATGCCGAAACGCATCATGCCGCCGCTCAGCGGTCCGGCCTCATGTATCTCCACCTGATGACCCAGCCGTGCCAGATGATAGGCGGCCGACAGACCCGACGGGCCCGCGCCGACGACCAGGACTTTCTTGCCGGAAGAGGTTGTCGTACGCTCGAATTCCCAGCCGCGCTTGATCGCCTCATCGCCAAGGAAACGCTCGACCGAATTGATCCCCACCGGGCTATCCAGCTGTCCGCGATTGCAGCTCGTCTCGCAAGGGTGGTAACAAACCCGCCCCATGATCGCGGGCAACGGATTCTCCAGCGTCAG
This sequence comes from Nitrosomonadales bacterium, assembly GCA_016197305.1. Lineage (GTDB taxonomy): Bacteria > Pseudomonadota > Gammaproteobacteria > Burkholderiales > Gallionellaceae > Gallionella. The sequence goes on along the minus strand of JACPVZ010000084.1, from coordinate 9,144 downwards.
CATGCGCCAGGCCTGTTCATAGTCGCCGGCCTCGGCGTGGAACAACCAGCCCTGGATGTTCTCCCCGGCGGGGCACGCGTTGTTGCACGGCGGCAATCGATCCAGATACACCGGCCTCTTGGTACGCCATGATCCGGTGTGATTGGCCAGCGATGAGCCGACATCGAGTGTGATTGCGAACGGTTTGTCCATCACGGCCCCTCTTTCTGTAGCAACCCGTATTTGCGGATATTGCGGTCCGCGCGTGCCTGTATCCGGGCGATCACATCCAACTTGGGCTGTGCGCCGAACAAATGAGCGAAGCGCTTCTGCGGCTTCAGATATTCCTCGACCGGCAGCGGCCTGCGTATAGGCAACGCGCTGACCAGTTCGCCGCGCTCTGCCTCGAACACCGGAAACAGCCCGGTCTCATGCGCCAGGCGCGCGATGCGTATCGTGTCGTGCGAGGCCGTTCCCCAGCCCAGCGGACAAGGGACGAGAATATGGATGTAGCGCGCACCGCGGAATTCCATCGCACGTTTCACCTTGGCTTCCAGGTCGCGCAGGTCGGCCACCGTCGCGGTCGCAACATAGGGAATCTCATGTGCCATCGCGATCGCCGGAACGAATTTTCCCTGTCCGAAGACGTTGCCGGGATTGGGCCCCACCGGCATCGTCGTCGCGGTGCGCGCCGCGGCAGGGGTCGCCGATGAACGTTGCACCCCGGTGTTCATGTACGCCTCGTTGTCGTAGCAGATATACAGCACATCGTCGTTGCGCTCGAACATCCCTGACAGGCAACCGAAACCAATGTCGGTGGTGCCGCCATCTCCGCCCTGCGCCACTACCCGCACTTCGTTGCGCCCCTTGACCCTCAGCGCCGCCGCAATACCGGTCGCCACGGCGGCAGTATTGCCGAACAGCGAGTGCATCCACGGCAGCTGCCAGGAAGTTTCAGGATACGGTGTGGTAAAGACTTCCAGGCAACCGGTGGCATTCGCCGCGATCAGCTGCGAGCTGGTCGCCTCCATCGCCGCATCGATCGCATAGCGCGCGCCCAGCGCCTCGCCGCACCCCTGGCAGGCACGGTGCCCGGAATTGATCGCATTGCTGCGGTCCTGGTGCGACTGGACGCTGCGCTGTTCCGGCGCCAGCAAACGGTTGCCGACGGTGAAGGTTCCGGTCTGGTAGAACTTGACGGGTTGGAATGGCATATACCCCCCTTAGGCAATCTTCGAAGCAACCGTGCCGATGTCGCGCAGCATGCTTTCCGCAGCCGGCCCGGAGCGGCGCACCGCGCGCTCGCGCGCCAGTTGCTTGTTGACCATACCCCAATCCAGATCCAGGAAGGTCAGCGGCTGCAGCGCATCCTGTTCCGCCTCTCGGAACAGCTTGTGCAGCGATTTGCGCGTGATCGCGCGGCCACCGAGTCCGGCCACGACGGTGTAGCCATGCAGTTGTATCCCGGACAACGCCATGCGCACATCGTTGGAGAGTATGCCGCCTATGCCGACCGCCAGGCTCTTCTCCAGCACTACGACGCGCTTCGCGTGCTGCAATGCGGCACGCACCTGTGCCAACGGAAACGGGCGGTAACTGGTGATGCCCAGCACACCGATTTTGTGGCCGTCATTGCGCATCTCGTCCACTGTATCCTTGATCGTGCCCAGCACCGAACCCATCGCCACGATGATCATCTCGGCGTCCTCGGCGCGGTAGGTATGCACCAGGCCGCCGGTGTCGCGGCCGAATATTTTCCTGAACTCGTCCGCAAGCTGGGGGATGCGCTCGAGCGCCTGCATCTGCTTGGCATGCGCCAGATAGCGCACTTCCATGAAGGCTTCCGGCCCGACCATTGCACCGATGGAAACCGGCTCGCGGGGATCCAGAATTTGGCGCGCTTCGAAAGGCGGCAGATAGGCATCGACCTGTTGCTGCGTCGGCATGTCCACGCGCTCGTAAGCATGGGTCAGGATGAATCCGTCCATGCACACCATCACCGGCAGCGACAATTCCTCGGCCAGCTTGAAAGCTTGGATATGCAGGTCCAGCGCCTCCTGGTTGTTCTCGGCGAACAGCTGCATCCAGCCGGAATCGCGTTGCGACAAGGAGTCGGAGTGGTCATTCCAGATATTGATCGGCGCGCCGATCGCACGGTTGGCGACCGTCATCACGATAGGCAGGCCGAGGCCGGAGGCGTTGTAGACCGCCTCGACCATGAACAGCAGCCCCTGGCTGGCGGTGGCGGTATAGGAGCGCGCGCCGGTCGCCGACGCGCCGATCGCGACCGACATCGCGGCGAATTCGCTCTCGACGTTGATGAACTCGCATTTTTCCAGCGTTCCGCTCTTTACCATCTCGCCCAGCGCCTCGACGATATGCGTCTGCGGCGAGATCGGGTAAGCGCAGATCACCTCGGGGCGGCATAGCGCGATGGCTTCGGCAACCGCCTTGGAGCCTTCTATCTGCTTAAGCATGCTGCACCTCGGCCATCCGGATTTTGATCATGTCATACGCTTCAGTCGCGGCGGCGATATTGCCTTCCGCGACCTTGCCGGAAAATTTCTCGCTGATCGCCTTGTTGACCGACTCCAGGCGTATCAGGCCGGAGAGCGCCGCAAATCCTGCGATCAGCGGAACATTGGGGATAGGACGACCGATATGCTTGAGACCCACTTCGGTGGCCGGCAGGATGCAAAGCCGCTCTGGAGGGCGGCCAGAGGCAAAATCGCCCAGGCCCAGCGCCTCGAAGCTGCGGTTGGTGTTCAGCAGGACGTAGCCATCCTGTTTCAGCCCGGCAAACACATCGACCTGGTGCAGCAGCGTGGGATCCTGGATGATGATCGCATCCGGCTGCATCACCGGTTCACGCAAGCGTATCTCCTGATCCGCGATACGGCAGAACGCCACCACAGGCGCACCCATGCGCTCCGAGCCGAAGCTGGGAAAGGCCTGCGCATGCCGGCCTTCGAGAAAGGCCGCGACTGACAGCATCTCCGCCGCAGTCACGACCCCCTGCCCGCCTCGACCGTGTATCCGTACTTCAAACATGTGTTTTTCTCCGCATAACAACCCGGCTTATCCGGCTGGAATCAGCGCATCGGCATGATCCCGCCACTTGTTCAGATCAACCTCCTGACACAAATCATCTGCCAGCCGAAGCGCCGCTCCCAGGTTCTGCACCGCCAGATCGCTCAGCGGTTCGCCCAGTTCAAAACCATAGCCGCGTATGCGCAACAGGAACGCAGGTGGCGCATTCTCCCGGTACACCTGGCGATAGGCGTGCAACAAGGCCGCCGGGGTCATCGCATGGCTGGTGTAGCTGTTGTCGTGCGCGGCAGCAATTTCGGAAAAATGGAACGGCGGCTCGCAAGAGACATCCGCATCGACGAACAGAACGGCATTGCGTCCGACCAGATCGGTGACATGCTCGACCTGCAATTGGTAGTCCTCTATCAGCTCCGTTTGGTCGGCTGCCTGAAGCCTGCGCAGCAGCAGCGGTGCCAGCGCATCATCTCCGCGCGATTCGTTGCCTATGGCGAAAACAAGCACTGGAGCAGCCATGATTATGCCGTGCAAAAAGTCCCGTCCGACGAACGCGTCAACATATCGACCCGGCCACCTGACACATCCAGCAACTCCACCTCCAGCGGCATTTTGCCCAGCGCATGGGTCGCACAGGACAGGCAGGGATCGAACGCGCGTATCGCCACCTCGATGTGGTTGAGCAAGCCTTCGGTGATCTTGCGTCCGTCGATGTATTGGCGCGCCACCTGGCGGATCGCCTCATTCATCGCCTGGTTGTTATGCGTGGTGGAGACAATCAGGTTGCAGCGCACGATCTGGTCATTCTCATCCACCTTGTAGTGGTGGATCAGCGTGCCGCGCGGCGCTTCGATCACGCCGACACCGCGCTCCTGCCGTTGGCCGATATTCACCAGCTCGTTTCCTTGCAGGTCGGGATCCTGCAACAACTCTTTAATCTGCTCCGCGGCGTGCAGCATCTCGATCATGCGTGCCCAGTGAATACCCAGCGTCGCAGCGGCTGCCGATCCGCCATTGAAGCCGAGGATATCCTTGCGCGCCTGCTCGGCCAACGGTGTCGGAATGAAATCGCACTGCGTCACGCGCGTCAATGGCCCGACGCGATACCAGCCCGCATCGGGTCCGAGGCTGCGCAGGAATGGAAACTTCATGTACGACCAGGGCTTCACGTCCTCGAAGATCACATCCCAGTAATGGCTGTAGTCATAGTGATCGAACAGCGTGCTACCGTTCATGTCGCGTGCGCGCAACCCGCCGTGGTATAGATCCATCGCACCGTCTTCGCGCACCAGGTTAAGCGTATGCGATCTGAAGAACCCGAAATTGTTGTACAAGTCGAGATTCTGCTCGAATAACTTTCGCACGATAGCAACTGCGTCCTGGCTCCATGCAACGACCTGCTCGATATCTTTGAACAGGTAATCGCGCTCTTCGATGCTGACGTTCTTGTTCACACCGCCCGGCACCGAGCCCGTGCCATGCACGCGTTTACCGGCGGTCACGCGTATCACCTCCTGCCCGTACTTGCGCAGCATCACACCTTGCTTGGCGATTTCCGGATAAGCGGCAGCAATGCCGACAATATTGCGATTGGCGATATCCGAATCGAAACCGAACAGCAGGTCGGGCGAACACAAGTGGAAGAAATGCAGCGCATGCGATTGCAAAATCTGCCCGTAATGCATCAGCCGCCGCACCTTCTCCGCGGTGGGCGTGAGCTGACTGCCCACAATCATGTCCATCGCCTTCGAGGCGGCGAGATGGTGGCTCACCGGACAGATGCCGCACAGCCGTTGCACCATCACCGGCGCTTCCCAGAACGGTCGCCCTTGGATGAATTTTTCGAAGCCGCGAAACTCCACTATGTGCAATCGCACCTGATGCACACGGTCGTTTTCATCCAGCAACAGCGTCACCTTGCCGTGCCCCTCGACGCGCGACACCGGGTCGATCGCGACGCGGCGCAAGGTTTCGGGATGTGCGGCGGTTTCCAGATTGTCGATAGCGTCAGTCATATTTGATCCGTCCATGTCCGAGTTCGGGCGTCTTGCCCGCGATCAGGTCGGTGAGGAATTTCCAGATCGCATCGCCCGAAGGCGGGCAACCCGGAATGAAATAATCGATTTTCACCACCTCGTGCAGCGGATGCACCTTGTCCAGCGGCAGCGGCAATTCGGGATCGTTCGGGATGTGCCCGTGCGCAAGGCCTGGCTCGGTGAGATACACCTCGGTCATACAACTGCCCAGATCGAGATGATTGCGCTGCGCGGGCAGGCCGCCGTTGATCGCACAGGCCCCGATCGCGATCAGTATCTTGCAGTTCTTGCGGAACTCGCGGAGCACGTGCACGTTCTCCGCATTGCAGATCCCACCCTCGACAATGCCGATATCGCAGGGCCCGCAATGCTTGATATCGGTAAGCGGAGAACGGTCGAATTCAACCAGTTCGAGCAGCGGGAACAGACGCTCGTCGATATCGAGGAAGGACATGTGGCAGCCGAAGCAGCCTGCCAGCGAAGTGGTGGCGACACGGAGCTTCTTGCTCATGGCGCCCCCTCACAGGCAGCGCAACTGCCACTGGCGTCCGCCTGTCGCGGCGCGTCATCGAGCGCCTGTGCGCTGATCGGACGTATATCAAAGCGCCGTTTGCCGATCGGCTGGCTGAAACCGACCCGCTTGTGCAGGATCACTCCCACCGGGCAGACCTGCATCGCCTTGTCGGCAAGCGCGATGTCGGTGTCCTTCAACAGGCCGGATTCGGCATTGACGATCAGGTGCTTGGTGATGCCCCGCCCGGACAGTGCGAACACGTTCTTGCCATCGACTTCGCTGGAGGCGCGCACGCAGAGTTCGCACAGGATGCAGCGGTTAAAGTCGAGCAGGATGTCGGGATGCGAGGCATCCACCGGACGATCCGGATAGAGATGGCGAAAACCTGCGGTATGCACCTCCAGGTCGTAACCCAGCGCCTGCAACACGCAGTTGCCGCTCTTCTCGCACGATGGACAAAAATGATTGCCTTCGGCGAACAGCATCTGCACCAAGGTGCGGCGCAGCGCGTTCAGCTCCTCGATGTCGCTCTCGACATTGAGCCCGGCCTCGGCAGGCATCGTACAGGACGCCACCGTGCGGCCGTTGACCTTCACTGTGCACAGCTTGCAGCTGCCATGCGGCTTGAATTCAGGGTGGTAGCACAGGTGCGGAATATAATTCCCCGCAGCCAGCGCAGCCTGCATCACCGTCTGACCGGGTTCGAATGGGACAGCGTTGCCGTCCAGCTGAAAAGTTTCGCTCATGCTTCCTCCGTGTTCAGGTGGGCACCCGCGTCATCGCGTCCGGTCATCTGGCGCGCACGTGCCAATGAGCCGTCCAGATCGAAGGCAGGCTCGAAATCCAGCGATTTCAAGCGATTCTCGTAAGCCGGGCGAAAATGTTTAAGCGTATGCAATACCGGGTTGCAGGCCGTTCGCCCCAGTCCACAATGTGAGGTGGTTTGCAGCACGTGGTCGAGATTTTCGACTTCGCGCAGATCGTGCTGCGTACCGTGGCCCTCGGCAATCTTGTCCATGGTCTGTTTCAGCATCGAGGTACCGACACGGCAGGGGGTGCAAAAGCCGCAGCTCTCATGGGCGAAAAAATGCACGAAGTTGCGCGCCACCTCAAACAGATCGCGGCTATCGTCGAACACCATGAACGCCCCTGCGGTCGGAAGATCTTCAAAGCATAGCTTGCGCCCGAATTCATGCTCGGCGACACAAGCCCCGGATGGCCCGCTGATCTGCACTGCGCGGGTATTCACCGCACCGCAGTCCTGCAACACCTCGCGCACTGAAACACCAAAAGGATATTCGTAGATACCGGGCCGAGGACAATCGCCGGATACCGAGATCAATTTACTACCGGTGGATTTTTCGGTGCCGATCGCGTGATAATTCTCCGCCCCCATGTGTATCGCGAGCGCAGCCTGGCAGAAGGTCTCGACGTTATCCACCGCCGTAGGCTGCTGCAAATAGCCATGCGTCACCGGGAATGGAGGACGGTTGCGCGGCACGCCGCGCTTTCCTTCCAACGACTCGATCAAGGCCGACTCCTCGCCGCAGATGTAAGCTCCCGCACCAAGATGGATCACGATATCGAAATCGAATCCTGGCTTGCCAAGGATATTTTTTCCCAGCAGATTTGCATCCCGACGGCGCTGCAGTGCCGCCTGCAGGGAGTCGAGCAGGTAACGATATTCGCCGCGCAGATACAAAAAGCCTTTTCTTGCACCGATGGCCAAGGCGCACAGCGTCATGCCCTCGAACACCAAATCTGCCTGACGGGTCAGCAGCACGCGATCCTTGAAGGTTCCAGGCTCCCCTTCGTCGGCGTTGCACACCACATAATGTTCCGAACCGGGTGCATCACGGCAGGCAGCCCATTTCAAACCGGTGGAGAAACCCGCGCCACCGCGGCCACGCAGGCCGGACTGTTTGATTGTTTCGACTATATTGCTGGTGGAACCGAGAGCGAATGCAGCGCGTAAAAACTCCCCCGCCTCGATCTGGTTGCCCAGTACCAACCCGCTGCGGCGAATGTTGTCTTCCACACGAAAGAAATCCGCAGGCCAATCCTGGATCATTGTACGGTTGCGGATCAGTTGCCCGATCTCCTGGACGCGCTGGTGAGTCAGATGCGTGATCGCACGGCCATTGACCAGCAGAGCCGGGCCTTGGTCGCACATGCCTGTACAGGAGGTGGTATCGATGCTCACCAGGCCATCCTCCGACACCTTGCCCGGCTCGACCCAGAGTTGCTGGCACATGCGCTGCATCAATTCACGGCTGCCGAGCATGCGGTCGGTGATGTTATCCGAGAACAGCACACGATATTCACCTGCCGGCTGCAAATGCAGGAACGAATAAAATGCCGCAACCCCCTCTATCCTGGCACCGGGAATGCGCAGTTTGTTGCTGAGATAACTGATCGCGCCCTGATCAATGTAACCGGCATACTCCTGGATTTCACGCAGAATCTGCAGCAGAGCGTCAGGACTCTGTCCATAACGATCCAAGACAGCATCAAGATAGCCTGCATGCACATGGGTGCGAGTTACCATAGCATCACCTCGGGTGTTTAGATGAATATGGGGCAATTATCTTTACCAGCTACGTTGCCATAATACACCCTTGCATTTTCATGGCAATAAAAAAACCCTGCGTTGCAGGGCTTCCTTATTAGCCAGTCTCCCATCAGACCATTAGAACTCAGCCTTCTTGTTAAAGAATGCAAAGCAAGTCTTCAGGTAACTGCGCTTGGCATCGTCCAGCTCGACAAATTCCACACCGCACAGATGGCTCTCTCCTTCCTTGCGCTGCCATGCGATCCGCCCCACTAGGTTGACCGGAGTCTGGCTCTCGTATTGCTGCATGTTTTCGTAAGGCAGGTAGATACCCAAATTCAATTTCGCATTCGACTCCAGAGAGTGTGGCAGACTGAGCTTCATCCCGGTCAGGCTGAAATCATTGGTCACACCCTCAAAATGCTGTGAACCCTGGGCAATGGAAACCAGCAAGTTATTCTGGGCGCGAGGATGGCGACGCTTTTCGTTCTGCGCCGGCTCAATCACACTGATCTGCTCGAAACTGAATCCCGACATCAGATCATTCAAGCGCTGAGTGACCGCATGCAGATTGCTGCCTATCGTCGCGGTCGTTTCCACCTTGGAAGAGCTTTCATGCAATGTGGCAAACAGATTGTCCAGGGTCTGCTTCAGCATCACCAGCCCATCGATCTGCTGCTTGCTGGATTCCGAAATATCCTGGCTTGATTTTGCGGTTTCTTCGACCTCGCCAACCATGGCATGGATCACGCTGGCTGTTTCAGATGCCACCTGCTGGTTGGCCTGCACCTTCTCCACGACCATGCTCATCGCATCCCTGACCTGCATGACCTTACCGGTCAGCTGAGAGATGATATCGGACACCTCTACAGCCGAGCTATTGGTCTTTTCAGCCAATTTGCGCACCTCATCGGCAACCACTGCAAACCCCCTCCCTTCTTCGCCCGCACGCGCCGCTTCGATGGCTGCGTTCAATGCCAACAGATTGGTCTGGCCGGCAATGGTCTTGATCGTGTCAA
>JACPVZ010000130.1 GCA_016197305.1 Nitrosomonadales bacterium | reverse complement strand
GTATAGCGCGGGCTTTTACAATGCCATGTGGGAACAGTTATTGCACAATGGTTCTTGGTCTGGAGAAACACGCATCAAGGACAAGCGAGGCCACAGCATTCCTGTTGGAATGGTCGTCACCGCGGTGAAAAACGAGCAGCAGGAAACCACTCATTACGTGGCCATATACAATCTGTAGTCGGCTCGATGCCGCCTAGCCTACCACCTCGTAGCGTGCCTTAAGCGACTGATAGAGCCTGTCCCGGACATCCCCGGCATTCAGGTCGACGATTTCCAGCACTTCGACCAGATGCTCGTTATCCTCGCGCCCGGCCCAGATCTTGATATAGGTGCCCGCCTTGTAACCATGATCCTGACGGAACACGTTGAGCACGTTCTTGCCGACATATTGCTTGAACAGGCCCAGCCAATCCAGGCCGCAGTCACGCAATAACGCCTCAAACAATGCCAGGCTGGTGCGCCCGGCCGCCGCCAGTCCGACCAGCAGGTCGAGTTTTTCCAACAGGCTCAAATCCACTAAACCATAGCCTTGCCCGTCAAACTGCACTTCCTGCTTCATGGCATGCAGCTCGGCCATCATGTCTTGCCTGGCCAGCACCAGGTCGCCATGTCTGGCCTGGATTGCTGCCGACAGCATAAAGTGCCAGATATCGACCAGCTCCATGCGCAATTGCCCGATGTCGCAATCCTGCTTTTTCCACCATTTCCAGCCGTGGTGTTCGATCGCCTCGACGGCTTCGACCTGAATGGCGCGATGCCAGTTGTTGCGTGCCGCCACCCAGTCAGGGTTGACCTTGCGATTCATGCCATCCTGCATGTTCAGCATCGCCTCGAGTTGTGTCTCCGTCAGCTTCATGTTCCGTGTCTTCACATAATTGCGGGTGCGGCCTGTTCGGCCGGTGCGGATTCTACCGTTGAAACATCCCGATGGTTAATGCAAAAAGCGAGCCTGCACTGAAAAATCTGCGATGTACCAGCGCCTGCTCACAACTTGTGCACGTTCCACTGCACCACGCCCCAGATCGAAAAGTCCTGCTCCGGCCGTATCGACACATCGTGAAAGTCCGGGTGTGCGGCGCGCAGCACTTTTCCCTGCGGGGTATAGAGCAACTGTTTCACCGTGAACTCGCCATCGATCACGGCAACCACGATGCAGCCATGCGTCGCAGGCACGGAACGATCCACGATCAGCAGGTCGCCGTCGAAGATGATCAAATCACGCATCGAATGCCCGGCGACGCGCATGAAGAACGTGGATTCCCGGTGCTGGATCAAGTGCTCGTCGAGACTGAGGCAGCGTTCCACGCCATCGTCCGCAGCAGCAGGCAGTCCTGCCGGCACGGCCTTGCGCAACAAGGCACGCTGTCTGTCGAACATCGCCTTGTTGGGATGCGTCAGCGACAGCAACACCGAAGATGCGGTGCGTCGTGAAGAACGTGAAAAATCCGGACCGGAACAAAACAAATCGCGACTAGCCATATCACCACCAAACAGAACGAACGTTCTTCGCATCGTAAAGAACGTTCGTTCTTGTGTCAACCGCCAGCCTGTATTCCTTCTTCATCGCACGGCAGCCTTCGTCATCGCCGCAATTGCCCGCTATAATGCGCATCCGCGTTGGCAGGATAACCTGTCCGCCCAGCCTTAATTACCCGCATGAGATGCAACAATGAATTTCGACAAAGAACTGAACGTCAGCAGCATGTCCTGCCCTTTGCCCATCATCAAGACCAAGAAGGTGTTGTCCGGCATGGAATCCAACCAGGTGCTGAAAGTCGTCGCCACCGATGCCGGAGCCGTCAAGGACATGCAAGCCTTCGCCGACCAGACCGGCAACACGCTGCTTGCCTCCACCGAGGACCATGGCGCGTACATTTTCTACATGAAGAAAAAATAGCCGCTCCATCCAGTCAGAATCACCCCACCAAGGAAACGACATGAGCAAAAAAATGGCGATCATTGCCAGCAAAGGCACGCTGGACATGGCCTACCCTCCATTCATCCTCGCCTCGACCGCAGCCGCTCTGGGCTACGAGGTGCAGGTATTTTTCACCTTCTATGGATTGCAGCTGCTGCGCAAGGATCTGTCCGATGTGAAGATCAGCCCGCTGGCGAACCCGGCGATGCCGATGCCTATACCGATGCCCGTGATGGTGCAGATGCTGCCCGGCATGGAAACCATGGCCACGATGATAATGAAGGACAAGATCAAGAAGAAGGGCGTGGCATCCCTGGAAGAACTGCGTGACCTGTGTCTGGAAGCCGAAGTCAAATTCATCGCCTGCCAGATGACCGTGGACCTGTTCGATTTCACCAAGGACGATTTCATCGATGGCATCGAATATGGCGGCGCCGCAACCTTCATGGGCTTCGCCGGCGAAACCGACGTCTGCCTGTTCATCTGATCAGCAACGCATCATCCAAAATTTTTAACCACTCAGGGAAGAGCGATTCATGAAATTCAACAGGATTACCGTTTCATTGTTGTCCGCGGGCATGCTGGCATCACCACTGGCACAGGCCACCAACGGAGACACGATGATGGCCGTCGGCTCGCAAAGTACGGCGATGGGCGGCACGGGTGTGGCACATTTCGTCGGCGCTGAAAGCACGTTCGCCAATCCGGCCATGCTGGCCAAGACCAAGGGCAGGGAACTGACCGGCGGAATCGTGCTGTTCAAGCCCAACGTCACCAACGACGGCATGAGCGGTGCAGCTTCAAGCAGCTCCGCGAACACCAACTATATCCCTGATGTTTCCTACTCCAGCCGGATCAGCGACAGCCTGAGCTATGGCGTCGCGATGGCAGGCATCGCGGGCATGGGCGTGAACTATACCGGTGCAAATCCGGCGACCCATGTCCTGGCCAAGACCACGCTGAGCATCCTCAAGGTGGTTCCTACCATCGCCTATAATGCCGATAACTATGGCGTCGGTTTTTCACCGGTGCTGCAGTATGGCTCGCTGGCGATCTCCTACAATAACGGCACTGCGGTCAATGCGGCACATAACGCAAATACCGATACCAACTTTGGCTATAACCTGGGCGGTTACTACAACATCTCGCCAACGGTGACGGCGGCCGCGGCTTATTTTTCGCCGATCAAGATGACCTATGGCACGCAGCTGTCCGCGGCTGGCACGGGTTTCGGTCAAACGTTTGCCGACCAGCTGGAGCAACCTGCCGAAATCAAGTTCGGTGTCTCCCTGCTCGCAAGCGACAGCTTTACCGTGACCGCCGATTATCGACAGATCCAATGGGCCAAGGCAGGCGGCTACAAGGCGTTTGGCTGGAAGAACCAGAACGTCGTCGCGATCGGCGGCAAATACGCCGCGAATGGCTATTGGCTGGGCATGGGCTATAACAGCGCCAACAACCCGATCAGCGAATATGCCAACGGGGTTTTGACACCCTATGGCAACAATGGCGGCATCGTGAACATGTTCAACAACCTGATGTTCCCTGCGGTCATTAAGAATTCGTATACCCTGGGTGCCGGCTATAGCCTGAAGACCAACCTGGACATCGAAGGCTCGATTGTCTACTCTCCCAAAGTGACCACCCGAGTGGACATCAGTGATGCCTTTGCATTGGCGCCCGGCTCACGCTTCAACACCACGACCCACTCGCAACAATCCTACTCGGTGTCCTTGCGCTACAGGTTTTAATCTGTTCGTTTGACGCTGATCCGCAATCTGGATTGCCGTTAGATAAAATCCGAAGCGGCCAGCGCCACGCTACAAAAACCCGCAGCATTGCGGGTTTTTGTTTGCCGTGCAGCGCGCGATGTTCCTTATTTATCTGACGGAAATAAGCGACAATGTGACAGCTCGAATTTGTCCAACGGGGCAGCAATGACACAGCAACTTTACCAGACGGCCCTCGCCGCATTTGACCAGGCCAACGCTGCAGACCCGAACCAGGAGGTCGCCGAAGGGAATGCGCACCCCAAGGAGCTGCTGTATGCCCGGCGCATGAGCGAGATGCAGCAGCTCTATGCCCCGGAAGCATCGGAAGCCGTTAAACTCGCGGTGCGCGCCCAGCACATCCAGCGCTGGAAAATTCCGCGCAGCAACTATGCGATGGATAAGCCGGGTTACATGCTGTGGCGCACCACGCTGTACAAGTTCCATGCGGAAACCGCAGGAGGGCTGATGCGGGAAGTCGGTTACGACGAGGCTATGATCGGCCGCGTCCAGGCCATCATCAGCAAGAAAGGTCTCAAGACCAATCCGGAAGCACAGATGATGGAAGACATCGCCGCTTTGGTGTTCATCGAACACTATATGTCTGCCTTCGCGGAACAGCATGCAGACTATGACGAAGAGAAATGGATCATGATTATCCGGAAGACCTGGAACAAAATGTCGTCGCGCGCGCATGAGTTCACGCTCGCGGGCCGGATCAAACTGCCGGAAACGCTGGCGCCATTGATACTGAAGGCGGTGAAAGCATAATGGATTATCTGCCTGTCTTTGCCGATATCAGGGGCAAGCTGTGCCTCGTCGTCGGCGGCGGCGAGGTCGCGAAACGCAAATCCGGCGTGCTGCTGGAGGCAGGCGCGAGAGTGCGCGTGGTCGCGCCGCATATCGAGCCCGCATTGGCCGAAAAGCAAGGCATCGAGACTGTCGTCGCGCGTTTCGCGCCTCAGCATCTGGACGGCGTAATGCTGGCGATCGCGGCGACCAACGACCACGCCGTCAACCAAGAAGTCTCGGCGCATGCGCATGCGCTCAACATCCCGGTAAACGTCGTGGACAGCCCGGAGTTGTGCAGCTTCATCATGCCATCCATCCTGGATCGCTCGCCGCTGATGGTGGCATTTTCCACCGGCGGCGCATCGCCGGTGCTGGCGCGATTGTTGCGCGGCAAGCTGGAAACCCTGATCCCGCACGGCTATGGCCGTCTGGCCGGATTCGCGGCGCGCTTCCGCGAAACCATCAAGGCCCGTATCGCCGACCCGGCGCAGCGGCGCATATTCTGGGAAAACGTGCTGGACGGCGTGGTCGCCGAAAAGGTGCTGGCCGGCGACGAAGCGAGCGCCGAGGCGATGCTGCAGGGTCTGCTGGCAAACCAAGATGCGCAGCCGGGCGGCGAGGTGTATCTGGTCGGCGCCGGGCCCGGCGACCCCGATCTGCTGACCTTCCGCGCGCTGCGCCTGATGCAGAAGGCCGACGTCGTGGTCTATGACAACCTGGTCTCCAAGCCTGTCCTGGAAATGACGCGCCGCGATGCGTCGCGCATCTATGTCGGCAAGAAGCGCGACGATCACACGATGCCGCAGGAACAGATCAACGAGCTGCTGGTGCGCCTGGCACAACAGGGGAAACGCGTGCTGCGTCTCAAGGGGGGCGACCCGTTCATCTTCGGTCGCGGCGGTGAAGAGATCGAGACGCTCGCCGCCCATGGCATCCTGTTCCAAGTGGTTCCCGGCATCACCGCCGCATCGGGGGTATCGTCCTATGCCGGCATCCCGCTGACACACCGCGACCATGCCCAGTCCTGCGTGTTCGTCACCGGCCACCTGAAAGACGGCAGCATGAATCTCGACTGGGACCTGCTGGCCAGGCCGAATCAGACCGTGGTGGTGTATATGGGACTACGCGGCCTGGAGACGCTGTGCGCGCAATTGATCGCGCACGGTTTGCCTGCAAGCACGCCGATCGCGATCGTGCAGCAAGGCACGACCCAGAATCAGCGCGTCGTCACCGGCACGCTGACGACGCTGCCAGCCAGCGCCGAACTGGCCAGCCTGCAGGCGCCGACGCTGATCATCGTTGGCGGCGTCGTGACGCTCAGGGAAAAACTGGCCTGGTTCCATCCCACCCCATCGGCACAGCCATCGCGTTAAAGTTACCGGCCTGGCCAGCCAACTGGTTTAGAATCTGCCTTTGGCATTTATCCCAACACCCGATTCAGGAGCAAGTAATGAGTTTTAACGAGACCGATGTGCAGAACGCCTTGAAGAGCCTGATTGATCCGAACACAAGGAAAGATTTCGTCAGCGGCAAGTCGGTGAAGAACATCAAGCTCAGCGGCAACGATGTGTCGCTGGATATCCTGCTCGGCTATCCGGCCAGGAGCGTATGGGGCGAGGTGCGCGCCATGGTCGAAGCCCACCTGAAATCGGCCCTGCCCGGCGTCGGCAAGGTCAGCGCCAACGTCACCAGCAAGGTCGTGCCGCACGCGGTGCAACGCGGCGTGCCGCTGGTCGAGGGCGTGAAGAACATCATCGCGGTCGCGAGCGGCAAAGGCGGTGTCGGCAAATCCACCACGGCGGTGAATCTGGCGCTGGCATTGGCCGCCGAAGGCGCGCGCGTCGGCGTGCTGGACGCCGACATCTACGGGCCGTCGCAGCCGACGATGCTGGGCATCAGCGGCCAGCCGGTATCCAAGGATGGAAAATCCATGGAGCCGATGACCAACCACGGCCTGCAATCGATGTCGATCGGCTACATGATCGCCGGCGACGATGCGCCGATGATCTGGCGCGGCCCTATGGTCACCCAGGCTCTTGACCAGTTGTTGCGCCAGACGCGCTGGGACAATCTGGATTATCTGGTGGTGGATCTGCCGCCGGGCACCGGCGACATCCAGCTGACCCTCGCGCAGAAAGTGCCGGTCACCGGCGCGGTGATCGTCACCACGCCGCAGGACATCGCGCTGCTGGATGCGCGCAAGGGACTGAAGATGTTTGAGAAGGTCGGCATCAAGATCCTCGGTATCGTGGAAAACATGAGCACCCATATCTGTTCGAAGTGCGGCCACGAAGAGCACATCTTCGGCGCCGGCGGCGGCGAAAAGATGTGTGCCGATTACCAGACCGAATTCCTCGGCAGCCTGCCGCTGGATATACGCATCCGCGAACAGGCGGACTCGGGCAACCCGACCGTGGTAGCCGACCCCGAGGGCAACATCGCGAAGGTTTATAAACAGATCGCGCGGCGCATCGCGGTGAAGATCGCGGAAATGGCGCAGGACCACAGCGCCGCGTTCCCCAAGATCGTCGTGCAGAATACCTGATACGTCGCCGCCCGGAGCAGCCCATGATCAGCAGCCATCCTTCCCTGGCCTCACTGGAAATCCTCGGTTCGGGCATCGCCTCTTCCGACCGCATCTCGGCACTGCTCGAAGGCACCCAGATGTTCCGGGATTTCGAATGGGCGCAGATATCCGCCTTGTCCGCCTACATTCAACTGTATCGCGCCACCCCGAACACGGTGCTGTTCCGCGAGGGTGAAAAAGGCGATTTCATGTGTGTCGTGCTGGAAGGAAAATTGGAAATCCGCAAGGAGAACCATCAGGGTGTCACCAGAACCGTGACCACCGCGCTGCCGGGGCGCAGCCTTGGCGAAATGGCGATGGTCGATGGCGAGCCGCGTTCCGCCACTGCGGTGGTGATCGCTCCGGCGATGCTGGCGGTGTTGACCCATGAAAACTTCCAGCTGATCATGCGCGACAAACCCGCGCTGGCCAGCAAGATCCTGCTGAAGATTGCACAGCTGCTCAGTCAGCGCCTGCGCCAGACCAGCGGCATCCTGGTGGACTTTTTAGAGACTTGAGCGCCCGCCGCTGACACGTTCTATCCCGGCCAGATCGCGTGCCGAAAACACTTCGGCAAATCCCGCCTGTTGCAGCAATGCGCGCGCGGCTGCAGCCTGGTCATAACCATGCTCGAACAACAACCAGCCTCCCGCCTTCAGGTGGTGCTGCGCTGTGGCAACAATACGACGTATATCGCGCAGACCGTCCGCACCCGAAGCCAAGGCCGCAAGGGGCTCAAAGCGCAGATCACCCTGTTCCAGATGCGCATCTCCTGCAGCGATGTAGGGCGGATTGGACACGATCACATCAAAGCATTCACCCTGAAGCGCACTAAACCAGTCGCTGTGCAGCAGCGTTGCATTGTTGACCTGCAAATGCTGCGCATTGTCCTGCGCCACGGCCAGTGCGGCGGCAGATACATCCACCGCCACCACCTCGGCATCGGGCCGTGCATGCGCGATGCTCAGCGCGATCGCCCCACTGCCGGTTCCCAGGTCCAGCACGCGACACTTCTGAAGCTGCGGCATGCGTTGCAACGCCAGCTCGACCAGCAATTCGGTTTCGTGGCGCGGGATCAGGGTGTCAGGCGTCACCTTGAAAGCCAGCCCATAAAACTCGCGCGAGGCTAGCAGGTAGGCGATAGGCTCGCCGCACAACCGGCGCTCAAGTAGCGCCGCATAGCGCGCCTGCTGCTGATCGTCGAGCGGCTGTTCGGCATGCGTGAGCAGCCAGGCGCGATTCACCTGCAACACGGCCTGCAACAGGCATTGCACCTCGATGCGCGCACTGCCGGCATCAAGCAGCAATGCGGCCTCCAGCCGCTTGCCGTCGTTGCGCAGGATGTCCCGGATGGACGACTTCATGCGTATGCGATGCGCAGGGAACGGCTATACCGCCGCTTCGGCCATCGCGGCGAGCTGCTCGGCCTGATGCTCGGCCATCAGCGCGCCGGTCAGTTCGCCGATATCGCCGTCCATGATCTGATCCATCTTGTACAGCGTCAGATTGATGCGATGATCGGTGACGCGCCCCTGCGGATAGTTATAGGTACGGATGCGCTCGGAACGGTCGCCGCTGCCGACCAGGCTCTTGCGTGTCGCGGCGGTCTTGGCATCCTGCTCGCGCACCTGTGCGTCCTTGATGCGCGCGGCCAGCACGCGCATCGCCTGCGCCTTGTTCTGATGCTGCGAACGCCCGTCCTGGCACTCCACGACCACGCCGGTCGGCAGGTGGGTGATACGCACCGCGGAATCGGTCTTGTTGATGTGCTGGCCGCCTGCGCCCGAGGCGCGGAAGGTATCGATGCGCAGGTCGGCGGGGTTCAGCACGACGTCGTTGACCTCATCGACTTCGGGCAGGATCGCCACCGTGCACGCCGAGGTATGCACACGGCCCTGAGTCTCGGTGGCCGGCACACGCTGCACACGATGCGCACCGGACTCGAATTTCAGCACCGAATACGCCCCCTGGCCGACGATGCGCGCGATGATTTCCTTGTAGCCGCCCATCTCGCCCGGGCTTTCCGAGATCACTTCGACCTGCCAGCGCCTGCGTTCGGCAAAACGGCTATACATGCGGAACAGGTCGCCGGCAAAGATCGCAGCCTCGTCTCCACCGGTGCCCGCGCGCACTTCCAGAAACACGCTGCGCTCGTCATTGGGATCCTTGGGCAGCAACTGCTTCTGCAATTCGGTGTCCAGCTGGGCCAGACGCTCCTGTCCCTGTTTGAGTTCGGCTTCGGCAAACTCGCGCATCTCCGGGTCCGCCGCCATCTCCTGCGCGGTATCGAGATCGGACTGGCAAGACTGGTAAGCGTGGTACAGCTCGACCACCGGTTCAAGCTCGGCGCGTTCGCGGTTCAACTTGCGAAACGTGTCCATGTTTTTGGTGGCTTCTTCGGTGCTGAGCAGCTGAGTGACTTCGAGCAGACGCTC
>JACPVZ010000129.1 GCA_016197305.1 Nitrosomonadales bacterium | reverse complement strand
TGGCACGCGGCCGGCGTTACGCAGACGGCGGCTCGCACCCGTACCTTGCGCCTTACGAATTGTTGCAGTAATTTCGATTGTCATTTCACTTCTCCAAAAAAACAGAATCGCCCGCGACCAGGCGATTCCTACTTTGCATTAACCGACATGGTTAACGCCAAACTTTCCAGCCAGCCCCCGCTTGTTCAGCGGACCGAAACTTATTCGGCGAACAGCGAGCTCACCGACTCTTCGTTGTTGATACGGCGTATCGTCTCCGCGAGCAGCTCAGCGGTGCTCAGCTGGCGTATCTTGCCGCAGGCCTGCGCTGCCGCGCTCAACGGAATGGTGTCGGTCACCACCAGTTCGTCCATCGCCGAACTCTTGATGCGCTCGATTGCCGGACCGGACAACACCGGGTGGGTACAATACGCGATCACCCGCGCCGCGCCCTTCTCCTTCAGCGCATTGGCCGCCTCGCACAGCGTATTGGCGGTATCCACCATGTCGTCCATGATCAGGCAGGTGCGCCCGGCCACTTCGCCGATGATGTTCATCACCTTCGCCACGTTCGGCTTGGGACGGCGCTTATCGATGATCGCGAGGTCGGCATCCATCTGCTTCGCCAACGCGCGGGCACGCACCACACCGCCGACATCGGGCGACACCACGATCAGGTTCGGATAATCGTGCTTCCACACATCCGACAGCAGGATAGGGCTGGCATAGATGTTATCCACCGGGATATCGAAAAAGCCCTGGATCTGGTCGGAGTGCAAGTCCATCGTCAACAGGCGGTTCACACCGGCGCTGCTCAGCATATCCGCCACCACCTTGGCCGTGATCGCGACACGCGCCGAACGCGGGCGGCGATCCTGGCGCGCGTAGCCGAAATACGGCATCGCGGCGGTAATCCGGCCGGCAGAGGCGCGCTTCAGCGCATCCACCATCACCATCACTTCCATCAAACTGTCATTGGTCGGTGCGCAGGTGGATTGCAGCACGAACACGTCTTTGCCACGAACGTTCTCGAGGATCTCGACCATCACTTCGCCGTCCGAGAATCGCCCGACATTGGCGCGGCCCAGATGGATGTTCAGATATCGTGCAACCGACTCAGCGAGCTTAGGATTGGCATTGCCGGTGAACACCATCAAGCTATCGTGGGACACGTACTACCCCTCTAACGAATCGAAAAAAGGGCGTGCGCCCCGATTGTGCCCCTGGCCCATCAGCCCGGGGAAACTACGTTTTGGCTTCGGCCACTCGCTTATGCGAGCTTAACGCCCGCTATGCTCACGAGCCTGCGCCGATACTGCGTATTGGCTGGGGAGGTAGGGATCGAACCTACGAATGCCGGAATCAAAATCCGGTGCCTTACCACTTGGCGACTCCCCAATAACCTACTCGGACACCCAATCATGCAACGGATGCCTTGCTAAACCTTGCGCGACCACACCGCGCATCCCGTGCGGCAACCTGCCCATCACGACTTCAGCCTCGCTGCGGCTGGAAAACTCTGCAAACACGCATGCGCCGGACCCGGTCATCATCGCCTTGCCGAACTGGCCAAGACTGGCTATATGCCTTGCCACATCCGGGTAAAGATCGCACACCACAGCCTGTAAATCGTTGCGCAGCTGTTGTTTTTGCTCACTTAAGAGGGCGCGCATTGTGATGGAAACGGAATCCCGTGTCAATTCCGGATGCGAAAAAATCTGCGCGGTCGGCACATGCACCGGCGGGAACAGCACGACATACCACGCGTCGGCCAGCGGGCAGGCCTGCAGCTCCTCGCCCACCCCTTCGGCAAAGGCGTTTTCGCCGAACACGAACACCGGCACGTCCGCGCCCAGTGTCAGCCCCAGGCGCATCAGACGTTGCCGCGACAAGCCCAGCGACCACAGGCGGTTCAACGCAATCAGCGTGGTCGCGGCATCCGAACTGCCGCCGCCCAGGCCGCCGCCCATCGGGATGCGTTTCTCCACGCCAATATCCACGCCCAACGTGCAGCCTGTTTCGCTCTGCAGCAGCCGCGCGGCACGCACGCACAGATCCTGGCTCTCCTCGACCCCGGCAACGCTGTTGCTGCGCCTGACAACGCCGTCATCGCGCAACTCGAAGTACAGCGTGTCGTGCAGGTCGATGAAACGGAACAGGGTCTGCAGCAAGTGGTAGCCATCCGGCCTGCGCCCGACGACATGCAGAAACAGGTTCAGCTTGGCCGGGGCCGGACAGGTGAGCCTCATGGTTGTATCACCCGATCTGCAGACCAGTCCCATTCGTCGATCAGCAATTGCACCTGCAAGTCCTCGTGACTCAGCTGCAAACGGGTCGGCAGGCTGTCAGCCCTGTCGTCGGCAAAGCGCAGATAGCGCACTTCCCAGCCCGCCTGGTGCAGCACGCTGGGCTGGCCATTTTCAGCGCGCTCGATCCGGGCTGCGCTGTCGCGTGCCGGCAGCGCCAGCACCCACTGATGCAGGCCGCTCAGCGGCAGATGCCAGCCCAGCACCTGCTGCATCAGCGCTTCCGCATCGCCGGCCTGATGGTGCCGATCGCCCTCGTCCAGTGTCGCATGCGCGGCATCACGATAGACCCGTGCGGCCGTCTGTCCCAGCGGCGCAAGCAGCAGCACCTCGTCAGAATCGGCCTGATGCGTCCAGCGCAGCCCGGCCGAATGCCGTTTGCCCTGATAATTGATCGCGACACGCCCGTTCAGCGCAAAGGGCGCAGTCTCGGCCTGTGCAGGGCGCGCGGGGAGCGGCGCCCGACTGGGCTGCTGTGCGCAGGCGCTCAACCACACCGCGCACACGACCAGCCAAGCCGCCCTGGCCAGCCCGTTAGCCCACATGCTTGCGCAACACCGTCTGGATATGGCGCACATGCTGGAAGTGCGACCCCATGCCATTGCCGCATTTGACGTTGCCGTTGTAGATGGAGTCGCCGACGCGGATCAGCGGCCGTCCGTACAGCCTGTCCGGCGTCGCGCAATTCACCAGATAGGGCTCGAACAGGAACGGGGCATCGATGGCGATCTGCTCGTCCTCGCTCGCATGCGCGGCCAGCAGTTCGAGTATAGCGGCCGTCCGGGCATCGAGCGCCGCCCGGAACGCCTCGATTTTGATGGCTTCGGCCAGCGACAACGGAAATTCATGCGCGCCGCACAGGTAGTCGTATTCTGCCTTGCTCAGGTTGATGATGACGATCACCTGATTGATCGCCTCCTGCAAGGTGCCCGGCCAGACATAGTACTTGTTGTCCTCGTTATGCCGGGAGACATAGTTCACCAGCGCGCCATAAAAATGCGCCGGAATATGGATCAGCTTCATCATCGCCAGCCTGACCGGGCTGCCCTTATAGAGCGGGAACGACAGGTTGCCATGGCTGCCCAGCGTGATGGAACGGCTGTCTTCGCTGGCATGAGCCTGGATGCCGTACTTGGCGATATTGGCGTTCTTGCTGCCCAGCAAACTGGTCTCGATGTCGTGATGCACGGCGATCTGCTCCGGCGAGCCCGGCCAGGCCGCGGGCTGGAAGCGGTTGCCGCTGGCATCGAACACCAGCTGCACCCGGCTATCCTCGATGAAGGACAGGTCGCCCCGGTCCGCGAACAGGAATTTCACCCCCATGCGCCGGCATGACAGCAGCAGCAGCGACTCCAGCACGTTGACGGTGCAGCCCATGTAAGTGCTGTCCCCGACGTTGGCCAGGATGCCGGCCAGCGACGGCTCGACCAGCCCCTGCAGCAACGACAGCTTCACGTTGGTGATCCAGCGGCGTTCGTAGGACAGCTTGTGATGCGGGCTGGAGATACGGCTCTCCACCAGCAACACATTGACCTCCTGATGCAACGCGCATTTCAACGCACTGGCCAGCAACAATCCCACCGGGCCTGCGCCGACGATCACCAGATTCAATCTCCCTGCGGAGAACAACTGGCGGATGTCATGCGCCAGTTGATTCCCCTCCACTCCGGGGAAACTGTCGCGGGTGAGCGAGGGCGTATTCAGCATCGTCAATTCTTCCAGCGCGGCATATTGCGCAACCGGATCGGCGATCCCGGCGATGCGCTCCAGATGCCCGGTCGCGGCCTGCTCGACATCGGCCGGTTCCGGCACGCTCCGCCAGGCCGGCGCATGCCGCCGGACAGCATGCCTGACCAGGCTGCCGTCGATGAAGCGGTGGTCTATCAGCGCGGCGAACAGCCAGCCCAGCACGCTGACGGAATTGCCGTACTGGTCGCTCAATATCCCGCGCACAACCTCTTCGATGCGCGCATCCTGCCTGTCCATCCGCACCACGGCGGAACCCTCGCCCTTGCGCAGCATGACCAGGTGGCCCAGCGCGGGCTTGCCCAGGTTCATGCGTATCGTTTCCTGCGCAAAGTGCAATGTTTGGTAGCCATGCTGCGCGGCCAGCGCCTCAAGATAATCGTCGCGATGGGTGTAACGCCCCGTGGTCTCCAGCTTGTAGCCCTGTTCGCTATTCGCCGTAGTCGCCTCGGTGGAGAACACGAATACGCCGCCGGCGCTCATCACGCGCGCGACTTCGGCGAACACCTCGGACAGGTCGCCGAGATAGACGAACAGGTCTGCCGAAAGCACCAGATCGAACTCGCCGTCCGGCGTGCGCTGCAGATAGCTCAGCACATCTTCGGTGTGCAGCTCCGCATAGATACCCTTGCTCTCGGCCTGGGCCAACATCTTGGGCGACAGATCAACGCCCACCATGCGCGCCGCAAAATCGCGGACCGCCAATCCGCTCAAACCGGTCCCGCAGCCCAGATCCAGCACCTGATAGCGTTTCTGCGGATCCAGCCCGGTCAGCAGGCCGCACATCTTTTTCGGGATGTCATAGCCCATCTCGTGCTGCAGATGCTTCTCGAACTTGTCCGCATAACTATCGAACAGTCCGCGCACATATTCCGGTTCGGCGCGCTGCGAACTGCGGTTTTCGATCGCGGTGAGCATGTGCATCGCACTCAGGTCGGCAGGGTTGAGCTCCAGCACGCGACGGTACGCGGCTGCGGATGCCTCGAACTGTTCGTCTACCAGCAACAGCCCGCCGTAATTCAGCCAGGCATTGCCGTTCTGCGGCGCCAGCTCGCTGGCCAGTCTGGCATGCTGCAGCGCGCCCCCCCTGTCGCCGCGCACCACCAGCAGCCGCGACAGGTTCAGATGTGCGCTGGCGTGTTGCGGATTGTTCTGCAGTATCAGCCGGTACTGTGCAATGGCCAGATCGGCCTGTTCGATCTTTTGCAGCGCCAGGGCATACAAATAGCGCGCATCGAGATTATTCGGCTGGAACACCAGGATCTGCTGGTACACCGCGACGGCATTGGCCCAGTCTTCCAGTTTTTCATACAGACTGACCAGCTTGATGTAAGCGTTCAGGTCGTTCGGATTGAGCCGGATCGCGTCCTGGCACAGCAGCGCGGCCGCCGCGGCACGCCCCTGGTCTTCGAGCATGTTGGCCAGATTCTTCGTGGCCTCCGGGTAATACGGCTTGATCCTGAGCGCGCTCCGGTAACAGCTCTCAGCCTGCTCATGCTTGCCCATCGCCTTGGCGATGTTGCCCATATTGAAATGAAAACTCGCCTCGACCGGATTCAGCTTGATGGCAAGCCCGACCTTCTCTTCCGCAGCCGCGAATTTATTTTGCTGGAACAGCACGACGCCGAGCAAATTGGCAATGCCTGCATCGGCCGGTGTCTTGGACAGTATCTTGCGATACATCTGTTCGGCGGCGCCCAGATCACCAGCCTGATGTTTGGCGATCGCAGCCTGTATCGCCGCCGGAATATTGTTTGCCATGATGCGAGCTCTAGGAATAGGCGGGGAATCCGCGCATGGAGATACGCCCGGCGGATGCTACCGCAATGTAGTGACTGACCGATCTGCGCATGATCTGCTAGGGCATGAACTTGCGCAGCACGTTCTGCACCTCGATGCTGTCGGGATGAGCCTTCAGGCTGTCTTGCCAGATTTTTTGCGCTTCGGTCTTGTTGCCGCTGACCCATAGCACTTCGCCCAGGTGCGCAGCGATCTCGGGGTCGGCATTGCCGGCAAAGGCACGGCGCAACATCTGCTCGCTTTGCGCCAGCTTGCCGCTGCGGTAATAGCCCCAGCCGACGCTGTCCATGATGGCGGGATCGTCCGGCGAAAGCTGCAGCGCCTTTTCCACCAGCTCCATCGCCTCCGGAATGCGTTCGTTGCGTTCCAGCAGACCGTAGCCCAGCGCGTTGTAGGCCTGCGCCTGTTCGGGCTGGAGCTGGATCACCTTGCGCATCATTTGCTCGAACTCGGCCGGCTTACCCACCCTGTCGGCCATCATGCCCGCCGCATAGAGCAGCTCCGGATGATTCGGCAACTTCGCCAGTCCCTGCTGCAACACCTGATAAGCCGCTTGATCCTGCCTGGATTCTCGCAGCAGCTGCGCCTCGATCAACAGCAATTGCACGCGCTGCTGGTTGTCCGCCGGCTCGATCTTGCCGAGCATGGCTCTCGCCTCGTCGAGCTTGCCCTGCTTGCTCAACAGGTATGCAACCCTGACCTGCGCAGGGAACAGGTACTCGCCGCCCTGCACCTGACGATAATGCGCCAGCGCCTCGTCAGGTTTCTGCCTGGCTTCGCCGATCTGCCCCAGGTAAAAATGTATCGTCTCCGGCGCCCTGCCGTCCTTGCCCAGCGCCTCGTTGAAAAATGTTTCCGCGCCCTGCAAATCGTTCAGCTGCAACGAGATCAGCGCCATCGTGAACGCCATGTCGGGCAGCTCCGGATTGTCATCGGACAAGCGCTTGAACTCGTCCCTGGCCTGCTGGTACTGCTTCTGCTCCAGCAGCGCACGCGCATACTGCAGGCGTATCTCGCGGGATTGCGGCCGCTGGGTCAGGAATTTTTGCAGCACTTCCAGCGCCTGCTGGGGAGACTCTTTTTGCAACAGCTGCGCCTCCAGCGACACCGCCATCGCCCAGTCCGGGCGCAATTGGCGCGACTTGCGTATCTCGCTCAGTGCCAGCGCCTGATCTCCGGCGAGACTCGCCATGTGTCCGACCGACCAGTGCGCCTCGGCCAGTTCCGGATAGGGTTCCGCCAGTTCGCGCACCAGCTTCAGCGCGGCGGCACGGTCAGGGTAAGACGTGATCATCTGGTACACCTGCAGGAAGCCGTGTCCGCCCCCGTTCTTGTCGTCCTTGAGCACCTTGACAAATTCCACCTGCGCCTCGTCCAGCTTGCCGCCGCGCAACAGGATCGAAGCCAGCATGCGCCCGGCATACGGCGAAGCCGGCTCGACCTCCTGCCATAGCTTGAATGCCTCCACCGCCCCCTGCATGTCGCCCATATCCATCGCGAATTGCGTGGCGCGCTGCGCCAGACGCGGATCACGCGTCTTCCTCGCCAGCTCGGCACTGCCCTTCGCCGCAAGGACGCTGTGGCCGCGCTGGCTGGCAATCTCGGTCAGCAGGAACTGGTACAGCAGCTCGCTGCTCAGCTCGATGTTGGGCAGGACGGGTGCAACTTCCGCCTGCTGCTCCGGTGGCGGCGCGGGTTGTTCCGAGACGACGCGCGGAGGAACTTGGGCGCACGCAGTCAACAGCAGGCTGCATACGGTCAGACTATGTATTAGTTTCATGAACAGGACAGCTTTTGATGTGGACGCATATATTAGGTTATATTTAGCCCCGCCTACAACCATCACGGCCCGCAAATTTTGCCTACCACCGCCCCAGAAATCACCCTTTCCGCGCGCAAGCTGACGCGCAGCTTCGGTAGCCAGCCCGTGATACACGACCTGTCGCTGCAATTGCGGCGCGGCGAGGTGCTGGGCCTGCTCGGCCACAACGGCGCCGGCAAGAGCACCACACTGCAGATGCTGACCGGCTGCCTGCTGCCGGATAACGCCAGAAAGAA
Organism: Nitrosomonadales bacterium; assembly: GCA_016197305.1. Taxonomy (GTDB): domain Bacteria; phylum Pseudomonadota; class Gammaproteobacteria; order Burkholderiales; family Gallionellaceae; genus Gallionella. The sequence goes on along the minus strand of JACPVZ010000129.1, from coordinate 5,995 downwards.
TGGATGCAGCATCGAAATCTGCGGCATCGACCTGTTGCGCCACCCCGCGCTGGCCAAGTCGCATATCGGCTATCTGCCCGAGACCCCGCCGCTGTATCGCGAGCTCAGCGTCAACGATTACCTGATTTTTGCCGCGCGCCTGCGCGGCATGGGCTCAGCCGCCGCACGTGAGGCACTACAGCAGGCCAGACTGCGCTGCGGCCTGGAATCGGTCGGCAACAAGATCATCGGCACGCTGTCGAAAGGCTACCAGCAGCGCGTCGGCATCGCGCAGGCCATCATTCACCGGCCCGCGGTGATCGTGCTGGACGAACCCACGGTCGGGCTCGACCCGTCACAGATCCGCGAGATACGCGGCCTGATCCGCGAACTCGGCAACAACAGCAGCGTGATCCTGTCCACCCACCTGCTCAGCGAGGTCGAGAGCGTATGCGACCGCGTGGAGATCATGCAGCACGGCAGGCTGATCTACGGCGACACCAGCGCCCGGATGCAGCAATACGGGCAGGTATCCGGCTTCACCATCAGCCTGCGCAATCCGCCGCCGCCGGAAGAATTGCAGGCCATCCCGGGCATCAATCGCGTCGATCAGTTGTCCGCCGGCCAGTTCCGCATCCTGTACGACGCCGACAACAACCCCAGCGCGGCACTGCTGACGCTGGCCGAGCAGCGCGGCTGGCAGCTGCAGCAGCTCACGCCGCTGCAGGCCACGCTGGAAGACGTATTCGTCAGGATCACCGACGCCGAAACGGCCGCCACCGGAGAGACGCGATGATCCGCCTGATCGCCTGGCGCGAACTGCGCAGTCTGTTCGCGATGCCCTCCAGCTGGGTCGTGCTCGCGGTCCTGCAGTTCATCCTGGCCTGGTTCTTCCTCGCCCAGCTGCAGGCCTTCCTCGATATCCAGCCGCAACTGGCGCAACTGGCCAACCCGCCGGGTGTCACCGCAACCATCGCGGCCACGCTGTGCAACACCGTCGCATTGCTGCTGATGATGCTGGTACCGATGTTCACGATGCGGCTGATCGCCGAGGAGCGGCGCAACCAGACGCTGGCGCTGCTGATGTCCGCTCCGCTGTCCAGCCGCCAGATCGTGCTCGGCAAGTTTCTCGGACTCTGGGCCTTTCTGGCCATGCTGATCGCGGCGACCGCGCTGATGCTGTACACGCTGGCGCTGGGCACGCATCTGGATAACGGCCTGCTGCTCAGCAACCTGGCCGGCCTGCTGCTGCTGACCGCCAGCTATGTCGCGCTCGGCCTGTACGTATCCTCACTGACCAACCAGCCCATCATCGCCGCGATCGGCGCGCTGGCCGTGCTGGTCGGGCTATGGCTGGCCGACATCGGCGCAGCGGCGGAAAACTCCCCCTGGCACACCCTCTCGCCGCTGAACCATTTCCAGAACTTCAACGCCGGCCTGCTGGACAGCGGCGATGCGGCATTCTTCGTGCTGTTCACCGGCTTCTTCCTGCTGCTGGCGATGCGCCGCGTCCACAACAACCGGATATACGGATGAACATGCTGCGTAAATTCTTCAACGCCACTGCGCTGCACAACCTGCTGTTCGTGCTACTGCTGCTGGCTATCACATCCGGGCTGGCCTACCTGGGCAGTCATTACCACCTGCAGCGCGACGTCACCTTCAATGCCAGCAACAGCCTGGAACCGGGCAGCATCGAGGTGCTGAAGCAACTGAACGGCCCGGTCAACATCACCGTGTATGCCACCGAACAGGATGCCCGGCTGGGCGACATCCGCAAGATCATCCGCAACTTCCTGTCGCTGTACCAGCGCTACAAGAGCGACATCAACCTGGTGTTCATCGACCCGGAAAAGGACGCCGAGAAGACCCGCGCCGCGAATATCCAGCTCAACGGCGAGATGGTGATCGAACATGCCGGGCGCAGCGAACACCTGACCAAGATCAACGAACAGATCGTCACCAGCACGCTGCTGCGCCTGGCCCACAGCCGCGACCAGACGCTGCTGTACCTAGACGGGCATGGCGAACGCAAGCTGGACGGCATCGCCAACCACGACCTCGGCGCGCTGTTCGGCGCCAGGCTCAAGCAGAACGGCTTCCGCATCGGCAGCCTGAACCTGGCCTTGGCACAGGAAGTGCCGAGCAATGCCAGCATGCTGGTGATCACCCAGCCGCAGCTCGACCTGATGCCCGGCGAAGTGGACAAGCTGCTGCGCTACGTCGAGCACGGCGGCAACCTGCTGTGGCTGGTGGACGCCGAACCGCTGCACGGCCTGGAACGCCTCGCCGAGAAACTCGACCTGCTGCTGCCGCCGGGCATCGTGGTCGATCCGGGTGCCAGCGAGATGAACGCCCCGCCCACCTGGGCGCTGGGCGCGGCCTATCCGCCGCATGCGATCACGCGCAACTTCAACCTGATCACCGCCTTCCCTGCGGCGCGGGCCATCGCATGGAACGAAAATCCGGACTGGCACCAGCAAGTCCTGGTCGAAGTCGCCGCACGCGGCTGGATCAGCCGCGCGGCAACGAGCTCCACCCCCAACCCGGCACAACTGCGTTTCGACAAGCAGCACGACACGCCCGGCCCGGCGATCATCGCCGTGGCGCTGCACCGCAACATCAACGACCGCGAGCAACGCATCGTCGTGGTCGGCAGCGGCAACTTCCTCGCCAACAGCTTCGCGGGCAACGGCGGCAACGTGGACCTGGGCGTCAACATGGTGAACTGGCTGGCCAACGACGAGCACCTGATCACGCTGCAACCGCGCGCCGCAAAGGACAGCGACCTGGTGCTGAGCAAGACCCAGCTCACCGCGATCGGCTTCTGCTTCCTGCTGATCCTGCCGCTGCTGCTGGTCGGCTGCGGAACCCACATTTGGTGGAAACGCCGCCGTGCCTGAAAGACCGCCGCACAACTACTGATGAAACGACTAGCCATCCGACTAAGTTGTCAAACTACGCCAACTAAGTCGTTGGTTATGCGCTTGCTGACACTGCGTTAAAAAATGCCTCAGAATCCTCATTTACCCTCATGTAAACTCCGGCTCTTCGTCATTTTTTGTCTTGTTTCAGCTGCGCTCGCTACGTTGTGCGGCGGTCTTTAAAACCTGAAGCGAAATCAGCCTCGCAGGGTGGATAAGCACCGCGCATCCACCGGCATATTGATGAATAAAAGCGCAGCGCATCCACCAGGCCATCCAGCAGAAAGGATACCGCGTGAGCAGCTATCGCAGAGCCTATCTCCCCGGCGGCATTTATTTCTTCACCGTCGTCACCTTCAATCGCGTTCCGGTTTTCACCGATGAACATCGCGTCGAAATATTAAGGCAGGCCTTCCGCAAGGTGATGGCAACCCGCCCTTTCGAGATCGATGCGATGGTCATCCTGCCCGATCACCTGCACTGCATCTGGCGTATGCTGGAAGGCGACGCCGATTATTCCTCGCGCTGGCGTGAAATCAAGAAGGCCGTTTCGCGCCAGATCAGCGCCACTACCAATGCGCGCAACGAACGCATGGTGTGGCAACGCAGATTCTGGGAACATGCGATTCGCGACGAAGAGGACTGGCGCAGGCATATGGATTACATCCATTACAATCCGGTGAAACACGGATTGGCGAGTCGCCCCGGCGAATGGGCATGGTCATCGTTCGGCAATGCCGTGCGCAAAGAGTGGTATGAGAAATCATGGGGTGCGAGTGAATCGACCATCCTGGCCGGAATGGAGCGCGAATGATGCGGGGTGGCATAATTGATGGTGGATGCGCTGCGCTTATCCACCCTACTAGGTTTTTAAGCGGGAGAGAAAAATGCAAAAGAATTATCTGAAGCGGACCCTTTTAATTCTGCTCGCAATGGCAATCGCACCCCTAGTTTGGGCAGAAAAAATCGAAGTGCGCAAATTCGAGGGCGAATTGGCTGATCTGAAAGCGCTTGGTTATGGTACATCTGCCGGGCCTACGGTTAAAAATAGTAATGGTCGAATCCAACCTGGCTTAGAAGTAAACACTTGGTGCATCAGGGAAACTGATCGACCACACCACTCTATTAAATGTGTGTTTGGCGTGCAGACATTGTTGGGACATGAGTCGAATGGGATGCCCATCTGGGGAAACGAAGACGCAGTCGAAGTTGTCTTTCCCAAAGGCATAGATTACCAGTTTCTTTCCGATGCCGAACATAACTGCGTTTCTGCTGTAAATCCAAATCTGTCAGTGGTGGCAGTCGGACTGTGGCATTGGCGCAAAAAACCGCCATATGATGGGTATGCCAATGATATCCAGCAGGCATGGATGATCGATCCGGCCAGCAAAAAATTCAAAGCGGTTCCAACCAAAAGCGTTAGTTGCAAGGTTGATGGAATCCCAGATTAACTGTATATCAACAAAGCTCCGTAGGGTGGATAAGCGCAGCGCATCCACCAGAAACTTCACGCCCGCGATTCTCCCGATAAATGAATATGCAGAGAATACATGCCTGAACTCCCTGAAGTAGAAACCACCCGCCGCGGCCTCGCCGCGCACCTGACCGGCGCGACCATCGCCGGGGTGGTGATCCGCAATCACCAACTGCGCTGGCCCATCCCGAAAAATCTGCCGCAGCTGCTGCGCGGGCGAACGATACTTTCGCTCACGCGCCGCGCCAAATATCTGCTGCTGGATTGCGGCAGCGGCACGCTGATCCTGCATCTGGGCATGTCCGGCAGCCTGCGCATCCTGCCCGCCGATACGCCTCCAGAAAAGCATGACCACTTCGACCTGCTGCTGGACAACGGCAAGCTGATGCGGCTGCGCGACCCGCGCCGCTTCGGCGCGGTGCTGTGGCATGTCGGCGATGCGCACGAACACCCGCTGCTCGCCAAGCTCGGCCCGGAGCCACTGGATGAAATGGATTATGGAGCGAGCGCAGCTCGCGAACAAAGCGTGCATTCGCGAGCCGCGCTCGCTCCTACCCGACAAGAACGATCCGACGCGCAGCCAATATTCGACGCGCGCGATCTGTATCAGGCCACGCGCGGTCGCAGCGTCAGCATCAAGCAATGCATCATGGACCACCACGTGGTGGTCGGCGTCGGCAACATCTACGCCAACGAGGCGCTGTTCCGCAGCGGCATCAAGCCGCAACTCGCCGCAGGCAAGCTCAGCCTGATACGCTGCGAAAAATTAGTGGCAGAAATCCGCACGACGCTGGCCGAGGCAATCAAGCTCGGCGGCAGCACGCTGCGCGACTTCGTCAACACCTCGGGCCAGCCCGGCTATTTCCAGCAGACCTACTGGGTGTATGGCCGAGCGGACGAACCCTGCCGGCGTTGCGGCGCACCGATCAAGCAGATCAAACAGGGACAGCGCTCCAGCTTCTACTGCGCCGTGTGCCAGAAATAAACACCGCCTGTGCTAGAGTTCTCACCTGCCACTTGAACGCAGTTTCATTAACCGGAGGTCGATATGAAATACATCCTGTTAGCCAGCCTGCTGTCGCTCGCCGCCTGCGACGGCTCATCCGGTAACGCTTCTGGAAATTCTTCTGGCGATTCGGCCAAGATCGCCGCACCGCAGCGCGCGGCGCTGGAAAAAGCCAAGGGCGTGGATCAGACTTTGCAACAGGCCAACGAGGCCGAACAGAAGAAGATCAGCGAGGCGGAAGGCAAGTAAACCCCCGTTCGCCCTGAGCGCAGGCGGCCATGCCGCCGAAATCGAAGGGCAAGAGATAACCCCTTCGACTTCGCTCTGCGAAGTTTATCCTGAGTACAGTCGAAGGGCTCAGGGCGAACGGCAATCCCCGACCACACCATGACCCGCACATTACGCCATTTGCTCAGCATCATCCTGCTTGCTTTATCGCTTACAACCGTCGCCTATGCGGAACGCTTGCCACGCCCCGATCATGTGGTCGTGGTGATCGAGGAGAATCGCGGCTACGCGCAGATCATGGACCCGCTGCGCAGCGACTCCTACATCCACGCACTGGCGAAGCGCGGCATGCTATTCACCCAGTCTTACGGCGTCGCGCACCCC
>JACPVZ010000128.1 GCA_016197305.1 Nitrosomonadales bacterium | reverse complement strand
GCTGGCGCCGATCACCCGATTCATCAACGATGTACTGCTCTCGGCCCCCTCGATCGTGATCGGCTTGTTCGTGTATGAAGTCTATGTGGTGCATATAAAACATTTTTCCGGCTGGGCTGGAGCATTGGCGCTGTCCATCATCGTCATTCCGATTGTGATACGCACCACCGAGAACATGTTGCGCCTGGTTCCGACCACGCTGCGCGAAGCGGCTGCGGCGCTGGGCGCGCCACAATGGAAGATCATCAATTTTGTCACGCTGCGCGCCGCGCGCGCCGGGATCATTACCGGTGTGATGCTGGCCATCGCGCGCATCAGCGGCGAAACCGCGCCGCTGCTGTTCACCGCGCTCAACAACCAGTTCTGGAACAGCAAGATGGATCAGCCCATGGCCAACTTGCCCGTAGTCATTTTCCAGTTCGCGATGAGCCCCTATGAGGACTGTCAAAAGCTGGCTTGGGCTGGCGCCCTGCTGATCACCCTGAGCGTGCTGACACTCAACATTCTGGCGCGTGTGCTGTTCCGGCAAAGCGCCACCACCCATTAACAAGGCCTGCATATGAATGCCGACACTCCAAAAATCGCCGACCCAAAAATAGTCGTCAAAGATCTGAATTTCCATTATGGCAATTACCGCGCGCTCAAGGATATCAACCTGAGCATCGCCGAAAAGATGGTGACCGCATTCATCGGACCATCGGGATGCGGTAAGTCCACGCTGTTGCGCACCTTCAACCGCATGTACCAGCTCTATCCCAAGCAGAAAGCCACCGGCCAGATACTGCTGGACGGAGTGAACATCCTCGACAAGAAGCAGGACCTGAACATGCTGCGCGCCAAGATCGGCATGGTCTTCCAGAAGCCCACGCCGTTTCCGATGTCCATCTATGACAACATCGCGTTTGGCGTAAAGCTGTATGAAAACCTGAGCAAGAACGAGATGGATGAACGCGTGGAATGGGCGTTACGCAAGGCCGCGTTGTGGACCGAAGCCAAAGACAAATTACGGCAAAGCGGCACCGGCCTGTCCGGCGGACAACAGCAGCGGCTGTGCATCGCCCGCGCGATTGCGGTCAAACCGCAGGTGTTGCTACTGGACGAACCGACTTCGGCGCTCGACCCGATCTCCACCGCTCACATCGAGAAATTGATTGACGAGCTGAAGGAAGACTTCACGATTGTCATCGTCACCCACAACATGCAGCAGGCTGCACGGGTGTCCGACTATACCGCGTATATGTACCTGGGCGACCTGATCGAATTCGGCGATACCAGTACGGTGTTCACCAACCCGAAGCGCAAGGAAACCGAAGACTACATAACAGGCAGGTTTGGTTAACCTGCCTGTTATGTAGCGGCGTAAGCCAACCTTCAGGTTATGCTGAAGCCACTACATCACCGGACGATTTGGTTGATCTCCCTGTGATGCAGCGACAAAGGCCGGCATTGCCATGCATGTTATGCCGGACCCCTTACATTACCGGCTGAGTCCGGTAACATTACGCAACAGGCCGGATTGAGGTAAGCTACCCTGCCCACCGACATCACTCCCGGAAGCGACTGGCCGAAGTCTTGAGGCTGTCGGCAAGCTGTTCCAGCTTGTGAGTCACCTTGGTCGTCGAAGCCATGGACTGGGTGTTTCTGTCCGCCAGCTGGGCAATTTTTTCCACTGCCGCCGCGATCCCCTGCACTGCAGCGCTTTGTTCCATCGTTGCCTGTGCAGTTTCCTTGGCTTGCATAGCGCTGTTGCTTGCTCCCGAACTAATCGCCTCCAGCGCCTTGCCAGCTTCAGCCGCAAGCAGCAAGCCATGCTCGGCAAATTTTTGCGAAGAATTCATTTTCTCGACTGCGCTGCCGGTTTCCTGCTGGATAGAGGAAATCAGCTTGGTAATTTCCGTCGTTGCGCCTCCGGTACGCTCGGCCAGTTTGCGCACTTCATCCGCAACCACCGCAAAACCTCGCCCCTGTTCGCCGGCACGCGCCGCCTCAATGGCGGCATTCAGCGCCAGCAGATTGGTCTGATCGGCAATTTCTTTAATCACATTGACTATCCCGCTGATCTCATCGGAACGCTGGCTCAACACCGCAATCTGCTGCGATGCAGCGCTCACCGATTGCGAAATCTGGCTGATCTCCGCCAGCGTGTCATTGACAATCTTCTGGCCCTGCAACGATTCTGCGCGCGCGCCCTCTGACATTCTTTCCGACAATCCGGCAGCTTCAGCCACCTGGTCAATGCTATTCGATACCTCCTCCATGCTGGCGGCAATACTGCCTACCGAATCCCCCTGCTCGATCGCAGCAGCCTCCAATGATGCTTCGGATGCCGCCAACTCGGCGATCGCGGCACCGACCTGCTCCACATTGGCATGCACCTCCTTGACTATGCCCTGCATGGATGCAATCAGCGCGTTGAAGGCGTCCACGGTCACCGTGATTTCATTTTTTCCCTGTGCAGCAGCACGAAGTGAAAGATCACCGCTCTGTTCGATCTTGGTCACCACACGAGCCAGCTGAGACAACGGAACCGTGACCCTGCGCACCACTACGATGGCCACGCCAATCAACACGGCGAACGCAATCAATGCCAATATACCTATGGTTTTTTCCGCCCTGGCCGCCGTTTGACTCGCATCGGTATGAGTATTGACCGCAAGCGCAGAGATCAAATCCGTAAGCTTCTCCATTTCTGTTTCCAGAACGCCGAACTCATGCTCGAATGCGCTCATTGATTGGGATACTGCAGAAGGATTATGAAACGCGTCGTTGATGATCGTTTTTGCGTGAGCCGCATAACTATCGATGACCGGCATGATCTTGGTGATCTGTTGGCTCACCGCATCACCCAGCGGCAACGCGGCATTGTCGGTCATGGATTTTTTCATGCGTGTCACATGCTCATCCAGATCCTTGAGTATCTCCGCCTCTTTACCGGATTCACCGTCATGAGCCGCAACCAGAGCGGAAAGCGCATCGCCGCGTACCGCGTCATGCATCATGTCGGCTTCCAGCTGGATTGCCACTGAATTGCCGGTATCCGTGACGCTGGACAGGCTGCCATCCATTGAAGCGGTAGCGTAATAACCCACCGCCCCCACCGTCGCAACCAATGCGGCAGCCATAAAACTGAATGCAATCAATAACTGCTTGATTGATAGATTATTGAGCATCGTTCTCTCCCATTGAGCAACCACACTGCGACCACAATAGCAGATTTATTAGCAGGCACATCTGTCGCGTGCTTCCGCAACCCACCTAACAGGTCGAAAAACTGCCACGAACACTGATTATCGGCACGGAATGGCGATACTTTAGGTTCAAACATTATAGTTGATGGATTTAGTCCACCATTGATCGTGCGATGCCACCTTGATTATGCGACGCAACCTGACAATTCCCGCAAATTTAAAGCAAGCCGTCGCCAAAATAAAAAGCCCGGCCTGACGGTCGGGCTTTTCAGCTCATTACAATCGCCAATCAATCGTCTCGGCGGCGGCGACTATCTCTACGATCCTCGCGGCGGTCTTCCCGGCGATAATCTCTTTCATCGCTGCGGTAGTTGCTGCTTTCGCTGGCACTGCCTCCATCACCGATCACATTCAATCCGACACGCACCCGGACCGTTTCACCCGGCTTGTAGGGCAGCTGCGTGGTAAATTCCTGGCCGTTATAACGGTAGGTCACGTTATATCCCTTCATCACCTCTCGGCTGGTTTCCACCTGACGGCAACGCTCGACCTGCTCGGTGCCGCCTTTGGCCTGGTCTGAATTCGCCACACGATCGCCGACCACTGCACCCACGATACCGCCAACCGCAGTCGCCGCCTTATTGCCGGTTCCGCCACCCACCTGTCCGCCCAGTATCGCGCCAGCCACACCGCCGACGATCGCGCCTGTTGCGGAACGATTGCTGTCCGGATTGTCCACGCGATCCCCGATCACCGCACCTGCCACGGCACCGGCGCCCGTCGCTACCGTGCTGCCCTGTCCGCCGCCCACCTGGCTGCCCAGCAGACCGCCGGCGACACCACCCACCACAGCCCCGGCAATCGAACGCTCTTTGGGAGCAACCGCCACAGTTTCAGTAGAGCACTCGCGGTGCGGCTCGGTGACCCGTTCATAAATCGGCGTCGCGGAAACAACCTGCGCACTATCGGTGTAGTCTGCCGCGATGGCATGACCGCACAAGGAAACTGCACTCAGCACCAACAAGCCTTGCTTCATCTCAACTCTCCTCAGAATTTCCCGTATATCCGGGACCGCGATATGACCTGAACCGTCGAACCAAGTTCAATTGCGCTGCTGACGACTATGCCGGATGACTTCACGCAATGCCGGCAACAGAGTGATCACGATGATACCGACTATGATCAGCGTCAAGTTGTTCTTGACCAGCGGAATATTGCCGAACAGGTAGCCGGCCAGACTGAGCCCGGCGATCCACAGCACCCCGCCTAACGCGCTGAACAGCACAAATAGCCTGTAGTGCATCAAACCAACCCCTGCAACAAACGGCGCGAAGGTGCGAATGATGGGCAAAAAACGCGCAAAGATAATTGTCTTGCCACCATGTTTCTCGTAGAAGGCATGCGTTTTGGCGAGATGCTCTGGCTTGATCAACTTGGCATTCGCGCGCTTGAGCAGGCGCACCCCTACCAGTCGTCCGATCCAGT
>JACPVZ010000079.1 GCA_016197305.1 Nitrosomonadales bacterium | reverse complement strand
GGTAGAATTCGCATTCTGGAGAGGTGGCAGAGTGGTCGAATGTACCTGACTCGAAATCAGGCGTACGGTAACCCCGTACCGAGGGTTCGAATCCCTCCCTCTCCGCCAAATGCAAAACCGCCCCCTGTGGGCGGTTTTACATTTGGTGCAGCGGAAGTGTGGACGAGCCCTCTTGGGTTCGACCAGCGAGCATCGCTCGCGCAGGACGCCGTCAGGCGGTCCCGAGCATGGCGAGGGATGAGGATTTCGCGGAGGCAACGCGAAAGCCGAACAATCCCTCCCTCTCCGCCAGATAAGCAGGGCACCCGCAAGAGTGTTTTTTATTGCGCCGCTGCAGGGTGTGGCTACTCGGGGCTATCCCAAGTAGAATGGGCGCCCGAGGCAGGATTCGACAATAACCGATAGTTCGCATTCTTCATGAAATTAATCCCGACGATACTTTGTGGTGGCGCAGGTTCGCGCTTGTGGCCGGTTTCCCGCGAGCTGCATCCCAAGCCGTTCATCCGGTTGGCTGATGGACAGAGCCTGCTGCAGAAGGCATGGCTGCGTGGCGCGACGCTGTCGGATGTGGCCGAGACGCTGACCGTCACCAATCGCGAGCTGTTCTTCAAGACCGAGGACGAGTACCGCGAAGTCGCGGGTGACCGGCTCAAGAAGCTGGCGAACAGTTACATTCTCGAGCCGTTCGGCCGCAATACCGCTCCGGCGATTGCCGCGGCCGCCTTGCACGTGGCGGCCAGTCACGGCGAGGATGCATTGCTGCTGGTATTGGCCGCGGATCATCTGATCGCCGACCAGGCGGCGTTTGCCCAGGCAGTGGCCCAAGCGATGAAGCTGGCCGGGCAGGGCAAGCTGGTCACCTTTGGCATCCAGCCGGACATGCCCGAGACCGGCTATGGCTATATCGAGGCCGAGGGCCATAACGTCAAACGCTTCGTCGAAAAACCCAGCCTGGAAAAGGCACAGGAATATCTCGCTTCCGGACGCTATCTGTGGAACTCCGGGATGTTCTGCTTTGCTGCAGGTACGATGCTGCGCGAGATGCAGCAACATTGTCCGGGCATACTGGAGGCTACCCGAAGCTGCCTGGAACGATCGCGCAAGGCGCAGGGCAAGGGCTACACTCAGACCGAGCTCGATGCAGAAACCTTCGGTGTCGTGCCTGACGACTCGATCGATTATGCCGTGATGGAAAAGTCGCAGAATGTCGCGGTCGTGCCGTGCAGCATAGGCTGGAGCGATATCGGCTCGTGGAGCGCGCTGGGTGATTTGACGGCAGCGGATGCGCAGGGCAACCGCATCGAAGGCGAAGTACTGCTGCACGACGTCAGCAATTGTTATATCCAGAGCAACCAGCGCCTCGTCGGCGCGGTCGGGGTCAGGGACCTGATCGTGATCGACACGCCGGATGCGGTGCTGGTAGCCGACCGCAGTCGCGCCCAGGATGTCAAACACCTGTATGCGCGGCTCAAGGCGCAAGGCCATGAGGCGCACAGGCAGCACAGCACGGTGCACCGTCCCTGGGGCACGTATACGGTGCTGGAGGAAGGCCCGCGTTTCAAGATCAAGCGCATCGAAGTCAAGCCTGGCGCCAGCCTGTCGCTGCAGATGCACCATCACCGCAGCGAACACTGGATTGTCGTCAAGGGCATGGCCAAGGTGGTCAACGGTCAGCAGGAGCTGTTCGTCAATACCGATGAGTCCACCTATATCCCCGCAGGCCACAAGCACCGGCTGGAGAACCCCGGGGTGGTCGATCTGGTGATGATAGAGGTGCAGAGCGGCGAGTATCTGGGCGAGGACGACATCGTGCGTTTCGATGATGTTTATGGCCGCAAATAGCAAACAGGTGGTTGTTTTCAGGAGAGCATGTTGAGTACGCAAAAAATAGCATTGATCACCGGCATCACCGGGCAGGACGGCGCCTATCTCGCCGAATTGTTGCTGAAGAAGGGTTACATCGTGCATGGCGTCAAGCGCCGTTCCTCGTTGTTCAACACCGACCGCATCGACCACCTTTACCAGGACCCGCATGTCGATAATGCCAAATTCAAGCTGCATTACGGCGACCTGACCGATTCCACCAACCTGATCCGCATCATCCAGCAGGTGCAGCCGGACGAAATCTACAACCTGGCCGCGATGAGCCATGTCGCGGTGTCGTTCGAGACTCCGGAATACACCGCGAATGCCGACGGCATCGGCACGTTGCGTATCCTCGAGGCGATCCGCATTCTGGGCCTGGAAAAGAAGACGCGTTTCTACCAGGCATCCACTTCCGAGCTGTACGGTCTGGTGCAGGAGATCCCGCAAAAGGAAACCACCCCGTTCTATCCCCGCAGCCCCTATGCGGTGGCGAAGATGTACGCCTACTGGATCACGGTGAATTACCGCGAGGCTTATGGCATCTATGCCTGCAACGGCATCCTGTTCAACCACGAAAGCCCGATCCGTGGCGAGACCTTCGTCACGCGCAAGATCACCCGCGCGCTGGCGCGCATCAAGCTTGGGCTGCAGGACTGTTTGTATCTGGGCAACATGGATTCGTTGCGCGACTGGGGGCATGCCAAGGACTATGTCGAAATGCAATGGCTGATGTTGCAGCAGCAACAGCCGGAAGACTTCGTGATCGCCACCGGTGTGCAGTACAGCGTGCGCGACTTCGTCAATATTGCCGCCAAGGAGCTCGGCATCAACGTGCGCTGGGAAGGCAAAGGGGTCGATGAGAAAGGGTACGATGCCGCGACCGGTCAATGCATCGTCCAGGTCGATCCGCGCTATTTCCGCCCGACCGAAGTCGAGACGCTGCTGGGCGATCCCACCAAGGCGCACAACAAGCTCGGCTGGAAACCCAAGACCACCTTCCATGAGCTCGTCTCCGAGATGGTGCGCGAGGATCTGAAGAGCGCGGAACGCGACGAACTGGTGAAGAAGCACGGTTTTGCCGCATATGACTATCACGAGTGAAGCCGGGCTGAAATGAACAAAGACTCGAAGATCTATGTGGCAGGACACCGCGGCCTGGTCGGTTCGGCGCTGGTGCGGCGCCTGAAGGCCAAGGGATACCACAATCTGGTACTGCGCACCCACGCCGAGCTTGACCTGCTTGATCAGGCTGCGGTGCAACAGTTCTTCGCCAGCGAGAAGCCGGAGTACGTGCTGCTGGCTGCGGCCAAGGTGGGCGGCATCCATGCCAACAATACTTATCCGGCCGAATTCATCCATGACAACCTGGTGATCCAGTCCAACGTGATTCATAGCGCATGGCAGAACAAGGTGCGCGGCCTGTTGTTCCTGGGCTCATCCTGCATCTACCCGAAACACGCTCCGCAGCCGATGAAGGAGGAATGCCTGTTGACCGGTCCGCTCGAACCGACCAACCGCCCGTATGCGCTGGCCAAGATCGCCGGGATCGAAATGTGCTGGGCCTATAACCGCCAGTACGGCACCCGGTATATGGCTGCGATGCCGACCAACCTGTATGGGCCGAACGACAATTACGATTTGCAGAATTCGCATGTGTTGCCCGC
>JACPVZ010000078.1 GCA_016197305.1 Nitrosomonadales bacterium | reverse complement strand
CCACTACAAGGTGTAACCCCAAGTTGAATTCATTGCGCCACACACACTGGGCGTAAAGCCCAGTGTGATGTTTCAATGCCCCTTCCCGGCCCAAGTTCTTGTTGCCCTCGACCCGCGTTTTAGGGGACAATCGCGGTCCGTTTCACAACCGTATTCACCTTTTTGCCAGGAAGATGTGGGTATGTCCGATATCAGCACGACCAAACAACTCACCCAGGTTCCTCTCCAGCCGCCACTGAGCTGGTACTTCGACCCCAAAATACTCGAGCTGGAGCAGCGCCTGCTGTTCGCGCAAGGCCCGAACTATGTCGGCCATGAGCTGATGGTGCCCAATCCGGGCGACTATCACGTGCTGGACGGCAATGCGCAGATGCTGGTGCACAACGCGCACGGCGTGGAATTACTCAGCAACATCTGCCGCCATCGCCAGGCCACGATGCTGCAGGGCCGTGGCAACACCCAGCACATCGTCTGCCCCATCCATCGCTGGACCTACCAGACCAATGGCGAACTGCTCGGCGCCCCGCATTTTCCGCAGAATCCCTGCCTGAACCTGAACAAGAGCCCGCTGCAGAACTGGAATGGCCTGCTGTTTTCCGGCCCGCGCGACATCGCCAGGGACCTGGGCAAGATCGGCGTGATGCAGGACCTGGATTTTTCCGGCTATATGCTCGATCGCGTCGAGGTAGACGAATACGCGTTCAACTGGAAGACCTTCATCGAGGTATATCTGGAGGACTACCACGTCGTGCCGTTCCATCCCGGCCTGGGCAATTTCGTCGATTGCGACGACCTCAAATGGGAGTTCGGCGAACAGTACAGCGTGCAGACCGTCGGCATCAGCAACGCGCTGCGCAAGGCGGGCAGCCCGGTATATGGCAAGTGGCAGGAACAGGTGCTGCGCTACCACGGCGGGAAACTGCCGAAATACGGCGCGATCTGGCTGACCTATTACCCCAACATCATGGTCGAGTGGTATCCCGGCACCCTGGTTATTCAAAATGCTTTTATGGTTTCGTCCCCGCTACGCGGGGGATTCTTCCACTCACTGGATTCCCGCCTGCGCGGGAATGACGGCCTAACATGGGCGCGCTGTGGATGCTGGTCGCCGGCCTGCTGTTCGGCTGCATGGGCGTGTTCGTCAAACTCGGCGCGGCGTATTTCACCAATCTCGAACTGGTGTTCTACCGCTCCTTCTTCGGCCTGCTGATGGTCTATGCGCTCACCCGCCAGCAACGCGGCTCATTGCGCACCGCGCACCTGAGCGGCCACCTGTGGCGCGGCCTTTCCGGCACCATCGCACTGCTGCTGTTCTTTTATTGCATCACCGTGCTGCCGCTGGCCAGCGCGGTCACGCTGAACTACACCTCGCCGCTGTTCCTCACGCTGCTGACGATGCTGGTGCTCAAGGAACGTTTCCATGCGCCGCTGGTGTTCGCGATCGTGCTGGCCTTCGTCGGCGTCGTACTGTTGCTGCATCCGACGCTGGAACGCGACCAGTTGATCCCCGGCGTGCTCGGGCTGATCTCCGGCTTCCTGGCCGGCATCGCGATGCTGAACGTGCGCCAGCTCGGCGTGCTGGGAGAACCGGAATGGCGCGTGGTGTTCTACTTCAGCCTGATCTCATCGCTGATCAGCGGCGTGCTGATGCTGTTCGACACAATCCATGCGATCAGCGCCACCGGCCTGTCTATCCTGCTCGGTCTGGCCGGCAGCGCGACGCTGGCGCAATTGGCGATGACCCGTGCCTACCGCACCGGCAAGACCCTGGTGGCCGGCAGCCTGTCGTTCAGCACCGTGGTGTTCGCCAGCCTGTTCGGCATGCTGCTGTGGAATGAAGCGCTGCCGTTGAGCGGCTGGGCCGGAATAGGACTGATCCTCACCGGCGGCGTGCTCAGCCTGAGACTGTCGCCCCGGCAGTAGGCTAAATGCCGACGATATGGGGCGGCCAGCCTGCGCAGCGACGTTATCCTTATCTGCCGACCTTGACATTGCGCCGGGGCTGGCTGCCAGCAACGCCAGGCGCCCTGCCCACTTCGCTCCCGCCCGGCTTAAACGCATTCCGCACCGTCCAGGCTAACGGCCACGAGCGAAATATCATCGTGTGCCGCATGCCCGTCGAGGTGCCCGGTGACAGCCCGCCGCAGCGACTGGAATGGATCGCCGCCCTGCAACGAGGCGAGGACGCGCGCCATGCCAAATTCTTCACCTTGGGCATTGGACGCATCGGTGAGCCCGTCGGTATGGCACATCAGCCAGCTTTCCCCGTTCCATTGCAACGTCTCGGTGCTGGCATCGAATTCATTCGCATTCAGCACGCCGATGGCCGGATGACGCGACTTTAACCGGCGCACCACGTTGCCGCCGGCATCCAGCAACAGTGCGTCCGGACTGCCGCCGTTCCAGAGCTCCATGACCCGGTTGGCTCGATCCACGCTCAACAGCGTGACCGCGACAAAATTTCCGACCGGCAGCAGATTCCTCAGGCGCACGTTCATTTCCCGTGCGATTGCCGACACGGTAAATCCTTTTTGCGTCATCGCGGCGAATACCTGCGCCAGCGGCATCAGCGGCAGCGCGGCAGGCAAGCCATGTCCCATCGCGTCCGCGCATAGCATATAGTCGCGGTCGGCAAGATATCTCTGGGTAATCACCATATCGCCGCTCAGGTTCGTGGTCGGCTGCACCCAGGACTCGATGCCCCTTACCTGCATCGAAGATCCCGTCATCACGCGCTCCATCAGCTCGCGCGCCATATCCAGATCGCGCTCGGAGGCCTCATGGTAGACGCTGAGCTCTGCGTTGGCCTCGCTCAGGCTGCGTTCCAGCACCGAGATACGCTGCATCGCCCTGATCTTCGCCATCAACAACTTCAAATCGACCGGCTTGGCCAGGTAATCATCGCCTCCCGCCTCCAGGCCTCGTACCATGTCATCGAGCTGATCGAGCGCGCTGATGAAAATGATGGGCACCCAATGCAGGGGATGTTGGGCACGTATCCGCCTGGTGGCTTCGATGCCGCCGATGCCCGGCATCATCACATCCATCAACACCAAGTCCGGCTGCTGTTCGGCGAACAACCGCAGCCCCTCCTCGCCGCTGGTCGCGGTAATCACGCTATGTCCCACCTTGGTCAGCGCTGCACGCAGCAGATTCAGGTTGGCCGTCGTATCGTCCACCACCAATATCCTGAGCGCGGCATTGCCTGACTGCTGCTGTTTTACTGTGTCTTCCATCATGATTCCATCCCGGTATTTTTTTCGCTGCGCAGCCAGTCGATCAGCTCCTCCACCGGCATGGGCCGGGCAATCAGATACCCCTGCACCCGTTCGCAACCCAGCGTGCGCACCAGTTCCAGATCCTGTTCGGTCTCCACCCCCTCGGCCACGGTGGAAAGCCCCAGCTTGCGCGCCATGTCCATGCTTCCTTCCAGGATAGCCCGCGCCGCCCTGTCATGATTGGCCATCGAGACAAAGCTGCGATCCAGCTTCATCTCGGTGAAGGGAATGCGGCTAAGCTGCTCGAAAGACGAATAGCCGATGCCGAAATCGTCTATCGACAACCCGAACCCCTTCAGGCGCAGCCGGGTCAACACATCCAGCGCCGTCGTCAGGTCTTCCATCACCCCGGTTTCGGTCACTTCCAGCATCACGTGATCGACTTTCAGATGGGCTGCCAGCGTTTGCTTGAGGATAAAGTCCGGCAGATTCAAATCGCTCAACCATCTCCCGGAAAGGTTGACCGCGATCTCCAGCGGGAATCCGGCCTCGAACAGCCTCGCGCCCTCGGTCAATGCCAGCGCAAGCAGGTGCTGCGACAACTCGCCGATCACCCCCTCCTGCTCGGCAACGGTGATAAATATTTCCGGCGAAATGAAACGCCCATCCCGTTGCCTCCAGCGCGCCAGCGCCTCGACCCCGAGTGCGCGCAGCCCGGAGGAATCCACCTTGGGCTGAAACCAGATCGCGAATTCGTTTCCGGCCATGCCGGCGCGTATTGCATCCGGCGATACCGCGGGCAGAACCAGCGCCGGGCGCTGTACTCTGCGGCGTGTCGCCGGATGGTTAAGAATCGGAACGATCTGCGCGGGTGTCAGCGGCTTGCATAACTGCCCCAATACACGCAGCCCCTGCAGCTCGGCCAGCCTGCCAACCGTGCTCAACACCTTTTCATCCTCACCGCTGATCAGGATCACGCCACCGTCAAACCCCCTCCGTCCGAACTCGCGGATCAGCTCGACCCCGTCCATTTCCGGCATGTTCAGGTCACAGAACAGCACCTCGACCTTGCCTGCGCACTCGGCCAGCACCCGGATGGCCTCAGCTCCATTCCCGGCGACCAGCACTTTGGTCATGCCCAGCCTGCCCAGCAGGCTGGTGATCTGCTGCAACACCACCGGATCGTCGTCTACGACCAATGCGGAACGGTGGTTGATCACCGCGGCATCCATTTCCCGAGGCAGCCCGGTCTCGCCGTCTTCCTGAAGATGCTCCACAGCCAGCTTGATCTGGCCCAGCGCATCGCGCAACGCTGCCAGGCCACCTGCCAGGCCGGCAACGTCTCCGCCCTTGCTGCGCCATTCCAGATCATCCGCCAGCTGGGCATAGTGCAGCGCGCCCATGGTCAACGCCGATGATTTCTGTCTGTGCATCTCGTGCGACACCGCAACCAGATCGCCCGGTTGTTTGTCCAGTTGTGCCAATCCCTTGGCAGCGCTGCTGATGAAGGTGTCCAGCAGACTGCGCGCCTCGCCGAAATTGGCATGGCCGATCGCACGGTACAGATGATCGAGATTCAGCACAGCATCGCCGCCTTCCTTGGCGGCCTGCTCCTGATCGAATGCAGCCTGAGCCACCGCCGCCCCCAGCCAGCGCGACAGCGTGTCACGCAGCTTGTCCAGCGCGAGCGGCTTGGTCAGCGTGTCGTCCATGCCTGCCGCACGGCAACGCTTCAGCTCGGAAGAAACCGCTGCCGCAGTGATTGCGACGATCGGGACATGTCCGCCACGGATGGCTTCGTCTTCCCGTATCGCCATCGCTAATGCCGTTCCATCCATCTTCGGCATATTCAGGTCGGTGAGCACCAGGTCATAACGGCCGGTGCGATACTTGCTCAGCGCCTCGGCGCCATCGGATGCAAGCTCCACCTCGCATCCCAACGCCTGCAACTGCACACGCAGCAAATTCTGGTTCGGCGCATAATCCTCGGCCACCAGCACCCGCGGTACCTTGTTCGGCGCCGCACGCTGCGGCATCTGCTCATGCCGTGCAACCGCCCGTCGCTCGGTCGGCAATTCCACCCAGAAAGTACTGCCCTCGCCCTGGACGCTGTCCACACCGATACTCCCGTCCATCGCTTCGATCAGGCGACGCGAGATGGCCAGACCGACACCGGTTCCCTGTATCTTGCCCATCTCCGCCCCCAGCCGGTTAAACGGCTGGAAGAGCTGCGCCTGCAGGCTGGGCGCGATGCCTGCTCCGGTATCCGTCACCGCGATCCTGATGCGTCCTTCCATCCCGGCGCCGCAGGATATCCTGACGCTCCCGCCCTCGCGGTTGTACTTGATCGCATTCGAGACCAGGTTGTTCAATACTTGCAGCGTGCGGCGGCGGTCCGCCACGACATCGGTCGCATCGCAACCGCGCTGATCCACCAGCGCAATGTTGCGCGCGCGCGCGGCCTGGCTGTTTTGCGCATGACACTGGGCCAGCACCTCGGACAGCCTGAAAGATTCGACCTGTATCTCCATGCGCCCGGATTCGATGCGCGCCAGATCGAGCACATCGTTCAGCAGCACCAGCAAATAATCCCCGGCGCTCCTGATCTCCCGCGCATTCTCGATCACATGCGCCGGCAGATCGCTATCGAGCTGCATCAGTTGCGCATAGCCAAGGATGGCATTGAGCGGGGTGCGCAGTTCATGACTCATGCTGGTCAGGAACAGGCTCTTGCTGCGGCTGGCCACCTCGGCTTCTTCCTTTGCGGCCTGCAACAACGCGGTACGCTGCGCCACACGATGCTCCAGCTCCTCGTTGAAACGCATCAGCTCAGCCTCGTAGCGCTTGCGCTCGGTGATGTCCTGCACTGTGCCGACCGAGCGCAGCGGCTTGCCATCGTCATCAAACTCCGACGAGCAGCGCTCCTCGACCCACTTGATCCGGCCATCGCTCATCAGCAGGCGGTGCTCGATCTCGTAGGGTGCGCGGGTCTCCAGCGAATGGGTATAAGCCTCGTTGACCATGTCGCGGTCGTCGGGATGGATCGCGTTGAGAAAGGCCTCATAGGTTGCGGAAAATTTGCCCTGGTCGATCTCGAACAGGCGGAATATTTCATCCGTCCAGCTCAGCGCGCCTCGTACCAGATCCAGCTCCCAGCTGCCCACCCGGGCGATGCGCTGCGCTTCGTTCAGGCGTTCCGCGCTGATACGCAGCAAGTTTTCGTTCGTCACGCGTTCGGTCACATCTTGGCCTATGCACAACATGCCCGTGACCTTGCCCTGCGCATCGCGCATCGGCTGTGTGTTCCATTCGATCTTGCGCTCCGCGCCGCTGCGCGTGACGATGTGGCTGACATTGCCGCTCATCCTGGCTTCATTCAATACCGCCTGGAGCAGCGTACAGACATGATCCCGGTCGCGTTCCGGCAGGAAAGTGGCCAGCCATTCCTTGCCTGTCACCTCGCCCACCCGGTAGCCGGTAAGCTGCTCGAAATAGGGATTGACGTGCTGGATAGCCCCCCGTGTATCGAGCAGCAGGATGATCACCGGTGCCGCTTCGAGCAGATGTTTGGCAAAGTCGCGCTCGCCTTGCAAAGCCAGTTCGATGCGCTTGCGCTCCGTAACATCGACGAACGAGCCCATCATGCACATCGGCTCACCATGTTCGTCCCTCACCATGCACCCCGACAACTGCATCACCGCCAGTGTGCCGTCATGCAGGTGCGCCGTTAATTCGCCCCGCCAGCGACCCTGCTGTTGCAGCGCCTCCATCACCGCCCGCGCCTGTTGCGGCTCATCCCAGAATTCGGCCGGCGAGCGCCCGATGGCGTCTTCCGGGGCCGGCAAGCGCCACAGCTCGACGAATGCCCGGTTGACATAAAAAATCTTGCCGTCCAGTCCGGCAAGCGCGATCGCATTGATCGAGGAGGCGATGGCTTCGTCCTTGACACGCAACTCCTGCACACGCTGTGCAAGCTCGGCGGTACGCTGCTCGATGCGCGCTTCCTGCGTGCGGTGCAACTCTTGCAGCTTGTCAGCCATGCGGTTGAAGGTGCGGGCGAACAAGCCCAGTTCACCCGTCGCGGATTCGTCTGCCCGTACGCCCATGTTGCCCTGGGCCAGCGCATCGGCAGTCTGCGCCAGCCCCCGCAGCGGCACGCTGAACTGGCGGGCGAACAGGTATCCCAGCAACCCGGAGAACAGCAACAATCCGAACAATACGCTCTGCATCAAGCTGCGCTGCCGATAGATGGATGCAAACACCTCGTCCGCGTCGATCTTGACCACCATCCCCCAATCCAGCTCCGGCAGATAACGCCATGCGGCCACCACTTGCGTGCCGCGATAATCGGGGTTTACCCCCGCGCCGGAATTGCCGGAGAGCGCGCCGAACATCGGTGTCGGCCTGGCTTCCTGCTGCCCGATCCGGAGTCGCATCGCGGCATCGGCTTGGTATTTGAGCGGCGTGGTGTACAGCATCTCCTCGCCATCCCACTGCGCGAACGCGGCTTCGCCGCTCACTCCCAGCCCGGTCGCATCGGTTGCGACCTGGTAGAACAGCCTGTTGTCGAGCTGCGCCGCGATCACCCCCTTGAACTTCCCACCCACCATGACGGGTACGGCGATGAACACCGCCGGGGCGGATGACGGCTGGTAGCTCTCGTAACCGGAGAACACCGGCTCCAGCGTCATGCAGGCGTCGCGAAAAGCGCGCGCCAATTGCGAACCGCGCCACGGCCCGCTGGACAGGTTGGTGGCGAAGTCGGCTTCGTGCTTCTGGCTATAGACGATCTCCCCCTGCGGGTTGATCAGCAACATGTCATGGAACAGCGCGCGCTCTTCGACATAGCGGCTGAAATACCGGTGCAGACCGTCATTTTCTCGGATATACCCCGCCGCGTTGCGCCTGGGATATTCTCTCGACAGGTTCGCCAGCCCTTCCATCACCTCCGGGGTACGCGCCAGGAACGCTGCATCCTGCAGCCGTTCGGCGAGATAGCTCTTGACCTGCATCGTCTTCTTGTCGGCCAGATCCGACATCCTGCCCAGCGCCTCTGTGCGCAGCGTCGCCTCGTCCTGCTGCAAATTAAAATAGCTGAACAACGCCAGCGGCAGCACCGCCGCCAGCATGAACGACAAAACCAGACGCGTGGATATTTTCATTGCGCGCTCCCGCTTGCCGTCAGGTTTTTCAATTCTGCATAGGGAATAAAGTATGGAACGGGGGCTGGCTTGATGCCGTGCCCCGACTCCCAGACGATCTCGAACTGGCCATCGGCGCGTGCGCGACCGATGCGCACCGGCTTCCACAGATGCCGCGTGTCGGCATCCACCGCCACGATGCCTTCCGGCGCCGCCAACGTCTGCTGCCCCAGCGCCATCTTGACGGTCGCCATATCCAGCGTGCCCGCGCTGCGCTGCGCATTCACCCACAACCGCATCCCGATGTAAGAAGCCTCCATCGGGTCGTCCAGCACCCGCTGCTGACCGAAGCGGCGACGAAAGGCCTCGACGAAGGCGCGGTTCTCTTCACCCGGCAGGCTCTGGAAATAATTCCACGCCGCATAATGCCCCGCGACCAGCTCCGGCCCGATCGCCGCCAGTTCCGTCTCGGCGATGCTGGTGGAGAACACCGGGATATCCTCGGCACGCACTCCCGCCTGGTGCAAGGCGCGGAAAAAATGCTGGTTGCTGTCGCCGTTCAGCGTGTTCAGCACAAAATCCGGATGTTGCGCCGCGATATCGCGTGCCAGCGCGCTGAAATCCCGCTCTCCCAGCGGCACGTAGCGTTCCGCGACCAGCTTTCCGTCATGCGCCAGCAACAATTTTTTCGCGGTCTGGTGGGCAACGCGCGGGAACACATAATCCGACCCGATCAGGTAGGCACGCTTGCCATAATTCTGCAACGCCCAGTTCACCATCGGGATCAGCTGCTGGTTGGGTGCCGCACCGGTGTAAACAATATCGTGCGACTGCTCCAGCCCTTCGTACTGCAGCGGGTAGAACAACAGATGACGATGTTTTTCGACGATGGGTTTAACGGCCTTGCGGCATACCGAGGTCCAGCAGCCGAACAATGCGCTGACTTTTTCTTCCACGATCAGACGCTCGGCCTGCTGTGCGCAATAAGCCGCATCGGAGCGGCAATCCACCACCGATGCCTCTATCTTTCGCCCGTTGATGCCGCCCGCGGCATTGGCTTCCTCTATCGCCAGATGAAGCGCATCCACCAGCTTCGCTTCGCTCGACGCCATCGTGCCGGTGAGAGAGTGCAGCACGCCGATCCGGACCGGCTTGCTGGCCGTCGGCTGCCCCCATAGGCCATAGACAGCCAACACCACCAGCAGCCCGCCGACAAGAAGCACAGGCTTGAATCTCGTCGACACTCGGCCATGTTCAGGGGCTTGCTCGGCCTGCATCAATCACTCCTTGGGGACATCAAAAAACTGATCGAGTATCGCCAGGAACTGCGCCACATCCAGCGGCTTGATCAGATATTCGCAAAAGCCCGCCTCCAGGCCGCGCTCCCGGTCGCCTTTCATCGCATTGGCGCTGATCGCGATGACCGGAATCGCCGCCGTGCGCGCATCGGCCTTGAGCGCCTCCAGCGCAGCATAGCCATCCATGCCGGGCAGGTTGATGTCCATCAGGATCAACCCGGGCAACTCGGCTTGCGCATGCGCGATGCCGCTTTCGGCGGTATCCGCGAGCATCAATGCCAGCTGCTTGCGGGCAGACATGATCTGCTGCATCAGGCGGACGTTCATCGGGTTGTCTTCGACATACAGCACCTTGCATTTAATCCTGTGCTTACCGGTTTGAGTGAGCGCGGCAACGACAGCAGGAGCGGCGATCTGCTCGGCTGCGCCGCTGCCCAGCGCGAGCTCTATCCAGAAAGTGCTGCCCTGCCCCGGCGTGCTCTCGAAACCCACGCGTCCGCCCATCGCCTCGACAATGCGCTTTGTGATCACCAGGCCGATGCCGGTGCCTTCCACATCGCCGCGTTCCTCGCCCAGCCGGTCGAAGGCGTTGAAAATGCGCGCCTGCATATCCAGCGGGATGCCGGGGCCGGTATCGGCCACGCTGATCCGCAAACGGCCAGCATCGCAAGTACAGGCCAGGCAGACGCTGCCTTCAGGCCGGTTGTACTTGATCGCGTTGGAAAGCAGGTTGAACAGCGCCTGGCGCAGGCGGACATAATCGGCATGCACCGTGAGGTCGTCTTTCTCACAGCGTTTCTCGATCAGCCTGATGCCGGATTTCCGGGCCAGCGATTCCATCATCGACAGGCTCTCCTCCATCACCGAGGCGATCTGCACCGGCTCTATCGACAATTCGAGCTTGCCTGCCTCGATACGGGCCAGATCGATCATGTCGTTGACCAGTGCCAGCAAATGCTGCCCGGCGCGCTGGATTTCCCGTGCATGACCACGATTCTCCTGATTCAGATCGGCATCCATGTCCAGCAACTGCGAGAAGCCCAGTATCGCGTTCAGCGGGGTGCGCAGCTCATGGCTCATGCTGGCCAGGAACTCGCTCTTGGTTCGGCTCGCAGCCTCGGCCTGTTCCTTCGCCTGCAACAGCTCAATTTCGGCCATTTTCAGCTCGGTCACATCCTGCACGGTGCCGGACAACCGGACCAGCCGCCCCTGTGCATCGAACTCACCACGGGCCAGTTCATGCACATAGCGGATTTCGCCGTCGGGGCGGACGATGCGATGCACCACGTCGTGTTGGCCGGTGGTGGCGGCACGCCGCTCGCTCTCCTTGACCAGTTCGACATCGTCGGGGTGAATGGCGCGCAGGAAAGCCTCGACACTGGGCGTGAAACCGTCCGGGTCATGGCCGAAGATATGGAATATCTCCTTCGACCAGTGCAGTGCGCCGGTCAGCATGTCGGCCGTCCAGTTGCCCAGTTGCGCGCGTGCCTGCGCTTCTTCGAGGCGCCCCAGCGTCTGTTCCTTTTCGGATTCAGAATGCTTGAGCCGGGTGACATCGGTGCGCATCGAGATGTATTGGTAGGGCAATCCGTGCTCGTCCAGAAACGGCACGATGGTGCTTTCCACCCAGTACAGTCTGCCATCCTTGGCCCGGTTGCACACCTCGCCCTGCCAGATGTCACCACCGGTAATGGTATGCCACATGTCCGCGTAGAACCCGGCAGAGTGGACACCGGATTTGATGATGCGGTGATTGCTGCCCATCAGCTCCTCGCGTGTATAGCCGCTGATATGACAGAATTTGTCATTGACGTAAATGATGTTGCCGCCGACATCCGCGATGCTGACAATCGCATGCGCGTCCAGCGCCTCCCGCTTGCGTTCCTGCGCATATTGCGCGGCACGCAACTGCTCCTCCATCTCGTTGGCGCGGCGGAACTGCCGCGCGCGCTTCAGAACGACCGTAACCAGCTGCTCCGGATCGGCCGGCTTGACCAGAAAGTGATCGCCTCCGCTGCCCAGCGCCTGCACTTGCCGCGCAATGCTCGTCTCGCTCGACAGATAGACAATCGGAATTCCCTCATAGCGACGGTCGTCGCGCAACATGCTTGCCAGCTCAACGCCGCTGCATTGCGGCATGTACATGTCCAGCAACACTATCTCGGCGGCAAAATCTTCCAGGATGTCGTACACCAGCATCGGGTTATCCGTTTCGCGCACCTCCATGCCGGCGGTGCGCAAAACATGGGCATGAAAAGCGAGCTGCGACCTGGAGTCATCGACCAGCAGCACGCGATAGGGTTGTATTTGTTCATGATCCACAAATCCGCCTATCACGCCCAACAGGTGTTCGGTGTCTACCGGTTTGGTCAGGTAGCTGACGGCGCCGGCACGGTGTGCGGCCAGCCTGGCCTCCATGTCCCGCCGCGCCGACACAAAAATCACCGGCACCTCCTTGAGAGACGACTCCTTCAGCTCGGCGACGAGTCGCGCGCCGGCATCCTCGCCTTCCGAGAACATCATGTCCATGATCACCGCCAGCGCCGCATGCGGCGCATGTGTCAGGGCGTCACGAAAAGCCCCGGTGTCGGCATACACCTCGACACGGTAACCGGCATTTTCCAGCACGCTCTGCAGCCAGCCGGCGTATTGCGCATCGTCTTCGACGACGATAACAGGCGCGATCGCAGCTGGCATCATTTTTGTTTCAGGAACCGATAGGCGTATGGATGGGAGAGTTGCGCCGGCAGTTTTTCCGGAAGAGCTGGCGGCAAGGCGTGCAGCCAGAGTTCGATGAATTCGTCACACAGACAACTACGCTCGAAGCGGGTATCGACTACCATAAACTCTCCCTGAGTTTTTTTGGAACGATACCAGCAATTTTCCGCCTGAGCTACTGCAAACTTTCAGCAAGGCTCTCCCATGCGCCCCCCTAGGATCGGCGCCTGTTCCGCGAAGTTCTTATTCGGCATGCAACGCCTCCACCGGATCGAGCCGCGCAGCGCGCAGCGCGGGTGTCACACCCGCCGCCAGGCCGATGCTGACCGCGGTCAGTTCGGCGGCAACCGCGAACAGCCATGGCGTATGCACCGGCAGCGCCGGGAACAGCAGATGCAGCCCCTGCGCGATGCCCACGCCGAGCGCCAGTCCCGCCAATCCGCCCAGCGCGGACAGCAACATCGCCTCGCCGAGGAACAGCACCAGCACCTGGCGTTGTTGCGCGCCCAGTGCGCGCAGCAGGCCGATCTCGGCGGTGCGTTCGGTGACCGCCATCGTCATGATCGTCAGTATCCCGACCGCCCCGACCAGCAGCGAGATACCGCCCAGCGCGCCGACCGCGAAGGTGAGGATGTTCAGCACCGAGCTGAGCACCTCCAGCGCCTTTTCCTGCGAGATGATCGTGAAATCTTCACGGCCGTGCTGCGCCTTGAGGCGCTCGGTCAGGATGCGGATGACCGTGTTCGCGTCGACATCGGCGCGGTAACTGACGTGTATCTCCATCAGGCCGGGACGATTGAACAGCTCCATCGCGCGCGCCGCCGGAATGAACACCGCATCGTCCATGTCCATGCCCAGGATCTGCCCCTTCGACTCCATCACACCGACCACGCGGTAGCGTTGCCCGCCGACCCGCAGATACTGTCCCAGCGGATTCATCCCGGCAAACAGCTCCTGCTGTATCTTGGCGCCGATCACCGCCTGCGCGCGCGCCTGCTCGTTGTCTTCATCCGTCCAGAAGCCGCCGCTGCGCGCCTTCATCGTGAATGCATTGCCGAAGTCGCGCCCTTCGCCCAGCACCATGGTACGGCGCGTCCTGCCATTCGCCTTCACCTCGGCATTGCCCATCAGGCTGGGAATGACATGTTCCACGTAAGGCAGACGGCGCAAAATGTCGGCATCCTCCAGCGTCAGCGGCCTGACCGAGCCGAAGATGCCGACGTTGCCGCCCTGCGTCTGCGTCTTTCCGGGCTGAATCCCGATGATGTTGGTGCCGAACTGCGAAAACTCGGCCAGCATGAACTGGTGCAGCCCCTCGCCGATCGAGGTCAGCAGGATCACCGCGGTGATGCCGATCGCGATGCCCAGCCCGGTCAGGAAGCTGCGCATCCGGTATGAAAGGAAACTGGAGCTGGTGAGTTTGACGAGGTCGGGTAATAGCATAGTCGCGTCATTCCCGCGCAAACGGGAATCCGGTGCTTTCATTCAACATGCGGCTGGACTTTGTCCCGCTTCGCGGAGCTGGTTCGATCAGCCGGATTCCCGCTTGCGCGGGAATGACGAAATTCAACGTCATGTCTGTATTCATCACCGCCCCGCCAATGCCGCGACCGGATCGAGCCGGGCCGCGCGCCGCGCCGGCCACACGCTGAACAGGATGCCGGTGCCCAGCGCGGTGGCGCAGGCCGCAAGCACCGCCCACCACGGCGGCGAAACCGGCAGACTGGGATAGACCTGCCCGATGATGAAGCTGCCCGCATAACCCAGCACCAGCCCGGCCACGCTGCCGATGCCGGAGAGCAATGCCGCCTCGGCAAAGAACAGATTGCGTATCCGCCTGCCCGGCGCACCCAGCGCCTTGAGCAGGCCGATCTCCTTGACGCGCTGCGCCACGGCGATCAGCATCACATTCATGATCAGCACGCCAGCCACCGCCAGGCTGATTGCGGCGATGCCGCCGACGGCCATCGTCAGCGCGGTCAGTATCCGGTCGAAGGTGGCGAGCACCGCATCCTGCGTGATCACCGTCACATCCTTCTCGCCGCTGTGGCGCTGCAACATGATCTGTTCGGCATCGCGCACCGCCTGCTCGATGGTGTCTCGGCTCTTGGCCTCGATCAGCACGCGGAACAACCCCGTCGTATTGAACAGCTGGTGCGAGGATGCAACCGGCACGATCACCAGTTCGTCGGTGCGCATCCCCATCGATTCGCCTTGCGATGCCAGCACGCCGATCACGCGGAAGCGCCGGTCGCCCAGGCGCACCCATTGGCCCACTGCCTGCTCGTTGCCGAACAGTTCACGCTTCATCTGGTTGCCGAGCACGCACACCGAAGCGCCCTCGTGAATGTCGCCCGGCGGCAGGAATTTCCCCAGGCCGATGCTCATGTGGCGCACCTCCAGCAGGTTGGCAGTCGAGCCTATCACCACCACTTCGCGGTTCAAGGCATCGCGCGAGAGCGTGGCGGAACCGACCGTCAGCGGCGCGATCTGCTTGATGGCGCTGCTGCGCAACAGCGCTTCCGCATCGTCCAGCGTGATATCGCGCGGCGTCTGCCCCGACATCAGGCCGGGGCCTATGCCCGCGGTCTCGGTGCGCCCCGGCAGCACGATCACCAGGTTGGTGCCCAGCGAGGAAAACTGGTCGACCACATAACGGCGCGCGCCTTCACCGAGCGCGGTCAGCACCACCACCGCCGCCACGCCGATGGACATCGCCAGCATCATCAGCAGCGTGCGCGCCGGGCTGCCGCGCAGACTGCCGGTGGCGAACCGTGCGACATCGACCGCTCTCATCCACTTCTTCCCGTCTCGCTGACGATCTGCCCATCCACCATGTTGATCTGTCGCGCCGCCCGCCCGCCGAGCAACGGATCGTGCGTCACCAGTATCAGCGTGACTTTTTGCTCAACCAGATTTTCGAGCAGTGCCATTACTTCTTTGCCGGTGGCCTGGTCCAGATTTCCGGTCGGCTCGTCGGCCAGCAGCACAGCCGGGTTCATGCTGGTGGCACGAGCGATCGCGACACGCTGGCGCTGTCCGCCGGAAAGCTGGTCCGGCCTGTGATCGGCCCTGTCCTTCAGGCCATAGTTCTCCACCAGTTTCGCCACACGCTCCTTGCGCTCTTCGGGCGGAACACCCGCCAGCATCATCGGCAGCTCGATATTCATCGCGGCGGTCAGGCGCGGCACCAGGTGGAATGACTGGAACACGAAGCCGATCTTCTCGCTGCGCACCCGCGCCTGCTGCACATCGTCCAGCGCGGTGACATCCCCGCCATCCAGCCTGTAAGTGCCGGAACTCGGCCGATCCAGCAGGCCGATCAGGTTGAGCAGCGTGGATTTTCCGGAGCCGGACGGGCCCATGATGGAGACATAGTCGCCCGCCGCGATACGCAGATCGATGCCGCGCAATGCGGCGACCTGCTGGTCGCCGACGGTGAAGCTGCGTGCAATCTTCTCCAGTTGAATCATGCGGCGGCTATCTCTTCGCTTCCGCCCGCACGCGCACCCCGGCCTTGACGCCCGCCTGGTCGAGCGACATCACGATCCGGTCGTTCTCATTCAAGCCGGCGGTGACCTCGGCGTACTCCCAATTGGCCAGCCCGGTCGTCACGGCACGCTCTTCCAAAATGCCATCGCTGCGATGCAACAGCACGCGCCTGGATCGTTGCACCCCCTCCCCGGACAGCAGCGCTTGCATCGGAATACGCAGCACGTTGCTGCGGGTGTCGTAAACGATCTCGACGTCGGCGCTGTAACCGACCAGCAGATTTTCCGCGCTGGGTGCCTCGATGAATTCCACTTCGACCTCGACGGTGCGCGCCTGCTTCTCCAATTCCAGCACATAGGGTGCAATGCGTTTGACCTTGCCTGCGAAGGGCTTCCCTTTGATCGCGTCCAGCGTGATGCGCGCCACCTGCCCCACCTTGATGTTGGCCGCGTCCACTTCGTCGATAGGCGCGCTGACGAACAGACAGCTGTCATCGATCAGATCGATCGCGGGCAGCGTCGGGATCCCGGGCGGCGAAGGCGTCGCGTATTCGCCCAGCTCGCCGCTGATATCCGCCACGACACCCGCGAACGGTGCGCGCAACACCATGCGCTGCAGTCCTGCACGCGCAACGCCGATACGCGATTTCCCTTGTTCGACCTGGCTGCGTGCAGCCTCACAGCCGGCGCGGCTCACCTTGGCCGCCGCAGCGCGCTGATCCATGCCCTCGGTGGAGATGAAACCGCGTTCCTTATCTGCCCCCCGGCGGGCGGCGCCAGCTTGGCACGGCGGCACGCCTTGACGGTGCCGGCACGGGTATTGTTCACGGTCGCCTCGACGACGCCGCGTTCCACGCTGACCAGCTGTACCTGCGGCGGAGCGGGGCGGGTGTAGTACCAAATCGCAGCCCCGACCAACAGTATGAGCGCCAGCCACGCCAGATAACGCAGAACCGGGCGGCGCTGATTATGTTGAACTATAGCCATGCAGACTCCACGAAAACTTTTATCAATTGCTGTCCTTCCATATGGCAGTTGCCCGACAACCCCTGCCGTAGAACTCCGTTCGGCAACGCTGGCTGCTGCTAGCCTTCGTAATAGCTAAAACAGTTGCGCCCCATGCGCTTGGACTGGTACATCGCATGGTCGGCCGCCCGGACCAGCTTATCAATGGCAGGGCCGTCATTGGGGTAAATGGCGATGCCGATGCTGGCGGACACGCTGGCGACATGGCCATGCAGATCAAAAGGCGAGGCCAGCGCCGCGATGATCTTCTGCGCAACCTCTTCGGTATCCCTGGCATCACTCAGCATCGGCAATATGACAGTAAACTCATCGCCACCCAAACGCGCCACGGTATCGGATTCGCGCAGGCACTGCACCATGCGCCGCGAAGCCTCCTTTAACAGCAGGTCGCCCATCGCATGCCCCAGTGTGTCGTTGACCTCCTTGAATCGGTCCAGGTCTATCATCAGCAGCCCCAGCAGCTGGCGGGCGCGATCGGCCTTCTTCAGCTCCTGCTCAAGGCGGTCATTAAACATCGCACGATTGGGCAGACCGGTCAGCATGTCGAAA
This sequence comes from Nitrosomonadales bacterium, assembly GCA_016197305.1. Lineage (GTDB taxonomy): Bacteria > Pseudomonadota > Gammaproteobacteria > Burkholderiales > Gallionellaceae > Gallionella. The sequence continues at coordinate 28,143 of JACPVZ010000078.1, read as the reverse complement.
TTAGCCTGTGTCCACAACATTGCCTTCGAACGCTTGACCGACTGGAAGTACAGCACCAGGCCGCACAGCGACAGCAACAGCGTGCTACCCAGTGCGTTCAGCAACACGGTAAACCAGAAATACTGCTCGCGCAGGAGCTTGTAGTCGTTCAGGCCGCTTTCGACATAGACGTTCAGGCCGAATTCGGGCAGCGCCGCAACGGCCAGAATTTGCGGTGTGTCCTTGCCCTGCATGCGCAGCAGCCCGGGAAATAACCGGTCACCCCAGGGTTGCAGCTGCAACTCGGGCAGCTCGGTGCGCAAATAGCGCGCCTGCCTGTCCTGTTCCGACATCAGCGTCACCGGTGCATCGGGGAATGCCGACAATTCCCGCTCTTTTTCATGCGCGAGGATGATCACGCCATTGGAATCGGTGACAAAGGCCTCGCTCTGCTTGATCAGGAACGACAGATTGGGCACATCGACCTTGGCCACTACTGCCCCCATGAATTTGCCATTGATCATCACCGGAGATGAAAAATACAAGCCGGGGATATGCGTGGTCTTGCCCATCGCATACTGCATGCCGTGCTGGCCGAGGCGGTTGCTCCTGAAAAAACTGCGCTCCGCGAAATTGGAGCCTACCGTGCTGCCCAGCGTATCCCAGTTGCTCGCGGCGATACAGTCACCCGACGCATTCACCAGATAGATGATGTCCACCCTCAGTCTGCTTTTGACATGTTCGAAATATTGGCTGAGATCGTTCAGCGCCCGGTCGTTGTTCCAGCGCACACGCCTGTTCTCCACAGACAAGGCTGGAGAAACCGCACTGTCACCAAAGCGCGTGACTGCGGCCTTGACGCGTATCAATTCGGACAGCAGCTGCGGTATGCCGTCGATATAGTTCAGGTTGCGGCGTATGCTGTCGGCCAGATCGTCCGCTCGCTGCTGTGAAAGCGTGGTTTCCTGTTCGATCGAGGCATGAGCGTTGTGCTGGTACTGGCGCTGCATCATCAACCAGACGGCGACGTTGCACACCACGAGCAATATCGCGGTGACAGCCAGAACCTGGCGTTTCCTGCCCTTAACTGCACCCGTCGTCATGTTTGTCACCCAAGCGCAGCCACCCTCTCAGGGCGGCATCCGCACTATTTGAACTGGTGCTGGAAAGAGGAATCGAACCTCCGACCTACGCGTTACGAGTGCGTTGCTCTACCAACTGAGCTATTCCAGCACGGGGGTTCATTATAGACCAGCCACTCTACCCAGACTATCCATCTTCATGGCCGCCAGCGGTAGTCATCCATAGCGAATGGCTGCGGATCGCCTTCGATTTCGTTGAGCAGGAGTTCTGCGCTGGCGAGGGACATCGTCACGCCGTAGCGAAAATGCCCGCAATTGGCATATAGATTGGCGAGCCGCGGATGCCGCCCTATCGTGGGGATGTTGTCCGGCGAGCCCGGACGCAAGCCTGCCCAATGCCTGAGCAAAGCGCTTTCGTGCCAATCCGGGAAAATAGCCCGCGCCGCCTGCAGCAAGCCGTCACGCGCTTCCACCGTCGTGGATTTGTCGAAACCGGCGTCCTCCAGCGTGCTACCGACCAGCACATGGCCGTCGCGTCGCGGGATGAAATACAGACTGCCCTGCACCAGGATGTGTTGGAACGGCGGCGCGTCGAATTTGAACAGCAACATCTGGCCTCGTATCGGACGCACGTCCAGGCCGAGCGCATGTTCGCCGAGCAAGGCCGTGCTCCATGCCCCTGCGGTGACGATGTAACACCCGGCATGCAGCATGCCTTGTGCAGTGCGGAGCCCGGCCACACGCTCGCCGGACACATCGAATTTGTCTACCTCTTGCCGTTCGAGGATCACGCCGCCGAACAGCTTGACACGCTCATGCAGCGCGCGCAGAAAACGCGGATTGCGCACCTGGGACACTTCCGGCAACAACAGGCCGGCGCCCTGCTGCGTCGGCAGATAACCGGCCAAGTCCACCGCGATGCAATCAAAAAAATGCTGTTTGCACCATTGCAGCGCCCGTTGCTCATCAAACGGCGGCAACACCAGCATGCCGGAATGCTGATGTTCGATATCGATACCCGTGGCGGCATACAGCCTGAAGGCCGCATCATCGAACATCGCCATGCTGCGATGCGCCAGCAGCGTGACGGCTTCCGGGTAATCCCAGGAACACAGCGGCGCGAGGATTCCTCCGCCCGCCCAGGATGCTTCCTGGCCGACCGCACCGCGCTCCACCAGCGTCACACGGTAGCCTTGCTGCAGCAGCGCCAGTGCACTGGTCAACCCGACCGCGCCTGCGCCGATGATCAGAAAATCCGTATTCGCGCTCAAGGCTGCGGATATCCGTGGTTCAGGCCGGTCGCATATCGCAACATCGTGCCTACACAGCGGGCTTGATCGGGATCAGCGTCTTGGGCAACGGGAACACCACGTTCTCGACGATGCCCTGCAACTCGCTGACCTGACCGGCGCCGAGCTGCCTCAGCCGCGCGATCACCCCCTGTACCAGCACCTCCGGCGCAGACGCCCCGGCGGTGATGCCGACATGCTGCTTGCCCGCGAACCACTCCGGCCTCAGCTCGTCGGCATCGTTGACCAGATAGGCCGGCAAGTTCACATTCGCCGCGACTTCGCGCAGCCGATTGGAGTTGGAACTGTTGGGCGAGCCGACCACGATCACCACATCGCATTGCTTGACCAGCATCTTGACCGCATCCTGGCGGTTCTGCGTGGCATAACAGATGTCGTCCTTCTTCGGCCCGGTGATGAACGGGAAGCGCGTCTTCAGCGCGGCGATGATGCTGCTGGCGTCATCCACCGACAGCGTGGTCTGCGTGACATAGGCCAGGTTCTGTTCGTCCTGAACCTGCAATGAGGCCGCCTGCTCGGGCGATTCGACCAGGTACATGCCGCCATCACTCTGCCCCATCGTGCCCTCCACTTCGGGATGCCCCTTGTGGCCGATCATGACGATCTCCTTGCCCTGCTCGCGCAGCCTCGACACTTCGATATGCACTTTGGTCACCAGCGGGCAGGTCGCATCGAACACCGTCAAGCCGCGCGCCTCCGCTTCGCGGCGTACCGATTGCGGCACGCCATGCGCGCTGAAGATCAGGATGCTGCCGCTCGGCACCTCGTCCAGGTCCTCGATGAACACCGCCCCCTTGCGACGCAGTCCTTCCACGACGAATTTGTTGTGCACCACCTCGTGACGCACGTAAATCGGCGCACCGTGCAGTTCCAGCGCGCGTTCGACGATTTCGATGGCCCTGTCCACGCCGGCACAGAAACCGCGCGGATTAGCTAGCAGCAGCTCCATGTTTGTTCTCCTTGAAGCTATCCAGTATCAGTAAAAAAGCACCGCAGGTGATTGCGGAGTCGGCCAGGTTGAAGGCCGGAAAATAATGTTCGTCCCAGTGGAACGACAGAAAATCCACCACATAGCCATAGGCGATGCGGTCGATCAGGTTGCCCAGCGCCCCGCCGAGGATCAGGCTCAATGCCAGCGCGAACAGCGGCTGTGCGCTGTGCCTGCGCAACAGCATGACTATCCATGCCGACGCGACGATTGCAATGATGCTGAACAACCAGCGCTGCATGCCTCCGGCGTCGTTGAGAAAACTGAACGCCGCACCGGTGTTGTGCGCCAGCACCAGATTGAACACGCTGAGCACCTGCAAACCCTCGCCATAGGCGAAATGGCTGCTGATCCACAGCTTGCTGATCTGGTCGAGAACGATCACCAGCACGCTCAGCCCCAGCCAGCGATTAAGCATATCCCCTTGCCTCGCCGCTGCCATACAGGTTGCTGACACAACGCCCGCACAGCGTCGCGTGCTGCGCATCGGCGCCGACGTCTTCGCGGTAATGCCAGCAACGCTCGCATTTGTCGTGCAGGCTGGCCGACACATCGATATGCGCTTGCGCCTCGTGCGGAACGCGATGCACCGTCGCACGCGAGGTGATGAAGACAAAACGCAGGTCATCGCCAAGGCGCGCCAGCGTTTCATAATTCTCTCCGGCGGCATATACATCCACCTCTGCAGCCAGTGCGGAACCGATCAGGCCGGCGGTGCGCGCCTCTTCGAGCTGTTTGTTGACCTTGGCGCGCCAGACCTCGATGTTCTGCCAGGCAGCGACCGTTGCGTCTTCCAGTCCAGCATCGGGCAGGACATGCCACTCCCCGGTGAACAGGCTCTCCATGTCGCTGCCCTGCAGAGTTTCCCATGCCTCTTCGGCGGTGAAGCTCAGGATGGGCGCGATCAGGTGCACCAGACTGTGCGCGATGTGATGTAGCGCGTTCTGCGCGGAGCGGCGTGCAATGGATTTTTCGCCTGCGGTATACAAACGGTCTTTCAGAATATCGAGGTAGAACCCTCCCAGTTCCTCGGAGCAGAATCCCTGCAATTTCTGCACCGCCAGATGGAATTCATAGCGCCCGTAATCGGCGCACACTTCATCCTGCAGCTTTCGTGTCAGCGCCAGCGCATAGCGGTCGATCTCCAGCCACTGTCCCACCGGCATCGCGTCGCGTTGCACATCGAAATCGGCGATGTTGGCCAGCAGGAAGCGCAGGGTGTTGCGGATACGGCGATAGCTTTCCACGACGCGCTTGAGTATCTCGTCGGAGATCGTCAGCTCGCCGGAATAATCCGTCGATGCCACCCACAGGCGCAGGATGTCCGCGCCCAGCGTGTCGAACACTTTCTGCGGTGCGATCACATTGCCCTTGGACTTGGACATCTTGTGGCCGCTGCCATCCACGACGAAGCCGTGCGTCAGCAAGGCCTTGAACGGCGCCCGGCCGTCGATCGCGCAGCCGGTCAGCAGGCTGGACTGGAACCAGCCGCGGTGCTGGTCCGAACCTTCCAGGTATAAATCCGCGGGCGCATGCAATTCCGCGCGACGTTGCAGAACCGCCGCATGGGTCGCGCCGGAATCGAACCACACATCCAGCGTATGCGTCAGTTTCTTGTAATGCACGGCGTCCTCGCCGAGCAGGTCGACCGAATTCAGGCTGAACCATGCCTCGATGCCATCGCGTTCGACGCGCTGCGCGACTTTTTCCAGCAACTCCGGCGTGCGCGGATGCAGCTGCCCATTGTCCTTGTGCACGAAGAACGGCATCGGCACACCCCAGTTGCGCTGACGCGACACGCACCAGTCGGGGCGGTTACGAATCATCGCCTCCAGGCGCGCACGCCCCCAGCTCGGGAAAAACTCGGTCTGATCCACCGCCCGATTCGCCAGGTCGCGCAGCGCTACGCCGGCAGGTTTCTCATCCCTGCCTGAATGCGAGCGTTTTTCCTGCACCAGGCTTTCGATATCGACTTTTCCGGCAGCGACATTGTCCATTCCGATGAACCACTGCGGCGTGGAGCGGAATATGATCGGTGTCTTATGGCGCCAGCAGTGCGGATAACTGTGTTTGAGTTTCTCCTGATGCAGCAGGTGTCCGCTTGCCTCCAGCGCGTGCAGCACGATGTCGTTGGCCTTCCACACGAACACACCCGCCAGCGACGTATCGCCGATCGCAGGAGTGCTGGCGGTAAACTTGCCGTCGTCGCCGACCGGATTGTCGGCCGGCAGGTTGTATTTCTGGCCGACGAAGTAATCGTCCAGGCCATGTGCCGGCGCGGTATGCACCAGCCCGGTACCGGCCTCCAGCGTGACGTGCTCGCCGCAGATGACCGGCACGATGCGCGGATAGAACGGATGCTGCAGCGACAGGCCTTCCAGCGCCGCCCCCTTGCAGGTGGCGGCCATGCCGTCGCCCCGGTCGTTACTGCCGCCGAGCTGATAACGCGCCAGACATTGCGTCGCCAGATCATAGGCGAGGATCAAATAGCCGCTGGGGGTCTTGATCAGGTCATATTGCATATCCGGATGCACGCACACGGCCTGATTGGCGGGCAGGGTCCATGGCGTCGTGGTCCAGATCACCGCGTACACCTTCGCATCGCCCGGCAGCGACACACCGAATGCCTTGTTCAACGCCAGCCTGTCCTTGACCTCGAAACCGACATCGATCGCGGGTGAGGTTTTGTCTTCGTATTCCACTTCCGCCTCGGCCAGCGCCGACTGGCAATCCAGGCACCAATTCACCGGCTTGTAGCCCTGGTACAGATAGCCGCGCTCGTAGATGCTGCCGAGCGCACGGATGATGTCGGCCTCGGTCTGAAAATCCATCGTCCGATAGGGGTGCTCCCAATCGCCCAGCACGCCTAGGCGGATGAAATCCTTCTTTTGCCGCTCTATCTGCTCCTTGGCATAGGCACGACACAGTTCGCGGAACTGCGCCGGCGGAATCGCCTTGCCGTGCTTCTTCTCGACCTGCAGTTCGATCGGCAGGCCATGACAGTCCCAGCCCGGCACATAGGGTGCGTCGAAACCGGACAACGTCTTGCTCTTGACGATGATGTCCTTGAGGATCTTGTTCACCGCATGGCCGATGTGGATGTCGCCATTCGCATACGGCGGGCCGTCGTGCAGGATGAACTTGGGTTTGCCCTGCTTGGCCGCGCGTATCTTCAGATAGCGCTGCTGCGCCTGCCAGCGCGCCAGCATCTGCGGCTCGCGTTTGGCGAGGTCGCCGCGCATCGGGAACGGGGTATCCGGGAGGTTCAGTGTGTTCTTGTAATCAGTCATTTCAGGCAGCCATTTCGTTCAATCAGTCGTTCGGCGTCCGGTCATCGTTGACCGGGAAAGCGTGCGCCGCATTCATTCGTGTTGCGCAAACCATGTTTTCGCATGCTCCACATCCAGCGCGATGTGGCGCGTCAGCGTGTCGACATCGGGGTATTTCTCCTCGTCGCGCAGTTTCTGCAGGAATTCCACGCGCAAGTGCTGGCGATATATCTGCTGCGAGAACTCGAACAGGTGCACCTCCAGCACCGGCCTGGCATCCTGCTTCACGGTCGGGCGCACGCCCAGGCTGGCCACCCCCTGCAACACGCCCAATCCCTCGCCATGCACCTGCACCACGTAGATGCCGGTCAGCGGCGGGCGGTTATGTTTCATCTGGATATTCGCCGTCGGGAAGCCCAGCTTGCGCCCCAGCCCGTCGCCATGTATCACCCGGCCGCTGATGCTGTAGTGCCGCCCCAGATAACGCTGCGCGGTGCGCATCTGCCCGGCCACCAGCATCGCGCGTATCGCCGTGCTCGATATCCTGACGCCGTCATGGGTCACGCTGCGCACCGATTGCACCTCAAAACCCAGTTGCGCGCCTATCATCTCCATCAGCGCGAAATCCCCGCCGCGCCCGCTGCCGAAACGGAAGTCATCGCCGATCAGCACGAATCTGGCCGACAGTTTTTCATACAGCGCGTTGATGAAATTCGCCGCGCTCATCTGCGCAAAGCGCGCATCGAAGCGGCACACATGCACCCGGTCTATGCCCATCCCGGCAAAGAACTCCAGCTTTTCGCGCAGGCTGCTCAGCCTTGCCGGCGCCTGTTGCGGCGTGAAAAACTCGCGAGGATGCGGCTCGAACACCACCACCGCAGCCTCCAGTCCGCGCGCCTGGGCCGCAGCTCGCAACTCGTTCAGCAATGCCTGATGCCCCAGATGCACGCCATCGAAATTACCGATGGTGAGTGCAACCGGGCGACGATCTGGGGAATGAAGTCCGCGTAGAATCTGCATAGCGGGCGAATTATACCGTGAGAAGCCTCACCGACGCATGACTGGATGGCCGCTAAGCAGTCCTGCCCGCACCCCTTGCGAAATACTTGTCTTTCGCGCCGATAAACCTCTTTTCGACGAACTCATAGCTGATCGCGCTGACCATGATCGTGATCAACAAGGCTGACAGCACTTGAACGATATCAGGAAAGCCGTACATCGCTTTATACACAAAGCCCAACACAGGATAATGAAACACATAGAGACCATAACTGATCGTGCCCAGGTAAACCAATACTGGATTTTCAAAAAACACGGGCAGAAAGGCTCTATCCCTGATGTGAACCAATACATAGGCAAACATCAGATTCACCAGGGTGTACCCCCAAACATGCTTGTATGAGTCCGCCATGAATGGCCCATAGCCCAGCTGGCCCCATTGCACCTGCTGCGAGAAAATCCAGCTCGTCAGTACGCCAACCATCAGCACAGCCGCGACATATAGCCACACCAGATAAGCCTGCCTGCTTTTCCCATATAAGGCAAAGTATCCCCCTATCGCAAAAGCATCCACATGCGAAAAAGGCAACACATAGACAAAGATATCCGTCTTGGGAAACGAGGGAAGCACATTGGCATCCGAGATTATCGCCAGGGCGAACCGCATAAACGGCCCCGCAACAATCACCCACAACAGGAAGCGCCTGAAGCGGTGCGCCGGAATCAGAAATATCGCCAGCGGCCAGACCAGATAGAACTGCTCCTCAACCGCCAAAGACCAGAAATGGGTGGCCAGATAGGTATGTTCTATAAAATTGCTCGCATGATAAAAATCGTAGGTATAGGTCATCGTCCAGGGCAGCTCCCGGACAAATCGCTCCAGCTGCAGCAAGACGCCTTGCCCATAATGGGATATTGCGACTGTCGATATGGCTGCAACGATCAGCAGGTACGAGTAATAAAGCGGGAATATCCTGAGCGCGCGCCTGCCATAAAAATGCACGAAAAAATCTTTCGTAGTCAGGCCAGCCTTCATCTCCAGCAATATCGGGGTCAACAGGAATCCGGACAGCACAAAAAAGGCCTGCACCCCGAGATACCCACCCAGAATTCGGAAGTGGCCGTTTATGTGAAACAGGAAAATGGCAAAGAACGCCAATGCCCTGAACGTTGTCAGTCCCTTACTCATGCTGGAGCGAGCGCATCAAAGGCTACCGCAACAACAAGAACCATTCTTCACCGTCAGGAGTATGTGCCGCAACAATTACGCCGTGCCTCCAACCGTCAGCCCGTCTATCCGCACCGTAGGCTGGCCCACGCCGACCGGCACGCTCTGCCCCTCCTTGCCGCAGGTGCCCACACCGGGGTCGAGCGCCATGTCGTTGCCTATCATCGAAATGCGCGTCAGCACGTCCGGGCCGTTTCCTATCAGCGTCGCGCCTTTGACCGGATGGGTGATCTTGCCGTCTTCGATCATGTAGGCCTCGGCGGTGGAGAACACGAACTTGCCGCTGGTGATGTCCACCTGGCCGCCGCCGAAATTGACCGCGTACAGGCCGTGCTTCACCGAGGCGATGATCTCCTGCGGGTCTTTGTCACCGTTCAGCATGTAGGTATTGGTCATCCGCGGCATCGGCAGGTGCGCATAGGATTCGCGCCGCGCGTTGCCTGTCGGGGCCACGCCCATCAGGCGCGCGTTCAGCGAGTCCTGCAGATAACCGCGCAGGATGCCGTTCTCGATCAGCGTGGTGCATTGCGTGGCGTTGCCCTCGTCATCCATCTGCAGCGAGCCGCGCCGGTTCGCCAGTGTGCCATCGTCCACGACGGTCACCCCCTCGGCCGCGACGCGTTCGCCGATGCGCCCCGAAAACGCCGAACTGCCCTTGCGGTTGAAGTCGCCTTCCAAGCCGTGGCCGATCGCCTCGTGCAACAGGATGCCGGGCCAGCCGTTGCCCAGCACGACCGTCATGTTGCCCGCCGGGGCGGGTGCAGCGTCCAGATTGACCACCGCCTGGTGCACCGCCTGCGCGGCATAACGACGCAACATTTCGTCGTCAAAATAGCCGTAATCGAAGCGCCCGCCGCCGCCGGCCGCGCCTTGCTCGCGCTTGCCGTTGCTCTCTATGATCACCGTGATCGACAAACGCACCAGCGGGCGTATGTCGGCATTCATCAGCCCGTCGCTGCGCGCCACCATCACCACTTCGTATTCACCCGCCAGGCTGGCCATCACCTGCACCACGCGCGGATCCAGCGCGCGGGCATAACTTTCGATGCGCTCCAGCAGCGCGACCTTGTCGGCATCCTTGAGGCTGGCGATCGGGTCATGCGGCAGGTAGATCGCATGGCGCGAACCGCGGTGCAGCATCGGGACGCTGTGCGCCTCCCCCTGCCGCGCGATCGCACGGGTAGCCTGCGCCGCGGCCTCCAGCGCCTGCATGCTGATGTCGTCCGAATAGGCGAACGCGGTCTTTTCGCCACTCACGGCGCGCACCCCGACGCCCTGATCGATGTTGAAGCTGCCCGACTTGACGATACCCTCCTCCAACGACCAGCTCTCCGCGCGGCTGTACTGGAAATACAGGTCGGCATAATCGAGCTGGTGCGCCATCATGCTGGCGAACACTTTTTCCAGCTGGCGCGCCTCGATGGCGTAAGGATGCAGCAGCGCTTGTTGCGCGGCGGCAAACAGGGTGTCGTGCGATATCGTCAGGTTCAAGCTCATTTCCTTAACAGTGATACAGCGTGCGGTTTGCCAGAGCCGGCAGGCTGGCGCGCAGGCTGGCCTGATACGCCGGGTTGAGGTCGGCCATCACCACACCGGAGCCGCGCGGCAGACGGTCCAGCACGCGCCCCCAGGGATCGACGATCATGCTGTTGCCATGCGTCTCGCGGCCGTTGACGTGGTAGCCGCCTTGGGCGGCGGCGATCACGTATGCCAGGTTCTCGATCGCGCGGGCGCGCACCAGCACTTCCCAGTGCATCTTGCCGGTGGTCTCGGTGAACGCGGACGGCAACACGATGATGTCCACGTTCTTCATCGCCCGGAATAGCTCGGGGAAGCGCAGGTCGTAGCAGATCGCCAGGCCGATGCGCCCGAACGGGCTGTCCACCACCACCACTTGGTTGCCCGGCTCTATGGTCTTGGCCTCGTTGTAATTCTCATTGCCCAATTCGAAATTGAACAGGTGCATCTTGTCGTAACGCGCCACTTGCTCGCCCTGTTCGTCGAACATCAGGCAACTGTTGATCACCTTGTCCGGCGTACTGGCCGCCAGCGGGATCGAGCCGCCCACCAGCCATATCTTGTGCTGGCGCGCCATCTCGCCGAGGAAGGACTGGATCGGCCCCTGCCCGGCTTGCTCGCGCACCTTGACCTTGTCCTGGTCATCCATGCCCATGATCGCGAAGAACTCCGGCAGCACCACCAGCTTCGCACCCTGCTCGACCGCCTTGGCGATCAACCGGCGCGTCTCGCTCAGGTTGCCCGCCACATTCGGTCCGGAGGCCATCTGGATGGCCGCAACCTTGAATGCCCTGGCCTGCGCGGCGATGCGTTTCTGTGTGGTGTTCCCGTCTGCCATTTTTTCCTAATCCGATAGTTGTTTGTTCTGAACCGGCGCCTGCCCCAGCTTGACCACTTTCGGATCACTCCAGGTGCCGCTGACATTGTATTCAAACGACACCAACTTATCGAGCGGATTCCCCAGTATCTTGTTGATGATCAGCGATCCGATACCCACCGCAGGACCGGCGGCAAATGCGCCTATCAGCGATACGCTGTCGCCCAGCGTCGGCAGCACGGTAACCCGCAGATTCTGGGTTTCGGTGTTCATGTCGGCATAACCTTTCATCGTCACCTTGGCGGCCGAGCCATCGATATGAAAATCCTGAGTGTCGATCACGCCCGCCTTGATCGTCGCATTGCCATTGATGCTGTCGAACTGGAACCCCTCGCTGAACACATCGTTGAAATCCAGCGTGATATGCCGTGGCAATGCCTGCAGGCTGAGTATGCCCAGCAACTTGCCAATGCCGGGTTCCATCTTGAGGAACTGTCCCTTGCCGGTATCCAGCTTCAGCGTGCCGCCCAGCGTGGCGTAATTGAATTCATCGGGCCGCCCGGCCCAGCTCACGTCAACCGCGAACTTGCCGCTGCCATGCTTGACCGTATTCGGGTAGCCGGAGCGATCCAGTATCTTCCCGGCATCGCTGATCTCCAGCAACAGATTGACACTGCTCCGGGTATTGGCGGCATCGCCGTGCCAGAGTCCGTCGCCCGTCAGCGTCCCGTCCGGATTGGTGACACGCAGGCGGCGCAGCCGCCAGTCCTGGCCGTCGGGATGCCCGAGCAGCTCCAGACGCCCGATCTGCCTGCCTTTCACCTGCAGATTTTCGATTGCGACCTGCACCGCAGGCAGATTGTCCGGTGAAGCTGTCGTCGACTCGGCGGATGGTGCCTTGCCGGCCGCCTGTTCACCGCCACCGTCCCACTGCAGGTTCTGCAAACGCAGCGACAATTTCCCGTCGCCTAGCGGCTGCCACTCTACCTCCCCATTCAATGCGCTGCTTGCCAGCTGAGCGACAAAACCATCGCCGCGCTTTCCGCCGCTGACATTCAGTGCATTAACATTCAGGCCATAACCGTTCACCTTGGCGATGCGCAGATCCATCCCCACGACAGGCAAAATACTCTGCCCGCCGCCGTCCGCCCCCAACAGCCCGCCCCAGCCCTGCAAGGACAGCATCGGCAGCGTCCCGACCAGCCACACCCCTTCCTTGCCGCGCATGTAACCCGCTTGGCGCTCGGGAGCCGTCGGCCCATCCGGCCATTTTGCCTGTCCGCCAAAGCTGATCGTGCCGCGCTTGACGACCATCGCGCCATTCTCTTCACGCCGCGCCAGCCGGGCGCCGAGCAGCTTGCCCAGCTGCACGGTGATCGCATCCTGCCCCTCGGCAATGCTGCGCTTTTCGATGTGCAAGGGCATGACTTCCCCGGCGCGCTTGTTCAACGGTTGCGGCAGATCGGAGCTGATGCCTTGCAGCGTGGAGTCGATCCGCAACTGCGCCTTCTTTTTCACCACCTCGATGTCGGCATTCCACGCCGCACCACCATGCACGTATTTCAACACCGGGTGCGGGTTGCTGCCGCGCAACACATCGAGATTGTTGCGCCCCTGCACACTGGCATGCACCGCGCCTCCCGGGGCGCTCTGCACATTGATCGTCGCCGCCCCGCCCAATATCTCCGCCGTGACATCGCGAGCCTGCATGCCTGATTCGGTAAAGGACAGCACTCCCTTGGTCTTGCGCAGCAGCGGTACGCCCTCGCCCAGATCGATGTCGCTATCCTGCACATGCACGCTGCCCGACACGCTGACCGGTTTATTGCTCAGCAACGGGATACGGGTATACAGCTCCAGTTGTGCATTGCCGCTGGCGCTCATGCCATCGGTAAACCCGTCGATATAGCCGCGCACCGGGCTGCGCTGGACGAACTGCAGCAGGATGTTGCCGGGCGCCTGCGCCTTGCCCCTGACTTCGAGCGGCAAATCCGCACTCTTCAGGTCGGGCAACGTGGCGCTGCAATTGAGCAGTCGCGCGCCCATCATCGTCGCCGCAGATGCCTTCACTTCCAGCCTGTTGCCCCGTATCAGCAATTCCCCGTCCAGACCCTCGATACGCGGCCAGCTCTTGTCGAATTCGATCGCGACATCACGAGCATGACCGCCAATCTCGAACAGCACCTCCTTTGCGCCACCCGGCGGAAAGTCACTGAGGTTGCCTTTGATCCGGATGCGCAGATCTTCGGTATGGCCAGCCTGCAGCGCCGACTTCAGCCAGTCGTTTCCGGGCATCTCCACGGCGACCAGCGGCGTGTAGCGGAACGTGCTCCTGACATCGCCGCGCGTCAGGTTCGCGGTCAGATCGAGCACACCCAGTGTGCCGCGCTGGGTCTGATAACTGCCATACAGATTACCGGCCAGATCATTGTTGGCCAGCGCAAAATTGTCTGCGGCAAGCAGCAACTCACCCTGCCTGTGCTGCCAGCCGACCTGGCCGGTCAAGGTCGCAAAGGAAAGCGCCTCACGCATCACTCCCGGCGCATCCACCTCCAGTTGCCGGGCATTGATGTGCAGCTTGCCGTGGTCTGCGCTGCCATCCACATCGAACGACAACCCTGAGAAGCCGGGCATCTTGCCCACCTGACGCAACGCCAGGTTGTCGAACTTCCCCTTGATGGTGAAGCTATCCGGTGCCCCCAGCGCCCCCTGCCATTGAGCGCTCAGATTGGACACCCTTCCCCTGGGCGCATAGGCATCCAGTTGTGCGCGCAATCCGGCATCAAGCGGCAGGAATCCGGCCAGGCTGGACAGGCTTTCCAGCTGCAAACGGTTGGCGCGCATCTCGGCACTGACCGGCTTCTCCCTGTCGCTCCGGGTGGTATGAAAGTAAAAATCGGTGGGTTGCAGCGCCACACCGTTTTGCAGACGCATCGTCAGGCTTTTGGTCAAGACCTCCAGACCGCGTGCATCGCTTTTCCATCCGGCCCGCCCGCGCAGGCTGAGCAACACCAGCTCGGGCACATCGGCCCCCAGCTTGGTCACCACATCGCGCAAATCCATGTCTGCGGTCACCTCGGTAAGCTTGCCCTGCTCGATTCCCAGCCAGCCGCGCAACGCTCCCCGCCCCTGACTGAATTCGTTCGGCAGGTTCAGCCAGGGACGCCATGCGGTGATATCGGTGTAATCGAGCAAGGTGTAAAGCTGCCCCCGCCACTGGCTCATATCATCGAAGCTGTCGCCATGGAAATCGCCGCGCACATCCAGCGGTGTCGCCAGCTCCTGCGGAGGGAGAGCGCGCATCGCGAAGCGGTGATGACTGAAAAAACTCTCGACGCGCAAATTGACCTTCTGCAATACCAACGGTGGCGCGGCGCGCTGTTCGTCCACCCATACGATCAGCGCGTCGCGAACCTGCATGCGCGACTGGCGCAGCAACCAGTCGGCCAGATCGTTATCGCCACCGGCTTTGGACATCGCCACGCCACCGATGAAATTGTTTCCCTGCGCATCGCGGCGGATCAGCAACTCGGGTCTGTCGATCTCCAGGTTGGACAGGCGCAGCTCCGCGTACAGCAACGACAGCCACGAAACACTCGCGCCTATGCGTGGCAACGTCAGCGCCGGCACGCCATGCTCGTCCAGAAACTGCACCTCGTTCAGCGCAAGACGGGGCGATACCCCCTGCCAGTCGCTCTCAATCCGCCCGATGGATACAGGATTGCCGGTCGCGTTCGCCAGCGAAGCGGTAATCCGGTCGCGGTACTGTTCGGCATTGGGCAACACCCAGTAACGCATCAGGATGATGGTCAGCGACAACAGCACGGCCAAGGCTAGCGACAGGATGAGCGTCAGTCGCGTCAGCCAGTTCAGGCTGCGCCAAAGCAGGCGTACCGGGAGAGAGTTCAACATTGATAGTGTGGAATGAAAACGCGCCTGAATCAGCACCTGAGATTTATAATCAACGCAGCCCTGCCCATTCTAACTTGAAGCCATAGCCTATGAACACCGCTAATTCGTCCCCCACAGACTTTTCCGGCCTGCTGCAAAAGACCCTGCGGTGCAGCCGCTATGCCCAGCGAGTACTGGAGGCCGACCCCGGCCTGCTGCAATGGCTGCAGCAGCACTACGACAGCTGCTGCGACCGCGAACAGATGCAATCCTGGCTGCAGTCATCCGGCCTCAACCTGAATGACGAAGCGGAATTGGCGCGTGCGATACGCCTGCTGCGCAAACAGGCGATGGTCAAGCTGATCCTGCGCGACCTGAACGGTCTGGCCGATCTGCAGGAAGTCATGCAGGCAATGACGGCTTTGGCGGAAATCTGCGTGCAGCACGGATTGGCCTGCGTGACGCAATCGCTGCGGCAACAGTTCGGCGATCCGCTTGGTGAGAGCAATGGCTCAGCCCAGGAATTGCTGGTCATAGGGATGGGCAAGCTGGGCGGGGGCGAACTGAATGTGTCCTCCGACATCGACCTGATTTTCGTCTACCCGGAAGACGGAGCTACCGACGGCGCGCGCCAGACCAGCAACCATGAGTTCTTCACCCGGCTGGGACGACGCCTGATCAATCTGATCAATGAACTGACCGAGGACGGCTACGTGTTCCGCGTGGACATGCGCCTGCGCCCCTACGGCGACAGCGGGCCACTGGTGATGAGCTTCGCCGCGCTGGAGGAATACCTGGTCAGCCAGGGGCGCGAATGGGAACGCTATGCCTGGATCAAAGCACGCGTGATCGCGCCTTCCGGCAGCCCGCACATCGACGAGTTGAGCAAACTGGTGCAGCCCTTCATCTTCCGCAAATACCTGGATTTCGGTGCGATCGATTCGATGCGCAAATTGCATGCGCAGATCCGCCAGGAAGTGCAGCGCCGCGACCGCTTCCACAACATCAAGCTCGGCCCGGGCGGGATACGCGAAATCGAATTCACCGCGCAGGTGTTCCAGCTGATACGCGGCGGGCGCAGCGCTGCGCTGCGCATCCGCCCGACCCAGCGTGTGCTGCGGCAACTGGCCACGGACGGCCAGCTTGCTCCAGCAGTGGCCGATGCGCTGGATGCGGCTTATGTGTTCCTGCGCAACCTCGAACACCGCCTGCAGTACCTGGATGACCAACAGACCCAGGAGCTACCCGACAACGACGCCGACCAGCAGCTGATCGCGCAGGCGATGGGCTATGCCGACTACGCCGCCTTCATGGAACAGCTCGACCGCCATCGCGCCCTGGTCACCCGGCAGTTCGAACAGATCTTCGGCACACAGCATGATGTCAAGAGCGAGGCGGAACTCTGGAGGGAAAACCTGAGCGACGATGAACTGGCCGCCATCATGGAGCAACTCGGTTATCGCACCCCTGCCGACAGCATGCAGCGCCTGCAGCAATTGCACGCCAGCAGCCGCTACCGGCAATTACCCGAACTGAGCCGTCAACGGCTGGACCGGCTGATCCCGCAATTCGTCACGCTGAGCGCACAGTCAGACGATCCGGACACAACCCTTGCCAGGTTGCTCGCATTGGTGGAAGGTGTCAGCCGCCGCGCCGCCTACCTGGCCTTTCTCGCCGAATATCCGCAGGCGTTGCAGCGCCTGGTCAAGCTAGTATCCGCCAGCAGCTGGGCGAGCGAATATCTGACGCAGCACCCGGCGCTCTTCGACGAACTGCTGGATGCGCGCGAACTGTACCAGCCGCCGCTATGGTCGCAAATCGACACGGACATCCAAAACCGGCTGAACGATTGCGGCGGCGACACCGAACGCCAGCTGGACGTCTTGCGGCATGTACAGCAGGAGCAGACCTTCCATCTTCTGGCGATGGATCTGCAAGGCCTGCTGCCGCTGGAGAAACTCAGCGACCACCTGAGCGAACTGGCCGACCTGTTGCTGCGCCATGTGCTCGACCTGAGCTGGTCAACCTCGCGCAAACGGCATTGCGACCAACCGCAGTTTGCGATCATCTCCTACGGGAAACTGGGCGGCAAGGAGCTCGGTTACGCCTCCGACCTGGACCTGATTTTCCTCCATGACGACGAGCACCCGAACGCGCAAGAAAACTATGCCCGGCTGGCGCAGCGCATCAACACGATGTTGAGCAGCTATACCTCGTCGGGGAGGCTGTATGAAACCGATTTGCGGTTGCGCCCGAACGGCGAAAGCGGCCTGCTGGTCAGCTCGGTCTCCGCGTTTGCCGAATACCAGCTGCAGCAGGCATGGGTGTGGGAGCATCAAGCCCTGACCCGCGCCCGTTTCAGCGCCGGCAATGAACAGGTAGGCAAAGCCTTCGAGCATATCCGCCAGCAGGTGCTCTGCCAGAAGCGCAATCTCGACACGCTGCGCCAAGAGATCGTCGCGATGCGGCAAAAGATGCTGGACGGCCACCCCAACAGCAGCGGGCTGTTCGACATCAAGCACGACCGCGGCGGCATGGTGGACATCGAATTCATCGTGCAGTATCTGGTGCTGGCCCATGCCCATCAATATCCGCAACTGACGGCGAATATCGGCAACCTAGCCTTGCTCAAACTGTCCAGCGAGCTGGGTCTGATACCGGCCGACCTTGCCGAGCAGACACGCACGCTGTACCGCACTTTGCGCCAGACCCAGCACCGCATGCGCCTGAACAATGTGACGCCCTGCCGCATCGCGCACAGCGAGGTTTCCACCGTCCCCTGCGTCAGGCTCTGGGAGTTGCTGCTAGAAAAAAACTGATCAGACCGCGCCGGTACGGAGCGCAGCGGAATCGCGAGTCTCGGCGATTATGCCGGTCAGTCGATACATCGTCATTTCGCCCTTGCCCTTGACGTTGATCGTGGCGGGCGGGTCAAACATGAATTCATGGCGAATCCGGTTGTAGGTGACTTTATCGACCTGGATCACCCCCTGCAGCGCCTCATCGGTCAAACGGCTGGCAATATTGACCGTGTCACCCCACAAGTCGTAGATAAAACGCTTGGTCCCGATCACGCCGGCCACTACCGGGCCGGTGGCGATGCCGGTATGTATCCCCAGTTGGTAGCGGGACAATTCCGGGTGCGTGGCCAGGTACTCGCGCATGTCCAGCGCCAGATTCGCGATATCGCGGGTGTAGTCGACGCGTTCACGGCTCAATCCGCCCACCACCATGTAGGCATCGCCTATCGTCTTGATCTTTTCCACGCCGTACTTTTCGCTCATCTCGTCGAAACTGGAAAAGATCGTGTTGAGCAGCGTAACCATCTGCTCAGGGGAAAGCGACTCTGTCAACTGGGTGAAATTCACCAGATCGGCAAACATCACCGTCACGTCGGCATGTCCGTCCGCGATCAGGCCATGGTGCTCCTTGAGACGTTGCGCGATATTGCTGGGCAACACATTGAGCAGCACGCGCTCGGACTTTTTCTGCTCCTCTGCGAGCAGCTGGTGCTGCTGGTCGAGCTGGCTCTTGATCTTGTCGGTCTCCATCACAAAATGCCGGACCAGGAAATAGATAATCGCGGACATCGCGGCAAAATTCAGCGCGAAGAAGAAACCGATGGTCTTCATCGGCACCCCGCTGTTCACGCCTGTAGCCAGATAATAGTCAAAAAACCCGGATATCACGGTCATCAGCATATATGCGACAAACCACGGTACCGAGTCACGCCAGCCGGATACCACCAGTGCGCCTATCGGCGCGAGCAAGGCCCATAACATCACGCCGCTGGCGGTGACCGAACTGCCTATGCTCCACTGCATCATGAAGGGGACGAACAGGAACAGGCTCAGCTGCGCGAAGCGGAACACCACAAAGTTTTTGGTCTTGAAATAATGCAGCAGCGAGGCCACCGACACCACCTGATAGCTCAGCGGGACCTTGGCCGAAAAGTGCAACCCCATCAGCCAGTAGATGGCCAGCCACAGTACGACGGCCAGATTCATGAATGCGCAGGCAAAAATCAGCAAATCCTTATGCAGCCTGTCCTCCGGCGCATAATTTTCCAGCATGCTGTCCTCAAAAAAACTTGCCATCCTCCAGCCCCTCAATAAGCTCAACCCAATACCCGCGCGCGCCCATAACCGGATACCCGCAGCCATGATACCCGAATTAGCCGTTGCAAAAACCTGCTCTTCGCGCCAGATAATTTAACCGTCCTTGTTCATATCCGGCGCAGAAAACGTTAGAATCGCGCCTTTGCAATTGACCCACCACTACAAGGAACTGCACTATGTCGATGTCCAATCGCGACGGTTTTATCTGGTATGACGGCGAGCTCGTGCCGTGGCGCGATGCGACCACCCATGTGCTGACCCATACGCTGCATTACGGCATGGGCGTGTTTGAAGGTTTGCGCGCATACGAAGCTACCAAGGGTACGGCGATCTTCCGCCTGCAGGAACATACCGACAGACTGTTCAATTCCGCCCACATCTTCCAGATGAAGATGCCCTATGACAAGCCCACGATCCTGGAAGCGCATCGCGAAGTGGTGCGTGCCAACAAACTGAAATCCTGCTACATCCGCCCGATCGCTTTCTATGGCTCCGAGGCGATGGGCATCGCCGCCAAGACGCTGTCCACCCATGTCGCGATCGCGGCCTGGCCTTGGGGCGCTTACCTGGGCGACGAAGGCATGCAGAAAGGCATACGCATCAAGACCTCCAGCTTCACCCGCCATCACGTCAACGTGAATATGTGCCGCGCCAAGTCGGTGACGACCTATGCGAACTCGATCCTGGCCCATCAGGAAGTCGCCAACGACGACTACGACGAGGCCTTGTTGCTCGACGTGGATGGCTACGTTGCCGAAGGCGCCGGCGAGAACATCTTCATCGTCAAGAAAGGCAAGCTGTATACGCCAGACCTGACCTCCTGCCTGGAGGGGATCACGCGCGACTCCATCATCACACTGGCCAAGGAAATGGGTATCGAGGTAATCGAGAAGCGCATCACCCGCGACGAGATCTACTGTGCGGACGAGGCGTTTTTTACCGGCACCGCGGCTGAAGTCACCCCGATCCGTGAGCTGGATCACCGCACCATCGGCATCGGCTCGCGCGGCGCTATCACCGCAAAGCTGCAACAGGCATTTTTCGATTGCGTCGCGGGAAAACACCCGCAACACAACGATTGGCTGAGTTACGTATAAGGAGAACTGAACGTGAGCAAACAAGACATCACACAACGCTATATCGAGGTAACCGCGCGCGACCTGCCGCTGAGCTGCCCGATGCCCAGCATGAGCTTGTGGAATGCCCATCCGAAAGTCGTGATCCCGCTGAACCATGGCGGCGAAGCACGCTGCCCTTACTGCGGCACGCTGTACAAATTCAAAGGCGAGTTGCCCAAGGGACATCACTAGAAAGACCTTTTCACAACTACTGCGCTTGGTGATACTTCGTCGAAAAGTGGTTCGAAATCCTCATGTATAACCGCATACATTCCGGTTTCTCGCCCCTTTTCTCCTTGTCTGACCCGCGCTCGCCACGTTGTGCAAAGGTCTTGATGCCTGCTACGTAATGCAAAAAATTCTCGTCATCAGCCCTAGCTGGGTAGGCGACTGCATGCTGATGCAGCCGATGCTGATGCGCCTCAAACAACGCCATCCGGGCTGCCGCATCGACGTGCTGGCGCCGCCGTGGACCGTCTCCTTGCTGCGCGCAATGCCCGAAGTCGGTGAAGTAATCATCAACCCCTTCCCCCACGGCGCGCTGCAACTACTGACACGCTACCGGCTGGGCAAACAGTTGCGCGCCGCGCAATACGACCAGGCCATCGTGTTGCCCAACTCGCTGAAATCGGCGCTCGTGCCATTCTTCGCGCGCATTCCAGTGCGCACAGGCTTCATCGGCGAATCGCGCTACGGCCTGCTCAACGATGCGCGCCAACTCGACCAAACTGCGCTGCCGCTGATGGTGCAGCGCTTCGCGCAGCTCGCCGAAACAGCCAGAGACACAATCTCCCGCCCGCTGCCCGAACCTAGGCTGTCCATCACCACAGCACAACGCGATGTCACTTTACGCAAGCTGAACCTGTCGCTGAATCGACGGGTCGCTGCATTCTGCCCGGGTGCCGAATACGGCCCGGCCAAACGCTGGCCTGCAACCTACTATGCAGAAATTGCGCGGCGCTTGCAGCAACAGGGTTACGCGGTGTGGCTGATCGGCTCGGGCAAGGACCAGGCCGTTGCGGATGAAATCAACCGCCTCGCCGGCGGCACCTGCGATAACCTGTGCGGACGGACGGACCTGGGCGACGCGATCGCTCTGCTGTCTTGCGCAAGCATGGTGATCAGCAACGATTCCGGCCTGATGCACCTTGCAGCCGCCCTGAACCGTCCTATGCTCGCACTGTTCGGATCGAGCAGCCCGCGCTTCACCCCACCGCTGTCGGAACAGGCCCAGGTCATCAAGCTCGATATCGAGTGCAGCCCCTGTTTCAAGCGCGTATGCCCGCTGGGGCATTTCAACTGCATGATGCAACTGACCCCGGACTTGGTCTGGGAAAAATTAATGCCTCTCCTACAAGGATAAAAAATGCTAAAAAACCTGCCCAGGGAAATATTCAAGGCCTATGACATCCGCGGCATCGTCGGCAAGACGCTGACTCCCGAAGTGGTCGAGGCCATCGGCCAGGCGATCGGATCGGAAGCCATTGCGCGCAAGCAACACAGCATCGCGATCGGCCGAGACGGCCGGCTGTCCGGCCCGGAGCTGATCGCCGCACTGGCGCGCGGCATACAGAAAAGCGGCATCAACGTGATCGATGTCGGCTGCGTCGCCACACCGATGGTGTATTTCGCCGCCTTTGAATTGCAGACCAATTGCGCGGTGATGCTCACCGGCAGCCACAACCCGCCCGATTACAACGGTCTGAAGATGGTGCTGGCAGGTGAAACGCTGTCCGGGGACACCATACAAAAACTGCGCCTGCGCATCGAACAGAACGACCTGGCGCAGGGCAACGGCAGTTATGAACAGCACGATATCAGCGCGGCCTATATCGCGCGCATCGTCTCCAATATCAAGCTGGCACGCCCGATGAAAGTCACGGTCGACTGCGGCAACGGTGTCGCAGGCGCCTATGTCGCCGAGCTGTACCGCCAGCTGGGCTGCACCGTGCAGGAGATGTATTGCGAGGTGGACGGCCATTTCCCCAACCACCATCCCGACCCCTCAGACCCGCATAACCTTGAAGACCTGATCGAAGCATTGAAGAAAAACGACAGCGAACTGGGATTGGCCTTCGACGGCGATGGCGACCGTCTCGGCGTCGTCACCAAGGACGGCAGAATCATCTATCCGGACCGGCAACTGATGCTGTTCGCCGCGGATGTGCTGGGCCGCAACCCCGGCGCGGAGATCATCTTCGACATCAAGTCCACGCGCAACCTGTTCGGCTGGATACGCCAGCACGGCGGCAAACCGACGCTGTGGAAGACCGGCCACTCGCTGGTCAAGGCCAAGATGCGCGAGACCGGCGCGTTGCTGGCCGGCGAGATGAGCGGTCACGTGTTCTTCAAGGAACGTTGGTATGGTTTCGACGACGGACTGTATACCGGTGCGCGGCTGCTGGAGATATTGAGCAAGGTCCAGAATCCGAGCGACACGCTGAACGCGCTGCCGGACGCCGTATGCACACCCGAACTGCACATCCACACCGCAGAAGGCGAGAACCACGCGCTGCTGGCACAATTGCAACAGACTGCAAAATTCACCGATGCAAAAGAAATCATCACGCTGGATGGCCTGCGCGTGGAATACGCGGATGGTTTCGGACTGGCGCGCCCGAGCAACACCACGCCGGTGATCGTGCTGCGCTTCGAGGCGGATAGCCAGGAAGGCCTGCAACGCATCCAGAATGATTTCCGCAGGATATTCAAACAGGCCGCACCGCACTTGCAGCTGCCGTTTTAACCGTTGATCCGGATCGTTTTCGGCAACCATCTGCCCATGCATGCAGCCTGGTCCTCAGGCGAGGAGTACAGGCAATACTGCAGAATTTTTTATCGGACGGCAGTCTATCCTGGATCGTCACCAGGACCTGGCCGGTTTCGAACTGCTGTTCCGTTCATGCCAAAAAAATTTGGCGAAATTCAGTGACAGTGTCGCGGCCAGCAGCGCGGTCATCAACCATGCCTTCAATGAACTGGGCTTCAAGACCGTATTGGGGAAGTATCGCGGCTTCATCAATGTCGATGACAAGCTGCTGATGGACGACATGCTCGAACTGCTACCCAAGGAGCAGGTGGTCATCGAACTGCTGGAAAGCATCGAGATCACGGACACCGTGGTGGAGCGCTGCAAACACCTCAAGTCCTTGGGCTATATGCTGGCGCTGGATGATTTCAACAAATATTCAGAACACATCGAACCGCTGCGCGACCATATCGACATCATCAAGATCGACCTGAAGCTGTCGGGACTGGACGGGCTTGCCGACACGCTGACGCACCTGCGCAACTGGCCGGTCAAATTCCTCGCCGAAAAAGTGGATACCCGCGAAGAAGCCCTGCAATGCATGGATCTGGGGTTCCACCTGTTTCAGGGTTACCACTTCGCCAAGCCCATCATCATCACCGGCAAACGCCTGTCCCACTCCGAACTGTCGCTGATGCGCCTGCTCGGACTGGTGATGAGCGACGCCGAAACCGCAGAGATCGAGCAGGTATTCAAACAAAATCCGGGGCTACCCTTCAACCTGTTGCGCCTCACCAATTCGGCAGCCTCGGGTACCCACAGGAAAATCACCTCGATTTCCAACGCGATCACGATACTGGGGCGGCGTCAGCTCCAGCGCTGGATCCAATTGCTGATCTACACCAACGACAGCAAGGCATCCTTTCCCGACCCGCTGCTGCAACTCGCCGCGACGCGAGGCAAATGCATGGAGCTGCTGATAAAGCACGTGGGCGGGCACTCCAAGGAACTCGAAGACCATGCCTTCATGGTCGGGATCATGTCACTGATGGACACACTGCTCGGCATGCCGCTCGCCGAAATCATCTCGCCGCTGAATCCCCCAGCCGACATCCGCAGCGCCCTGGAATCCAGGGACGGCGTTCTTGGCAAGCTGCTATCCCTGCTCGAACGGCTGGAACAGTACGACATGGAAACCGCCAGTGAATTACTCGATGGCTTGGCACCGCTCGATGTCGATACGGTGAATCATGCCCAACTCGAAGCGCTCGCCTGGTCGAACAGTTTCGAACAGTCCGCTTGAACAACCTTGCCGAAGTGGCGTCGCGCAGTGACGCAGGCCTGTGCAACGGCCGTTTAATTACAGGGAAGGAGCGATAAGTCAGCGCCCGGCAAGCGACAGCTTGCGCTGCCTGGGCTCCAGCCAGTAGGGCAACTGCTCACAGAAGAACTCGATGAACTGTTGCAGATCACCCGGCTTGGCAACGAAGCTGTTCGCACCGATCTGGTAGCTCATCAACACATCGGCCTGGGTATATTCTTCGGAGAACACCAGAATCGGGATTGCCCGGGTGGCGACGGCGATGCGCAGCTTGCGCAACACGGCCAGCCCGTCCAGCTTGGGTAACCTCAGGTTGATCATGATGATGTGCGGCAATTTACGGATCAGCGCCTCATCATCGTTGAGCCAATCGATCACCGCGTCCGCGTCCTGCAAAACCACCAGGGAAAATTCGTGACCGCATTCCGCCGCCGCACGCTGTGCCAACTGGATTTCGGACGGGTCGTTCTCGACCAGCAACACCGTATGACGCCATTGATTCTGGTACATCAGCATTTTTCCCCTTGAGCTCTCCCCGGGTCACAGCAGGCCAAAAAACTTTCACGAACGCGCTGCCAATGTGGGTTCGGCGCAGACATTACACCGTCAAGCCGATTCTAGCAAGCCTGTCCAACCGGAAAAACGCTGCCGATTCGTGCCATTAGCCGATCTTCCTCGCGAAGACTCCCAACCGTCAGCTTACAGCTTGGCCCGCACCCAGGCTGGAACGGAGACCAACGCAGCCGCCAGGTGCTCCGGCTGCGTGCCGCCGGCCTGCGCCATGTCCGGCCTACCGCCGCCCTTGCCGCCGACCTGCTGCGCGACGAAATTCACCAGCTCGCCGGCTTTCACCTTCGAGGTGGCATCCGCGGTCACACCGGCGATCAGCGCAACCTTGCCGTCGGACACCGAGGCCAGCACGATCGCGGCGGATTTGAGCTTGTCCTTCAGCTTATCCAGCGTCTCGCGCAACGTCGCCGCATCGGCGCCTTCCAGCTTCGCGGCCAGCACCTTCACCCCGTTGATGTCCTGAGCCTGCGCCAGCAGTTCATCGCCCTGTGCGGAAGCCAGCTTGGACTTCAAAGCTGCCAGTTCCTTCTCCAGCGACTTCACGTTGTCGAGTATCTGCGCGATGCGCGATGCGGCTTCGTGGGGCTGCGCTTTCACCGCATCGGCGACCTGCTGCAATTGCCGCTCCTGTTGTTGCACCAGCGCCAGCGCACCCTCTCCGGTCACCGCCTCTACGCGCCGCACACCCGCCGCGACACCGCTCTCGGCGACGATCTTGAACAGGCCGATGTCGCCGGTACGCTTCACATGGGTGCCGCCGCACAGCTCGCGCGACGAGCCGATGTCGAGCACGCGCACTTCGTCACCGTATTTCTCGCCGAACAACATCATCGCCCCAGTCTTCTGTGCATCCTCGATGCCCATCACGCGCGCCTGGCACTCGGCATTCGCCAGTATTTCGGAGTTGACGATGGCTTCCACCCTGCGTATCTCGGCGTCAGACATCGGCTGCGTGTGCACAAAGTCGAAGCGGGTCTTGTCCGGATCGACCTGCGAGCCTTTCTGCTGCACATGTGTGCCCAGCACCTCGCGTAACGCCTTGTGCATCAAGTGCGTCGCGCTGTGGTTGCGCATCGTGCGGCTGCGCGCCTGCACGTCCACGCGGGCTTGCACGCCGTTGCCGACTGTCAATGTGCCGGTCTTCACCACGCCGTGGTGGCCGAACACCGTCGCCTGTATCTTCTGCGTGTCCTCGACCGCGAAGATGCCATGCACACTGCGCAGTTCGCCGCAGTCGCCGACCTGACCGCCGGATTCGGCATAGAACGGCGTATCGTCCAGCACCACCACGCCGAGGTCGCCCTCGTTGAGCGCGTTCACCGACACCCCGTCCTTGTATAGCGCGAGGATGTTGCCCTTCTGCTCCAGCGTCTCGTAGCCGTGGAAGGTCGTCGCCGGGCCGGCATACTCTAGGTTCGCCGCCATCTTGAACTTGCCCGCCGCGCGCGCCTGTTCCTTCTGGCGCGCCATCGCCGCGTTAAATCCCGCCTCGTCCACCTTGACCCCGCGCTCGCGGCAGATATCTGCGGTCAGGTCGAGCGGGAAACCGAAGGTGTCGTGCAGCTTGAATGCAGTCTCACCGTTGAAGATCGAGATGCCCTGCTTCGCCATCTCGGCCAGGTCGGCTTCGAGGATAGTCATGCCGTGTTCGATGGTGGTGAAGAAACGCTCTTCTTCCTGCTTGAGGATGTCCATCACGCGCACCTGCGCGGCAACCAGTTCCGGGTAGGCTGCGCCCATCTGCTCGACCAGGTCGGGAACGATCTTGTGGAAGAACGCAGCGCGTGCGCCCAGCTTATAGCCGTGGCGAATACCTCGGCGGATGATGCGGCGCAGCACATAGCCGCGGCCTTCGTTGCCGGGGATCACGCCGTCGGCAATCAGGAAGGAACAGGCGCGGATGTGGTCGGCCAGCACCTTCAGCGAAGGCGAGTCCAGATCGGCGGATTTGGTCTCGCGCGCGGCCGCCTTGATCAGCGCCTGGAACAGGTCGATCTCGTAGTTGGCATGCACGCCCTGCAGCACCGCCGAGATGCGCTCCAGCCCCATGCCGGTGTCCACCGAAGGCTTGGGCAGCGGATGCATCACACCCGCCTCGTCGCGGTTGAACTGCATGAACACGTTGTTCCAAATCTCGATGTAACGGTCGCCGTCTTCCTCGGGACTGCCGGGAAGGCCGCCGGGGATATGTGCGCCGTGGTCGTAGAAGATCTCGGTGCAGGGGCCGCACGGGCCGGTGTCCCCCATCATCCAGAAGTTGTCGGACGCGTAGCGCGCACCCTTGTTGTCGCCGATGCGGATCACGCGATCGGCAGTCAGGCCCATCTCCTTGGTCCAGATGTCATAGGCCTCGTCGTCCTCGGCATACACGGTGACATAGAGTTTTTCCTTCGGCAGCTTGAACACCACCGTGAGCAGTTCCCAGGCGTACTTGATCGCGTCGCGCTTGAAGTAGTCGCCGAAGCTGAAGTTGCCCAGCATCTCGAAGAAGGTGTGATGGCGCGCGGTGTAGCCGACGTTCTCCAGGTCGTTGTGCTTGCCGCCGGCGCGCACGCATTTCTGCGAAGAGGCCGCGCGCGTATAGGGACGCTTGTCAAAGCCGAGGAACACGTCCTTGAACTGGTTCATACCGGCGTTGGTGAACAACAGCGTCGGATCTTCATGCGGGACCAGCGAACTGGAGGCGACCACGGTGTGGCCTTTGGAGGCGAAATAGTCTAAAAATTTCTGGCGGATTTCACTGCTTTTCATTGCACACCCTAAGTATCAAATGCACCGTTGGACAAGGCGCGCATCATACCACGCAGGCCTCGCATCGCTATACCGGCTAAGCCCTGCGCAACAGCATGATCTGGATATCCATCACATTGGCCAGGAAAAAGGGGACTACCCAAAGGCCATCGAGCGCCTCCGGCAATGCCTCGCCAAAGAGCCGGACAATGACGCCGCAAGGTCCGTCCTGGCCGCCGCGCTGGCGCGGACCCACGACTTCGATGGGGCCCTTGCCGCCCTCAACGATATCATCGTCGGCGGCCGCGGCGAGGCCAAGAACTACATCGAACGCGCCTTCCTCGCACTCCGAAGCGGGAAGATCGACGACCCCGCAATCGCCGCCGCCCCGAACGACGCCCCAATTATCGGCACGATCATGCAGGCCCTGGTCCGAAAAGAGGTCGGCGAACCCTA
>JACPVZ010000077.1 GCA_016197305.1 Nitrosomonadales bacterium | reverse complement strand
CTGACCGAAATCGCATCCGGCAACTTTTTCTCGCCCCCGGCAGGTGCGGAAACGTCGATCTGGCGGTTGCTGCGCGGCAAGGTATCGCGGCAGGCTCGCAAATCCACAGCCAGATCCTTGGCATTCTGGTAACGATCGTCCAGATTCTTTGCCAACGCCTTGGCCACGATGAAATTGAGCATCTCCGGGACTGCTTTATTCAGCGTGTGCGGCGGCGCGGGTACCGCATTCAGCGTCTGGTACATGATGGCATTGACGTTCTCGCCCTGGAACGGCGCCTGTCCGGTGAGCATCTCATACAGCATCACCCCCAGAGAAAAAATGTCCGAGCGCTGGTCGATCGCCTTGCCCATCACCTGCTCGGGCGACATGTATTTGGGCGAACCCAGCACCATGCCGGTCTGGGTACGCACCGCCGAGGAAGCCATGCGCGCGATGCCGAAATCGGTAATCTTGACGTGTCCGTCACGCACCACCATGATGTTCGAGGGCTTGATATCGCGATGCACGATTTCGTGTTCGTGCGCGTAAGCCAGACCGGACGCCACCTGCGCAACGATATCCAGCACCTGATCCACCGGCAGCAGCCCGTCATCGTTCATGATGTCGCGCAACTCACGTCCCTGCAGGAATTCCATCGCGATGTAGGCCACGTCGCCGCTCTTGCCCACGTCGTAAATGGTCACGATATTCGGATGGCTCAGCCGTCCGGCTGCCTTGGCTTCCTGGTAGAAGCGGCTCTCATATTCTTCTTTTTCATCCAGAGCCAATCCGAGGTTGATGGTCTTGATCGCCACCACACGGTCGATCAGCGGATCCTTGGCCCTGTACACGACACCCATCGCACCCTGACCAAGCTCGCTCAATACCTCGTAACGGCCCAATTGGCTAATCATCGCAGCCACCTGCATGAGTCTCGATCGCTAACTTCGTTCGCATAAACTGGGAGTCGAAAAAATTGAATTAATCACAAAGATTCGGTTTGATGCGCAAGGTTTTCCCGGAATCGACCTGCACACTCTGCGAGTAGATCACGCTGCCGGTATCGTTGACGATCACCATGTGTTTGCCCGGTGCAATCGCAATGTGCAGAGAACCCGATGAGATCTTGCCCTTCTGTACGCCATCGACAAACACCTGTGCGCCCTCGCTGCAATTCACCTGTATCGAGCCATCCGCGCCTTTGTCTGCTTTACCGCTCAGGGTATCCAGCCAGGACTTATCTTTGGCCGGCTCCTGTGCCTTGGCCGGCGCTGCAGGATGTTTGGGCTGATCAACCGGTTTTTTAGTGTCGGCCGCAACCTCGGCAGGTTTGGCCGCAGCCTGCTTGCTGTCGGCCGGCTTTGTATCCGTCGGTCTAGCATTCAACGGCTTGGCCTCCACCGGTTTTTGCACGGCAGCCTTGCTCTCGACCGGCTTACCCTGCACCGGTTTGTGCGCTGGAGTGGTTGCGCCGGCATCCTTTGCGGCATCATGCGGCCCCGCATTACCCTGCACTACAGGTTCGGCGGCTACCACCGTCGGAGCGCTATCGGCCTGCTGGATTCCAGCAGGTGCGACTTCCGGGCCGACATGGTGGGTCAATTTGAAGGCTAATACACCAACCAGCAGGACAGGGGTCGCGACAGCCGCGATGTAGATAACGCGCTGTTTGGCGTCTGCTTCGGCAAAGCGAGTCCTGGCTGCCGCAACAAGCGCGTCCAGGTTGGCGGCGGCGCCCTGCCACACCGTCTTGAGTCCCGCTCCCCCGGTACGCTCGCCCGGATGCGCCATCGCGCTGAACTCGGCAGTCAGCTCGGCCGTGCTTTCGCCCGGATGCCCGACCACATACACCTCATGTTCGCGCACATGCTTGTCGGTGCGTGAACCCAGGTAATGGAACATGTTGGTGTACTGGGGAGACAGCCGCGACACCGCATCATAGTAGGAGCGCGACACCAGCGTCTGGTTGACCGCGGCGAAGCCCATCACGCGTTGCGCGACGTTGATCCCATCACCGACGATATTCGGTTGGCCGTTGATATCCCGGACCAGGCGCACAGGCCCGAGATTGATGCCCGCCCTCACCAGCAGCGGAGGATCGATTGAGGGATCTTCGTTGCGCAAGCTGTCACGCAGGCTCAATGCCGCCTTCAAGGCGTCTTCGACGTCCCCGAGGAAATTGATCGCGGCCCCGTCACCCGTATCGAGGATGATGCGGTCGGAGACCGGCACATCACGGATAGCATCGGAAAGATAGCGATTAAACCTATCCTTCAAGGAAATTTGCCCAGAGACCGACTTCTTGGAATATTCGACGATATCCAAGAACAGCACACTGCTCATGATGGTCTTATTGCCGCGCTCTTCCATTCAGCTTCCCAAAATTTTGCCCGCACCCACGTGCGGACACACCCGCTATCGGATGCAACGCCTCAGATTCTAGTGATAGTCAGCGTTTTACACCAGCCTTACTTTTACCCCGGCCTTTATCCTGGGCGGCTTGACCTCCCCCGCGCGGCTGTCTGGCAGGCGGGCCGGGGTGCCGCGCCCCCTTTGCGGATGCGGGCCGTTCGACCTGCGCTACCGCGGCACTATCCCGCCCCAGCCCGGCCCATTCCAGCACCTGCGCCACCTCTGCCTCGCCCAATTCCGCAGTCATGCCACGCTTCAGGCGCGGCGGCAGATGGACGATGCCAAAACGCACCCGCATCAAACGGCTGACCGGCAAACCGAGCGCATCGAAAGTCCGGCGCACCACGCGGTTGCGACCTTCCTTGAGCATCACCCGGTACCAGTGATTGAACCCTTCCCCGCCTTCATCCTGCAATTTTTCGAACTTGACCAAGCCATCTTCTAGTTCCACTCCCTGCTTGAGCACCTGCTCGATCTGCGCCTCGGTCATCGTGCCCTGTACGCGCACCGCATATTCACGCTCGACCTCGAACCGCGGATGCATCAGGCGATTGGCCAATTCTCCGGAAGTGGTGAAGATCAACAGTCCGCTGGTGTTGAAATCCAGCCTGCCGATCGCGATCCATTTCTGGCCGCGCAGCCTGGGCAGCTTGTCGAACACG
>JACPVZ010000076.1 GCA_016197305.1 Nitrosomonadales bacterium | reverse complement strand
GTCTTCGGGTTTCTTATAGCCAGACAGCAGGCTGTCGATCAGGTCGGTGGGTAGTGCTTTTGCTACGGTCATTGCGACTCCTTTCAAAGTGGCGGCAGTTTCCTGCCAAATGACCGTTTACACAAAATTTCTTACACCCTCTGCCAATAAGATTGGCATAAAAACAAAGGATTTCTGGAGTATTCACAAAATCGGAAGTAACCCAAGATTTCGGTTTGAGATTATTGATAATGCATAGAAACAGAAGTGCGGTGCATTAAGAAAACAGAAATAGATGCAATAGCTCGATCACGCCCTCAAAAAACACCGCACTTAATGCTAACACAACAGCGAATCGATAGAATCAAACTCCAATAGTTTGGGCAATATGAATCGATGGGGGGCTGACTCGATTGATCCGTATTTCAAGCCGCCTTAAGCATGAAATCCACATGGATGGCGTCATAGGGAAAGACGATCATCCCATCGTCTGTTTTTGACAGCAGCCCGGCGTTAAGCAATGCTGTTACATCACCATGCACTGCTTTGACATCGCGCTCTACGCGCCGCGCCGCCTCGCGGATGGACATGGCTCCCGCGCCCGTCATCGCGTTCAGCAGTTCCCAGCGTTTGCCGGACAACACCTTGAACAGCAGATCGGGCGATTCAAAACTGATGCGCGGTGCTGAAGCCTTGCCGCCCTTCCATGCCAGGGCAAAATCGCCCAGCGTGTCCGTCAATGGGCGTACATCAATCGTTACTGTTTTCATCTCGCCACCTCTTCACATCTTCGAAAAAATCCGCCACCAGCCTGTCGACTGAGACGAAACGGTATTTCACTTCCTTGCCGCGCACATGCTTGTGGTCGCCTTTGCCGGATTCGTTGTCATAGCGCAGCACACAGTCCCCCGCAGCCACGAACGCCAGCCGGTATTTGTAGCGATGCTTGCTGCCGGAAAGCGGCTCTGGCACCTCCCACAGCACCAGTTCCGCAAACGCCTGTTCCGTGACAGGCTCGCGGCGGTTGAATAATTCGCGGGATTTCATGTTGGAGACAATAACAACAGTCCGGTGTGTTGTCAAATAGTCCAACGGGTGGCACGGGAGGCGGGAAATAGAATGTTTGGTATCATGCACGCCTTACGCAACACCTCTTCCCCAGTACTTCTGAATGTTAAGCAAACTCAATTCCGTGCAGCGCGAAGCGGCATCCTATCTCGACGGTCCGTTGCTGGTGCTGGCCGGGGCGGGCAGCGGCAAGACGCGCGTCATTACCCACAAGATCGCCTATCTGGTCGAGCAGTGCGGCTATGAAGCCCGCAACATCGCCGCGATCACGTTCACGAACAAGGCCGCGAACGAGATGCGCGAACGCGTCGGCACGCTGATGCAGGGCAAGAACGCCAAGGGGCTGGTGGTCAGCACCTTCCACTCGCTGGGCATGAACATCCTGCGCAAGGAGGCGGCGCTGTTGGGCTACAAGCCGCAGTTCTCGATCTTCGATTCCAGCGACAACTGGAAGATACTCGGCGAGCTGACCAATTCCGGCGACAAGCAGGAGATACGCGACCTGCAGACGCAGATATCGAACTGGAAGTCTGCCTTCGTCTCGCCGGAGAAGGCCGCGCAGATCGCCGAAAACGAGGAGGCGAAAGCCCATGCGCGCATCTACTCGCGCTATCAGGAGACGCTACGCGCGTATCAGGCGGTGGACTTCGACGACCTGATCCATTTGCCGGTAGTGCTGTTCAACGAGCATCCCGAAGCGCTGCTGCGCTGGCAGAATCGGCTGCGCTACCTGCTGATCGACGAATATCAGGACACCAACGATTGCCAGTACCAGCTGACCCGGTTGCTGGCGGGCAGCCGCGCCGCGTTCACCGCGGTGGGCGACGACGATCAGGCGATCTATGCGTGGCGCGGCGCCAGCATCGAGAACCTGCACAACCTGCGCAACGATTACCCCAGCCTGCGCGTGGTCAAGCTGGAGCAGAACTACCGCTCCTCGCAGCGCATCCTCACGGTGGCGAACCACCTGATCAACCACAACACCAAGGTGTTCGAAAAGAACCTGTGGAGCGACCACGGCATCGGCGACCCGGTGCGCATCTACGCGGCGCGCGACGACGAGCACGAGGCCGAGAGCGTGGTGATGAAGCTGATGGCGCACAAGTTCGAGCACCGCACCCGTTTCGCCGACTATGCGATTTTGTACCGCAGCAACTACCTGTCGCGCGCCTTCGAGGAGCAGCTGCGCGCGCAGCGCGTGCCGTATATCGTCAGCGGCGGCACGTCGTTCTTCGACAAGGCCGAGATCAAGGACATCACCTCCTACCTGCGGCTGATCGCCAACAGCGACGACGATCCTGCCTTCATCCGCGCGATCACGACGCCGAAGCGCGGCATCGGCAACGCGACGCTGGAGAAGCTCGGCAGCTACGCCGGAACGCGCCAGATCAGCCTGTTCGAGGCGGCGTTCGAGGCGCAGGTGGAGCAGCAATTGCCGCCGCGCCAGTACGAAGAGCTGATGCTGTTCTGCAACTTCATCAACCGGATACAGGAGCGCGCCGACAAGGACCCGTGCGGCGAACTGCTCGACGAGTTGCTGCGCGCGATCAACTACGAGACCTGGCTGTATGACTCGCACGAATCGCGGCAGGCCGAGAGCAAGTGGAAGAACGTCGAGGACTTCATCGGCTGGCTGAAGCGCAAGGCCGAGGCCGACGAGAAATCGCTGATCGCGATGGTGCAGACTATCGCGCTGATCAACATGCTGGAAGGCAAGGATCAGGAGCCGGATGCGGTGTCGCTGTCCACATTGCATGCCGCGAAGGGGCTGGAATTCCCGCATGTGTTCATCATCGGTGCGGAAGAAGACATCCTGCCGTTCAGAGACAGCGACGAGAAAGGCATCGAGGAAGAGCGCCGTTTGATGTATGTCGGCATCACCCGCGCCGAGCGCAGCCTACAGATCAGCTACTGCAACCGGCGCAAGCGCGGCAAGGACTGGCTGGCCTGCGAGCCGAGCCGCTTCCTCGAGGAGATGCCGCAGAGCGAACTGGTCTACGCAGGCGGCCATGCCGAAGCCGTAGCTACCGTGACCAAAGACGAGGGCATGGACAAGCTGGCGCGGCTGAAGGCGATGCTGAACAAACCTATTGTGGAATAGCCCATGTCTGCAGTTGAGCAACCGACAGAATTAAGACAGGCTGCGCTGTTCTGGCTGGCTGAATGCGATGCCGTCCAGAAAGCGGCGGGGGTGCGCCGTTTGGCGCAAGCCTGGTCGTCGGGCGGGATCGGGCTGGATAGCGATGCCGTATTGAGTGCAACACAGCCCATCCCGGGCCGACCGGACAAGCCGGAACTGGTCGCGCCGCGCCTGGTCAAGCACCGCTCGATGATCACGCCGGAAGGCCGCGCGATCCTGATCCATGCGCTGGTGCATATCGAGTTCAATGCGATCAACCTGGCGCTGGATGCGGTCTGGCGCTTCGCCGGCATGCCGCGCGCGTATTACGCCGATTAGCTGCAAGTCGCGGATGAGGAGGCGCTGCATTTCTCGTTGCTGGCCGAACACCTGCAAGGGCAGGGCTACGCGTACGGTGACTTCCCCGCGCACAGCAGTCTCTGGGAGATGACCGACAAGACCCGGCACGATATCCTTGCGCGCATGGCACTGGTGCCGCGGACGATGGAAGCGCGCGGGCTGGATGTCGTGCCCTCGCTGCGCGACAAACTGGCGCAGGCGGGTGATAAGGAGGCTGCGGCGATCATGGACATCATCCTGCGCGACGAGATCGGCCATGTCGCGATCGGTAACCGCTGGTACGGCTACCTGTGCGCACAGCGTGGCCTGGAACCGGTCGAGACCTATGCCAGCCTTGCCGCCGAATATGCCGCGCCGGTGCTGCGCGGCCCGTTCAATCTGGATGCGCGACGCGCGGCGGGATTCAGCGAGCCGGAGTTTAACCTTCCCCCAAAATAGTTGACACCTTCCCCTAATGGAACGGAGGTGTTTTATGGGCAAATCAAGTCTGCCAAAAGTGCATCGCTACAGCATGGACTTCAAGGCAACCGCAGTACGTTT
>JACPVZ010000120.1 GCA_016197305.1 Nitrosomonadales bacterium | reverse complement strand
GTCTTGAAGTTGTTGACCGCGCTCGGCATCTGCATCGCCTTGGCTTGCAGCGGCAACAACACTTCAGGACGCACCGAGATATTCCAGTTCGGGTTGGCCATGACCAAGGCAGACTCGGATGTCCAGTCGACCTCGGAACCGTCATCGATGCCGTAGACGATACCGAACTGGCTGTCATCCTCGAACACGCCGTCGAGCAGTCGGGTGACGAAGGTACGTACCTCGTAGCAAATTCCTGCGCGGTTGCTGCCTGCGGTGGTGATAACCCAGAGCAGCGAGTTGTCGCGCTTGCCCGTGCCGGTCTCTACTACGTCATAGACGGTGCGCGTCTTGTGCGCATGTAACTCATCGACGCAACCGAAGTGGATGTTCAGACCATCGAGGGTCGAACCTTCCGCCGACAGTGCTTCGAACTTGGAGCCGCTGGTCAGCACATTCATGTTGTGCGCGCCGACGTTCACACCAAAGCGGCTACAGAACCCAGCGGATTTACGCGCCATGGTCTGCGCGTCACCAAACACGATGCGCGCCTGATCGCGGGTGGTGGCCAAGCTGTACACCTCGGCACCGCCTTCACCATCGGCGGTCAGCATGTACAGTGCCACTGCCGAAGAGAGCGTCGACTTGGCATTTCCGCGCGGCACCTCGATGTAGGTACGCCGAAAGCGCCGTTTGCCATTCGGTTTGATCCAGCCAAACACCGTCGTCAAAATAAACACCTGCCACGGCTCCAGCGTGATCGGTTCACCCGCCAGCGGCCCTTTTACATGCGGCAGCCGTTCGATGAAGGCGCACAGGTTGTCGGCAGGGTAGTAGGCCTTGCCGCTCCGATCCGTCAGTTTTGGATTGAATCGGTACGGACTGTTCTTGCCCTTGAATCGTGCCAGATCATTCAGTTGCCGCTGGCACGCCAATTGCACCCAGCGGCAGGCTGGAATCACTCCGGCGACAACAGACTCGGCATACTGGCGGGCGATGGCAGCATAGTTGCGCGCCGCCATCAGCCTGCGATCTCCGACCATGGGTCAGCCGGTTCAGATCCTCCTGATGGCAGCGTGACGCGCGAGCGCGATGCCGGAGTGAAGCCCATCTCGGTTTCGTAACTTTTCATCTCAAGTGCTAGGTCACGGATCACATCCATCAGCGGCGAGCGCCGCAAGATGCCGCTGGGGGTTTTGACCAGCATGCCGGACACACCCGTCTGGTTGATCTTGGCCAGCGCCTCGCGGTACATGCCGGAGCAATTCGCCCAGCGTTCCAGCACCGCGCCATCCAGTGCTGACAGCAAGCCGGGCGGTGAATTCTCCACCGCGTAGCGCCACGCTTCCTTCGCACCTTCCGACATGTAGTCGGGTGGCGAGCACAGC
>JACPVZ010000106.1 GCA_016197305.1 Nitrosomonadales bacterium | reverse complement strand
GCGATGATCTTGGGCATGATCTCGCTGAACACCAGGATCACGAAGGCGATCGACAGCGTGCCGATCAGCATCGCCAGCTCGTTATGACCGAACAGGCGCAGGATGATGATTTCGGTGAGCGTCGCCGCAGCCACGTTGAGCAGGGTGTTGCCGAGCAGGATGGAGCCGAGCAGCTTGTCGATCTTGCCTAGCAGCTGGGAAGTCAGCTTGGCGCTCTTGTTTCCCTTACGTATCAGATGGTTCAAACGATGACGGTTGAGCGCCATCATGCTGGTTTCGGAGGCGGAGAAAAAACCGCTGAAAACCAGCAGCAGAATCAGGAAGCCGAACAGGGTCAGTAACGAAAAATCGTTCAAGTGGTTGTGAGAGCGGAAAGCGGTGTTCGAGTATCGTGGAGGGTGCGCATGGGTGTCAAGCTGCGCGCCGCGAGCTCAGGAGCATCAGCGCGACACCGGCAATCACCATCGGCAGGCTGAGCCATTGTCCCATGCTCATGCCCAGCGACAGTAATCCCAGGAAGTTGTCCGGTTCGCGGGTGAACTCGACCAGAAAACGCAGGCTGCCGTAACCGATCAGAAATAATCCGGATACGGCGCCAACGGGGCGGGGCTTGCGTGCGAACAGCCACAGCAATGAGAACAGCAGCAATCCTTCAAGTGCGAATTCGTAGAGTTGCGAGGGGTGGCGCGGCACGTTGTCTGCCTGGGGGAAGATCATGCCCCACGATCCATCGGTTGGCCGCCCCCACAGTTCGCCGTTGATGAAGTTGCCGAGTCGGCCGAATGCCAGTCCGGGCGGAACCAGCGGCGCGATGAAGTCGGTGAGTTGCAGCCAGCGCAGTTGCTGCTTGTGTGCGAACCATGCCATCGCGGCCAGCACGCCGAGGAAGCCGCCGTGGAACGACATGCCGCCCTGCCATACCGCCAGGATTTCCAGCGGATGAGCCGAATAGTAGCCGGCCTTGTAGAACAGCACATAACCCAGTCGCCCTCCCAGTATCACGCCGAGCACGCCATAGAACAGCAGATCGTCTAGCAGCTTGGCGGTGATCTGGGGGTGGCTGATCTTGGTGATGCGTTTGCGGCCCAGCCAGAGGAAGGTCGCGAATCCGGCGAGATACATCAGGCCATACCAGTGGACGGCGAGCGGGCCGAGTTGCAGCGCGACGGGATTGAATTGCGGATGAACGAGCATGGGCGAATCAGGTAAAATCAACGACCCAATTATACGTGTGCTTTGACACTTCCGAGGAAATAACATGCCTGCTTACCGTTCCCGCACTTCCACCCATGGCCGCAACATGGCCGGTGCACGCTCGTTGTGGCGCGCCACCGGCATGACTGACGGTGACTTTGGCAAACCCATCATCGCGATCGCCAATTCGTTCACGCAGTTCGTGCCCGGCCATGTCCACCTCAAGGACATGGGGCAACTGGTGGCGCGCGAGATCGAGAAGGCGGGCGGCATTGCGAAGGAATTCAACACCATTGCGGTCGACGACGGCATCGCCATGGGCCACGACGGCATGCTGTATTCGCTGCCCAGCCGCGACCTGATCGCCGATTCGGTGGAGTACATGGTCAATGCGCATTGCGCCGATGCGCTGGTGTGCATCTCCAATTGCGACAAGATCACGCCGGGCATGCTGATGGCGGCGATGCGCCTGAATATCCCGGTTGTGTTCGTGTCCGGCGGGCCGATGGAGGCAGGCAAGGTGACCTGGGGAGGCAAGACCAAGGGGCTGGATCTGGTGGATGCGATGGTCGCGGCCGCTGACAGCCACTGCAGCGACGAAGAGGTCGAGGCGATCGAGCGTTCGGCCTGCCCGACCTGCGGTTCCTGCTCCGGTATGTTCACTGCGAATTCGATGAACTGTCTGACCGAGGCGCTGGGTTTGAGTCTGCCGGGCAACGGTTCTCTGGTGGCGACCCATGCCGAGCGCAAGCAGCTGTTCCTGCGCGCCGGGCGCTTGAGTGTCGAGCTGACCAAACGCTATTACGAGCAGGACGATGCATCGGTGCTGCCGCGCAGCATCGCCACGTTCAAGGCGTTCGAGAATGCGATGACGCTGGATATCGCGATGGGTGGTTCGACCAACACCGTGCTGCACCTGCTGGCGATCGCGCGCGAGGCGGGCGTGGATTTCACGATGAAGGATATGGACAGGCTGTCGCGCCATGTGCCGACCTTGTGCAAGGTCGCGCCGTCTTCGGAATACCACATGGAAGACGTGCACAGGGCAGGCGGCATCGCGGCGATCCTCGGCGAGCTGGATCGTGCAGGTCTGCTGCATGGCGAGGCAGGCACCGTGCACAGCAAGACGCTGAGAGAGGGGTTGAAGCAGTGGGATATCGTGCAAACGCAGGACGAGACCGCTAAGAAATTCTTCCGCGCCGCGCCCGGCGGCATTCCGACCACGATCGCCTTTTCGCAGTCCATGCACTATCCCGAGCTGGATGCCGATCGCGCTGCGGGTTGCATCCGCGACAAGGCCCATGCCTATTCCCGGGACGGCGGCCTAGCGGTGTTGCATGGCAACGTCGCGCTGGATGGCTGTATCGTCAAGACTGCCGGTGTGGACGAGTGTATCCTGAAATTCACCGGGCGCGCGCGCGTTTTCGAGAGCCAGGATGCCGCTGTGGCCGGCAGCCTGGCCGACCAGATCGTCGCCGGCGATGTGGTGGTGATCCGTTACGAAGGCCCCAAGGGCGGGCCAGGTATGCAGGAAATGCTGTACCCGACGTCTTATCTGAAGTCGAAAGGCCTGGGCAAGGCCTGCGCACTGTTGACCGACGGGCGGTTTTCCGGCGGAACATCGGGCCTGAGCATCGGTCATGTGTCGCCGGAGGCTGCCAGCGGTGGTGCGATCGCGCTGGTGCGGGAAGGCGACAGCATAGAGATCGACATCCCCAACCGCAGCATCAATCTGGCGGTTTCGGATGCCGAACTGGCGCAGCGACGTGCGGAAATGCAGGCCAGGGGCAGTAAGGCATGGAAGCCGATGGAGGCGCGCCAGCGCAAGGTATCGGTCGCATTGCGCGCCTATGCCGCGATGGTGACCAGTGCAGACAAGGGCGCGGTGCGCGATGTATCGCAGATAGAGTAGTTTATGAAAACAGATGGCCACGAAAACGCGAAATAGATCGGTGTTTTTCGTGCCTTTTGTGGTTTTAGTGGATCAATGGTCTTAAATTTAACAAGGAATGCAAGTATGAGCACAGCGCAACAGCTGAACACACAATTCGGCATCAAGGGGCATCTGAGTTTCCGCGAGGATGGCAGCGGCCTGATCGTTGCGGAGATCGATAACGCACAGGCGAGCGCGTCGCTGTGTTTGCAGGGTGCGCATCTGATGACCTGGCAACCGCGCAGCCAGAAGGTGCCGGTGGTGTGGCTGTCGCGTGACGCGAAGCTGGCGCCGGGAAAATCCATACGCGGCGGCGCGCCGGTATGCTGGCCGTGGTTCGGCGCACATGCGTCCGAAGCATCCTTCCCGGGCCATGGTTTTGCGCGCACCGTACCCTGGCGGGTGATCGAATCGGGTACCGATCCGGACGGTGCGACCCGTTTGACGCTGCGACTGGTGGAAAGCGAGAAGACGCGCGCGCAATGGCCGCATGACTGCAACCTGGATTTGACGGTGATCGTCGGCGAAACGCTGCGCATGGAAATGACCACCGAAAATACCGGTGCTGCAGATTTTGTGATCGGGGAGGCGCTGCATACCTATTTCCAGGTCGGAGATATCGGCGCGGTGCGAGTCAGCGGCCTGCAGGATTGCGACTACTGGGACAAGGTCGGCGGATCGACGCTCAGGAAACAAAGCGGTGCGATCAGTTTTTCCGCTGAAACAGACCGTGTGTATATCAATACCGCAGCGACCTGCGTGATCGAAGACGACAGGCTCAGGCGCCGCATCCATGTCGCCAAGTCTGGCAGCCTGTCTACCGTGGTGTGGACACCCTGGACCGATAAGGCCAACAAGATGGGCGATATGGGTCAGCCTGATGGCTGGCGTGAAATGGTGTGTGTAGAGTCGGTGAACGCGATCGACAATGTGGTAAAAGTTCTTCCGGGAAGCAGGCATACGCTGATTGTGGAGTATCGTGCGGAGCCGGTTTAGCAATTCTTGATCAACAAGGAGAATGGAACATGAAAACAGCGAAATTGTTGTTGCTGGTTGCCGCGCTATTTGGCGCCCAAGCGATTGCGGCTGAGCCGGTGGCTGCCTCAGATCCGGCGAAAAAAACGCCGACCGCCAAGAAAAAGACCCAAAAACAAAAG
The DNA here is from genome assembly GCA_016197305.1 of Nitrosomonadales bacterium. Taxonomy (GTDB): domain Bacteria; phylum Pseudomonadota; class Gammaproteobacteria; order Burkholderiales; family Gallionellaceae; genus Gallionella. The sequence continues at coordinate 9,479 of JACPVZ010000106.1, read as the reverse complement.
CCCGTCTGCGTGGAAAAAGACGGCAAGCGCTGCCATTCGCGTCAATCAGGGAGCGTTGCCGGTGCGGCCAAGCCTGATCAACAAGCCAAGACCGGCTTGGGAAACGCCAGTGCAGCAGTGGCGGTTTCTGCGCCTGCCGCGACGCTGGTAAAACCTGAAGCCGTCAAGGTTGAAGCCAAGCCCGAAGCTAAAGCCGAAATCAAGGAAAAGACGGATGCGGTGCTGTCGAACGCAGAAGGGCGCAAGCTTGCGCAGCAAAGCGGCTGTTTCATGTGCCACGCCATCGACAAGAAGGTGGTCGGGCCGGCTTGGAAGGACGTGGCTGCCAAGTATCGTGGCGACGCCAATGGCGAGGCCAAGCTGATCACCAAAGTCGCGAAGGGCGGAGGCGGCGTGTGGGGGAGTGCCCCGATGCCAGCCAATGCACCGCGGGTCAGCGACGCAGACATCAAGGCGCTGGTCAGATTCGTACTGTCCCTGCGATAGATTGTCAACCGTATCCTGGGTGCAGGCGTTGTGGTCTCAACGTTCAGAAGTCGGTTGGCAAAGTGGACGGAGTTGATTAGAATCGGCATCGAAGGAAAAACCTTCACTATTTTAGTGTGTTAAATCATAACGGAGAAAACATGAAATCTATCATCGTAAGCATGGCAGTAGCAGGTTTGATGGTTGCAGGCAGCGCAATGGCAACTGATATGCCAGAACTGGCTAAGAAGAACAATTGCACAGCTTGCCACGCAATTGACAAGAAAGTTGTTGGTCCAGCATGGCAAGACGTGGCCAACAAGTACAAAGGCCAAGCTGACGCAGCCGACAAGCTGCTGGTTAAGGTATCCAAGGGCGGTTCCGGCAACTGGGGTTCCATGCCTATGCCTGCTAACGATCCAACTGGCGCCAAAGCCGCAGACATGAAGGAACTGGTTAAGTTCATCCTGGGTCTGGCTAAGTAATTTAGCAGCAACCGTCAAAAAAGCCGGCGCAAGCCGGCTTTTTTGTTGTCTGAAGATGCGTAAAATTGACAAGCGGTGCTCCGCCTCAGCATAATCCACGGGCTTTCTACTGAGGATTGAACATGAAGATGACTACTGCCCGTGTGTCGTTGCTGGTTGCCGCATTGTTGTCTCTGACCGCTTGCGGCAAGCCTGCAAACGAGCAGCCCGCAACATCCGGCGATCTGCTGGTGAAAATTGGCGCTTCCGCCCCGCTCACCGGCCCGCAGGCGCATATCGGCAAGGACAATGAGAACGGTACGCGCATGGCGATCGAGGACGCGAACGCCAAGGGTATTCTGATCGGCGGCAAAAAAGTGCATTTCGAATTGTTGAGCGAAGACGACCAGACCGATCCGAAGACGGCGACCATCGTTGCGCAGAAGCTGGTGGATGCAAAGGTGAATGGCGTCATCGGTCATCTCAATTCCGGCACGACCATTCCAGCCTCGCGCATCTACAGCGACAACGGCATCCCGCAGATTTCGCCTTCGGCCACGGCGGTGGCTTATACCGCGCAGGGATTCAAGACCGCGTTCCGCGTAATGGCGAACGACGGGCAGCAAGGCAAGGTGCTGGGCGAGTTTGCCGCAAAAAATCTGGGCGCAAAGAAGATCGCGGTGATCGATGACCGCACCGCTTATGGCCAGGGCATCGCAGACGAGTTCGTCAAGTCCGCACAGGCGAACGGTGCGCAGGTCGTGGCGCGCGAATACACCACCGACAAGGCGGTCGATTTCGCGGCGGTGCTGACCTCGATCAAGGGTAAACAACCCGATCTGATCTTTTTCGGCGGCATGGATCCGCAGGGCGCACCGATGGTCAAGCAATTGCGCGGCCTGGGTGTCGCGACGCAGTTCATGATGGGCGACGGCGGCTATACGCCCAAATTCATCGACAACGCCGGTCCGGCTGCGGAAGGCGCTTACGCTTCACTGCCGGGTGTGCCGCTGGACAAGATGCCGAACGGCCGGGATTTCGCGGCGCGTTACGAGGCCAAGTTCAAGCAGCCTATCCAGCTGTATGCGCCCTATTGTTATGATGCGGTGAATGTGATGATCGCGGCGATGCAGCAGGCAGGCTCGGCCGAGCCTGCAAAATATCTGCCGGAACTGGGCAAGGTGGTGCATGAAGGCGTGACCGCGAAGATATCATTCGACGAAAAGGGCGACCTCAAAGGTGGCGCGGTCACGATGTACCAGGTCCGTCAGGGCAAGTGGCACGCGGTCGAGACGATGGGTGGCAGCGCGCCTGCTGCGGCGCCGTGATGCCCGTCAGGGCTAATCCGGGCGACACCTCGTGTGTCGCCTTTTGTTTGTAAGCCGTGGATATTCTCCTTCAGCAAATCATCAATGGCCTGGTGCAGGGCAGCGTCTATGCGCTGGTCGCGCTGGGCTACACCATGGTGTACGGCATACTCGGCCTGATCAATTTCGCGCATGGCGAAGTGGTGATGATAGGGGCGATGATCGCGCTTACGGTGTTGCAAGCCTTGCTGGCTGCGGCATTTGCGCCGGTGCTGGCAATGCTGCTCAGTTTGCTGGCGGCAATGGCGTGTTGCATGGCGCTGGGCTATGGCATCGAGCGTATCGCCTATCGCCCGTTGCGCAATGCGCCGCGCTTGGCGCCGCTGATCACTGCGATCGGCGTGTCCATCGTGTTGCAGAACCTGGCGATGATGATCTGGGGGCGCGAGTACCATGCATTTCCGATGTCCTTGAACAGGCATTGCGCATTATTACATGGGCTTCATGCTGGGCCTTAAAGCCTTTACGGCTGCGGTGCTGGGCGGCATAGGCAATCTGCGCGGGGCGATGCTGGGCGGTGTGCTGCTGGGGCTGATCGAGAGCCTGGGGGCCGGTTATATCGGCGACCTCACCGGTGGATTCCTCGGCAGCAACTATCAGGACGTGTTCGCATTCTTCGTGTTGATCGCGGTGCTGGTGTTCCGCCCGTCCGGTTTGCTGGGCGAGAGAGTGGCGGAGCGCGCATGAGGCTGCATCGCCTTGCGAAGCATTACTTTGCGGCGCTGGGAGTTGCGCTGCTGGCCTTGCCGTTCATTGTCGATGCGATGTTCGGGCACGGCTGGGTACGCATCGCCGATTTTGCCCTGCTCTACATCATGCTCGCGCTGGGGCTGAACATCGTGGTCGGATATGCGGGACTGCTCGATCTCGGTTACATCGCATTTTTCGCGGTCGGCGCTTACACCTACGCGTTGCTAGGCTCGCCACAGTTCGGATTGCATTGGCCGATGTGGGCGGTGCTGCCGCTGGGTGCGCTGTTCGCATGCGGTTTCGGTGTGTTGCTGGGTGCGCCGACGCTGCGCCTGCGCGGCGACTATCTTGCGATCGTCACGCTGGGCTTTGGCGAGATCATACGCATCTTCATGAACAACCTGAATGCACCCGTCAATATCACCAACGGCCCGCAGGGTATCAGCGGCATCGACCCGCTGCGCGTGGCGGATTTTTCGTTCGGCAAGGCGCATGAATGGTTCGGCGTGGAGTTCGCTGCAGTGCATCTGCATTACTACCTGTTCCTCGCCTTTACGCTGTTGGTGATCTTCGTCTCGCTGCGCCTGCAACATTCGCGCATCGGCCGCGCCTGGATGGCGATACGCGAGGACGAGGTGGCGGCCAGTGCGATGGGGATCAACACGCGCAACGTCAAGCTGCTGGCCTTCGCGATGGGCGCCACGTTCGGCGGCATTTCCGGCGGGCTGTTCGCGGGCTTTCAGGGGTTCGTCAGCCCGGAGAGTTTCAGCCTGATGGAATCGGTCATGGTGTTGTGCATGGTGGTGCTGGGCGGCATGGGCAACATTGCCGGCGTGGTGCTGGGCGGCGTGTTGCTGGTAGTGTTGCCGGAAGCGTTCCGCCACGGCGCCGGCCCGATGCAGCAGGCGCTGTTCGGAAAGACAGTGGTCGACCCGGAGAGTTTGCGCATGCTGATGTTCGGCCTCGCGCTGATATTGGTGATGTTGTGGCGGCCTGCCGGATTGTGGCCATCTGCGCAGCGCCGCCGCGAGTTGATGCCGGATGAAGCCGTGGCGCAACAGGAACGGGATACGGTGTATGACGTCTCCAAGTGAAACCCTGATAGAGCTGACGGGCATATGCAAACGCTTCGGCGGGCTGGCCGCGTTGTCCGATGTGTCATTGCATATTCGGCGCGGAGAGATCTATGGGCTGATCGGTCCGAACGGTGCTGGCAAAACCACACTGTTCAATGTCATTACCGGCCTGTACCAGCTTGATGCAGGCACTTTCAATTTCGCTGGGCGCGCTTACGCACATTGCAAACCTCATGTGCTGGCGCAGGCCGGCATTGCACGCACCTTCCAGAATATCCGGCTGTTCGCCAACATGACGACGCTGGAAAATGTCATGGTCGGCCGCCATCTGCGCACGCATTCGGGCATATGGGGAGCGCTTACGCGCAGCCCGGCTGCGCGTGAGGAAGAGCGCGTCATTGCCGAGCGCGCACATCAGCTGCTGAGCTACGTCGGCATCCGGCGGCCTGCGAACACGCTGGCAAAGAATCTCTCTTATGGCGAACAGCGGCGCCTGGAGATCGCCCGTGCGCTGGCCACCGACCCGATGTTGCTGGCGCTCGATGAACCGGCCGCCGGGATGAATTCCACCGAAACAGAAAGCCTTAAAACCTTGCTGCAAGACATCCGCAGCCAGGGCGTCACCGTGCTGTTGATCGAGCATGACGTCAAGCTGATCATGGGGTTGTGCGACCGTGTCGCGGTGCTTGACTACGGCAAGAAGATTGCCGAAGGGGTGCCGGAGCAGGTGCGCAATGATCCCGCCGTGATCAGCGCCTATCTGGGGTGTGGCGATGACTAGTCCGCTGCTTGATGTCCACAACCTCAAGGTCGCCTATGGGGGGATCCAGGCGGTGCGTGGCGTTGATTTGTGCATCGCGCCGGGTGAACTGGTTGCGCTGATCGGCAGCAATGGTGCGGGCAAGACCACCACGCTGAAAGCATTGGCCGGGTTGCTGCATCCGGCCGGAGGAAAAATCATTTACGCGGGACAGGCTGTGCAAAACCTTGCTGCGCACCAGCGCGTGGCCAAGGGTATCGCCCTGGTGCCCGAGGGGCGCGCCATCTTCGCGCGCCTGAGTGTGCAGGAAAACCTGCTGATGGGTGCATACAGCCGTAACGACCATCAGGAAATCGCAGCCGATCTGGCGCGCATGCATGAGCTGTTCCCGCGTCTGGCCGAACGCAATCACCAGCTGGCGGGGACGCTTTCCGGGGGAGAGCAGCAAATGGTCGCGATGGCGCGTGCGTTGATGAGCCGGCCGCACCTGCTGATGCTGGACGAACCCAGCATGGGGCTGGCTCCGCTGATGGTGCAGAAGATTTTTGAAACCATAAGAGACATTTCGGCGCAGGGCATGAGCATCCTGCTGGTGGAGCAGAATGCCCGGCTCGCCTTGCAGGTTGCGCAGCGCGGCTATGTGATGGAAAGCGGTTCGATCACGCTGTCGGGCCAGGCCGGCGACTTGCTGGGTAGCGCAGCCGTGCGCCGTGCGTATCTGGGCGGTTGATTGCCGCTAAGCAATGCAAGGCCTACAATGCGCCGCGCATTCGCGGCAATGTGCCGCATCGGCGGCAGGAGCAGATAATTGTTTTCGCCAGGCTGAATATTTGCCTGGGCGGGAAATTTCCGGGATCAAGAAGGGTAGAGGAGTAAGTATGTCGAAACGCGAATCTCAGCCGGACATGCCGATGTTTCTGGCGTCCTCGGTGCATGACATGAAGAACTCGATCAGCATCCTGATCGGAGGGCTGGAGCGGGTGCTGGGGCAGGTCACGCCTGCGTCATTCCCGGCCTATGACGATGTCGTGCACATGATGTACGAGACCAAGCGTATCAATAGCAACCTGATCCAGCTGCTGACGCTCTACAAGGTAGGCGAGGACCTTTACCCGTTCGACCCATTGCCGCAGTCGCTGGATGAATTCGCGCTGACGGTGATGGCTCAGCACGAGCCGCTGCTGCAGTCGCACGGCGTCACGCTGGAGCTGGATTACGATGACACCGCATACTGGCAGTTCGACGAAGACCTGGTCGGCGGCGTGATCAATCATGCGATCAACAATGCGATCCACTATACCAAGGACAAGATCAAGCTGCTGATTCGGGAAAGCGAAGGCATGCTTGAGATGCGCGTCGAGGACAATGGCGCGGGTTTTCCTCCGCTGATGCTGCAGGAGGGGGCAGATGCGATGCATGGCACAGATTTTCAGGGGGGCAGCACAGGGCTGGGGATTTATTTCTCGGCGATGGTGGCCAAGATGCATCATCGCAAGGGCCGGATAGGAGGGATACGTCTGGAAAACGGCGGGAGTTACGGCGGCGGCTGTTTTGTGTTGCTGTTGCCATAAGCATAGGGGATAGGCACGATGTACCCGTTTCAATCTCAGGAGCCAGAAAATTCTGCATTTGACGGCAAGACGTTTCTGATCGTCGACGACTTCAATGGCATGCGCAGCATTTTGCGCGACATGCTGCGAGGCTGTGGCGCCAACATGAAGCTGATCGATACCGCCAACTCCGGCGTCGAAGCGATCTCTCTGCTGGAGAACAAAAAGTATGACGTGGTGCTGTGTGACTATAACCTCGGCCAGGGAAAAAATGGGCAGCAGGTGCTCGAAGAAGCGCGGCACCGGCAGCTGATCGGGCCGGCCTGCGCATGGTTGATGGTGACCGCTGAAAAGACCAATGACGTGGTGATGGGCACCTCGGAATACTTGCCGGATGCATTCATCCTGAAGCCTGTCACCGAGGCTACTTTCCGGTTGCGCCTGACCAAAATCTGGGCGAAGAAGGCGGCGTTCAGCGAAATTTCCGAGAGGATAGATCGCGACGACTATCCGGGGGCAATCGCGTTGTGTGATCAGCGCCTGACCTTCGACAAGGCGAATGAAGTGGAGCTGCTGAAGCTGAAGGCGCAGCTTTTGCTCAAGTGCGGTAAGCACGACGAGGCTCGGAGTGTCTTCGAACAGGTGTCAGCCGAGCGCGATCTGCCATGGGCCAAGGTGGGGCTGGCCAAGCTGCGGGTACAGGAAGGCGATCTCGGCGGTGCGAAGTCACTGCTGGAAGAAGCGGTTGCAAACAATCGCTCCTATCTGGAGGCCTACGATAGCCTGGCTCAGGTCTATCAGGCATTGGCCATGGATGAGCAGGCCGAACAGGTGCTGGAGCAGGCAGCCCGATTGTCGCCCAACTCGGTTCTCAGGCAGAAAGAGCTCGGGGATATCTCGCTTAAGCTGGGCAAGCTCGAGCGTGCCGAAAAGGCATTCAAAAAGAGCATGAATCTGGGCGAGCATTCCGTTCTGAAGAGTCCGGATTCCTATCTGGGGTTGGCGAAAACCTGCAGCGCACAAAACAATCCGGGTGAAGCGCTGCGTGTCCTCGAAACATTGAACAAGAATTTCGACGATGAGGCGGTGCGCATCAAATCATTGACTGCCGAAGGCATGGTGCACCACAAGAGCGGGCAGGTTGCCGCCGCGCGGGAAGTGGCGCAGAAACTATCCAGGCAATTGGCGCATGCGTCGCAGAACGTGGGTAGTGCGACCACGCTGGAAATGGCGCAGCTGTTGTTTGCGACCGGAGAAAAGGACGCCGCGGTTAATCTGCTGAAGCAGGAAGTTAAAAACAATCCGGAAAATACGCGGCTGCTCGATCAGGTCAAGCAGGTCTTCACCGGGGCCAAGATGGGCGAGCAGGGGGACGAGCTCGTCGAAAGTTCGCGCAAGGCCGCCATCGAGCAGATGAACCGTGGGGTGTTGCTGGTGAGCGAAGGGAAGATAGAAGAGGCGATCACCTGGATGCGGGAGGCGCGCGAGGCGATGCCGAGCAATGCGCGTGTGCTGTTCAATCTGGCCCACGTGCTGATCACGCGCTTGCAAAAAATGGGGGGTGATCAGGCGATCGCGGCCGAGGCACATGAAGCGCTGGCCGAGGCTAATCGTCTGGCTCCGGGGGAGAAGCGCTTCGCGCAGTTGATGGCCGCGCTCGATGCGGCGCTGCACCGCTGAGCGGAGCTCGCCTCAGCTGTCGGCACAATGACGTGCGTTATCCTAGGGTCTTGAGCAGCATGTTGCTTGCCAGCAACAACAGCAACATCGCAAAGCTGCGCCGCAGGAGTCGGAGCGGCAGGCGATGCGTGGCTTTTGCCCCGAGCGGGGTGGTGAACATGCTACCCGCGGCGAGCATCAGCAGTGCCGGCAGATAGACGAAGCCCAGTGTCCCGTCAGGCAGCGTGTGCAGCATCAGGCCGGTGATCACATAACCTAGCGTGCCGCCCAGCGCGATCGGGAATCCGAGCGCAGACGAGGTGCCGATGGCCTGTTTGAGCGGGACATTGTGCATCAGCATGAACGGTACGCTCATCACGCCGCCTCCCACCGAGGCGAGGCTGCTGATGCCGCCGATGCCGGCACCGGCCAGCGTCATGCCTAATCGCCCCGGCAGTTGCCGGGTGGCCTTGGGTTTGAGCTCCAACAGCATTTGTGTTGCAGATACATAGACGAACAGCGCGAAGAATATGGCCAGGTAGAGCGGCGAGACATGGCTGGCGAACAACGCGCCGAGCAGCGTGCCGGATAGCAGGCCAGGCGTCATGTTGCGCACAATGTGCATGTTCACCGCGCCGTGGCGGTGGTGCGCATGCGCGCTGGATGCAGCGGTGTAAAGGATCGCCGCCATCGAGGTGCCGAGGGCGAGATGCAGATTCTGTTCGCCGCCCAGTTGTTGTGCCGCGAACAGCCAATTCAACACCGGTACCATCACCAGTCCGCCGCCGATGCCGAATAGCCCTGCGAAGAAGCCGACGAAGGCGCCCAGCAACAGGTAGGCTGCATACCATTCCATCAGCAGCCGGCCAGTCTGGTGGTGATGAATCTCCACTCGGCAGGATCGAGCGGGGTGATGGAAAGGCGGTTGCCGCGCTGCAGGGTGCGCATATGTTCGAGTTCGGGATGGCGGCGCAGCTCGTCCAGGGAAATCAGCGGGATTTTCTTCACCAGTTGCACATCGACGTTGAACCAGCGCGGCTGTTCCGGCGTGGCCTTTGGGTCGAAATATTTACTTTTGGCGTCGAATTGTGTGGCGTCTGGATAGGTGGTGCTGCATACCCTGGCGATGCCGGCGATGCCCGGTTCCTTGCAGTTGGAATGGTAGAACAGCACGCCGTCGCCGATCTGCATCTGGTCGCGCATGAAGTTGCGCGCCTGATAATTTCTGACCCCGTACCAGGCTACGCTCTGGTTTGTGAAGGTGGCGAGGTCGTCGATGCTGACATCGGAAGGTTCGGATTTCATCAGCCAGTAGCGCATGCCGGAGCTTTCGACGCCGACCTGACCTCGGCTATAACCTGGCCAATCCCGTTTGCACACGCAAATTTCGAGATTCGTAATCTGCGAACCTTGCTTAACATCGGAGCCGCTCCAACGCCGCCAGCCAC
>JACPVZ010000105.1 GCA_016197305.1 Nitrosomonadales bacterium | reverse complement strand
TCGCGCCCGATGATCTTGCGCTTCTGCTCCGGGTCGGTCACGCCCGTGAGGTGTTTCATGAATTCAGCGCTGGCGTCCACATGGATGACCTTCATCTGCAGGTTCTTGCCGAAGGTCTCCATCACCTGCGCTCCTTCGTTCAGTCGCAACAGGCCGTTATCCACGAACACGCAGATCAGCTGGTCTCCGATGGCGCGATGGATCAGCGCCGCCGCGACGGAAGAATCCACCCCGCCGGAAAGCCCGAGGATCACCTGCTCTTCGCCAACCTGAGCGCGTATCTTTTCCACGGCCTCCGCAATATAGTCCGGCATATTCCAGTCCTGGCCGCAGCCGCAAATCTCATGCACGAATCGGCTGAGGATAGCCTTGCCCTGATGGGTATGCGTGACTTCAGGATGGAACTGCACTGCGTAGAAACGCCTTGACTCGTCGGCCATCGCCGCATATGGCGTGGCATCGTTGGAGGCGATTACCGCAAACCCCGGCGGCAGCTGAGTCACCTTGTCGCCGTGGCTCATCCATACATCGAGCAAGCCATGGCCTTGTGCATTGCTCTTGTCCTGGACGCCATCGAACAGCCTGGAGTGTCCCTGCGCGCGAATTTCCGCATAACCGAACTCGCGCACCTTGCCACTCTCGACCTTGCCGCCAAGTTGCGCCGCCATGGTTTGCATGCCATAGCAAATACCCAGCACCGGCACACCCAGTTCGAACACCAGCTGCGGCGCCTTCGGCGTTTCGTCTTCATAAACGGAGTTCGGTCCGCCCGACAGAATGATGCCTGCCGGATTGAAAGCACGGATGAAAGCCGCATCGACATCCCATGGGTGCAGTTCGCAATAGACATGGGTTTCCCGCACACGGCGCGCAATCAGTTGCGTGTATTGCGAACCGAAATCAAGAATCAAGATTTTTTTATGGGACATAGTTGCGCTTAAGGATTCTGGATTACAAAGATCAAGGATTCGAGTGTTCTCTGCCTCCCGAACACTCGCGCCCGAATCTTAGTCTATATGGTAGTTAGGCGCTTCCTTGGTGATCTGCACGTCATGCACATGCGACTCACGGATTCCGGAAGACGTGATTTCGACGAACTCCGCCTTGACATGGGTCATCGCAATGTCAGCGCAACCGAGATAGCCCATGCTGGCACGCAACCCGCCCATCAGCTGGTGAATCACCGCCAGCACACTGCCCTTGTAGGGCACACGCCCCTCGACACCTTCCGGAACCAGCTTGTCCTGATTGCCTTCACCTTCCTGGAAATAACGGTCGCTGGAGCCCTGCTGCATCGCACCCAGGCTGCCCATACCACGGTAGGATTTGTAGGAACGCCCCTGGAACAATTCGATGTCGCCCGGTGCCTCCTCGGTGCCAGCGAACAAACCGCCCAGCATCACCGCGTGCGCCCCTGACGCAATCGCCTTGGCGATGTCGCCCGAATAACGGATGCCACCGTCGGCGATCAAGGGAACACCCGTACCCTGCAAGGCCTTGGCCACTCCCTGAATCGCGGCGATTTGCGGCACACCGACACCGGCAACGATACGTGTAGTACAGATCGAACCCGGACCAATACCCACTTTGACCCCGTCCGCACCATGATCGAGCAAGGCTTGTGCCGCCGCACCGGTGGCGATATTGCCGCCGATCACATCGACCTTGGGAAAATTCTCCTTGACCCACCGAACGCGGTCCAGCACCCCCTGTGAATGTCCGTGTGCGGTATCCACGACAATCACATCGACTCCTGCCTCTGCCAGCAATGCGGCGCGCTCCTCGGTACCCTCCCCCACGCCCACAGCCGCACCGACACGCAGCCTGCCCAGGCTGTCCTTGCAGGCATGCGGATGCTCGTTGGACTTCAGAATATCCTTGACCGTCATCAGGCCGCGCAGCTCAAATGCGTCATTGACCACCAGCACGCGCTCGATACGATGCTTGTGCATCAGGCTGCGCGCTTCTTCGAGGCTGGCATTTTCCCGGACCGTGATCAAACGATCACGCGGCGTCATGATGTTGCTGATCGGCTGATCCAGATTGTTTTCGAAACGCAGGTCGCGATTGGTGACTATCCCTACCAGCAGCTTGCCCTGCACTACCGGCAACCCGGAAATCTTATGTTGACGCGTCAACCCAAGCACGCTGCGCACCGTCATTTCCGGAGTAATGGTAATCGGGTCCTTCACGACACCGCTTTCGAAACGCTTGACCTTGGCAACCTGCGCAGCCTGAGCATGGGCCGACATATTTTTATGCACGATGCCGATGCCGCCTTCCTGGGCAAGTGCAATGGCCAAACGGGATTCCGTCACGGTATCCATCGCGGCGGACAATAACGGGATGTTCAAACTGATGTTGCGGGTAAGCTGCGTACGCAGGCTGACATCACGCGGCAACACGTTTGAGTAGGCAGGGACGAGCAGAACGTCGTCGAAGGTAAGTGCTTTTTGAATGATGCGCATATGAAACGTCCCTCGGCAAAGGGCGCATTATACGCACCTGTGCCAAGCCAGTAAACGTCACCGCAGCGCTAAAAAGCGGTTACAGCGCAGTCTCGTTGGTTTCACCGGTGCGGATGCGGATAACCTGTTCGACCGTGGAGATGAATATCTTGCCGTCACCGATCTTGCCGGTATGCGCCGCCTTGATGATCGCCTCCACTGCCGTGTCCAGCAGTTCGCTCGAAACCACCACCTCGACTTTAATTTTCGGCAGAAAATCCACGACGTATTCCGCGCCCCGATACAGCTCGGTATGCCCCTTTTGCCGGCCGAATCCCTTCACTTCAGTGACGGTCAAACCGCTGACGCCGAGTTCGGAAAGCGCCTCGCGTACCTCGTCCAGCTTAAACGGCTTGATCACAGCCTCGATTTTTTTCATGGTGTGCTCCCTCAATATCCGATTGTTCGACGACACGAATTCTATCACCGCCATTGCGGCAACACGAACCATCGAGCATATTCATCGCTTGGCCGACAGCGCCGCCACGATTTTGTCCTGCTTGTTCTTGATCGCAATGTCCAGCGGCGTCATGCCGTCGGCGTATTGGGCCTGCGCATCCGCACCCTTGCTGAGCAGCAACATCACCTCGGCAAAATGCCCGTTGGCGGAGGCTTTGTGCAACGGCGTCCAGCCATCGTTTGACGCCGCATTCACGTTCGCCCCGTGCTCGATCAGCATCGCACTGACGGTTAAATGCCCACGGGTAGCCGCCTGCAACAACGGTGTCCAGCCATGCTGGCTACGCGCATTGACATCGACTTTCTTGTCCAGCAACAGCTTTACCACCTTGGCGTACCCATTGAATTTGATGAAACCCTGCGGGGAAAAATGAAACCCCTGACGCTCTATTTCCTGTCTGACCGGCTCGGGAACCGTCACCCACACATCCGTTTCTTTTCGGCCACTCTGGCGCGCATGCACCATGCTCAGGTACATGAGGTCGGATGCCACATCCGACGGAAAACCCTGCCTGTCCGATCGTTTTGTAACCAACAAGTCGTTGAAGTAAGCATCGATTTCAGGTGAATCCCAAAGCTCAAGGATCCTGGCCAAGATACGCGGAAACTGCCGAGCCAAACTATGCGGATAGTTTTGTTCCCGGTTGTTGAGTATCTTGAGCAGCCTTGCGTCCATAAAAATCGCGAACTACACCACAGTAAAAGTCATCTTGAATCTGTGCAACTTATTTTCGATAACGGGTTCCGCAACATAACAAATTTCCATGCTGACGCAAAGCCAAAACTTGATGCAACACAGCATATCAAACAATCGCTCACTCTAATTTACGGTATATCACAGACAATATCTCCAGTTCCTGAACCCCCACCGGGGTGTGCAACACAGCCACTTCACCCTCGCGCAACTTGAGCAGCGTTCTGGCCAATGGCGAAACCCAGCTGATCAACCCCGCTGCGACATCAGCCTCGTCCACACCCACAATACTATAAGTACTTTCGCAGCCATCACTATCGCAAACCGTCACGGTTGCCCCGAAGAATACCTGGTCACATGCACCGCGCTGCGCCGGATCAACCACCACCGCCTGCTCCAACCTCTTGCGCAAAAAACGTACGCGCCGGTCAATCTCGCGCAGCCGTTTTTTCCCATAAATATAATCGCCGTTTTCCGAACGGTCTCCATTGGAGACTGCCCAGGTGATCGTCTGCACCAGTGACGGACGCTCCACTCTCCATAGCTGATCCAGCTCTTCCTTCAGCCTGCGATAGCCATTCGGGGTAATGTAGTTTTTCACCCCTTCGGGCAACCGAAGCGATGGCTCCTGCTCATCATCGGCCACATCGTTATCGCGTGTAAAAGCTTTACTCATGGGTGGATTCTACAACAAGGCAAACAACCTGCTGCTGAGCAGGCAATGCAAACGGCTTCAAACCGGAAACATCTGCGCCTTGCCAAATGAAAAAGGGTTAGATTGCTCTAACCCTTTGCTGATATGGCGTCCCCTACGAGATTCGAACTCGTGTTACCGCCGTGAAAGGGCGATGTCCTAGGCCTCTAGACGAAGGGGACTGTGACTTTCAATTAGCTCTTTGGTGGAGATAAGCGGGATCGAACCGCTGACCTCTTGCATGCCATGCAAGCGCTCTCCCAGCTGAGCTATACCCCCTGTACCTCGAAAGAGCGCGCATTATAGTGATGCTCCTTCTGCTTGTAAAGCGCATTGCATCAATTCACCAACATTTAATGCGCTCGCCTATAAAACATTCATTTCAGCCACTTCAAAGCCGCGCCGAAATACTCCTCAAACAGATTGCATATCGCAATTTCTGCATTTTTCTGTGTGTTGAACAGGAAAAAATTCCGGCGCGTTGTACTGTTAGCACAAAGACTACGAAGGCCATTGCGCGCACTAACCTATGAACCGAACCCGCGCAATCTCTAAGGGATTCAATTTAATTACCAGTGTGGCAACTGCTCGCGTATCGATTCCAGAATGGAGCGGGCCCGACGCTGCGCTTCAGGGTCAGACAAATCCCCCAACTCGTCCAGCTTGGCGATTTCTGCACGCAGCTTGTGCAGGATGCGGCGTTTGGAGTGGCGCCATGCCAACGCGAGATCGACCACCTCATGGAGCACATCATTGGCCTGGTCCTCGGTAAAATCCAACGCCTCCACTTTCGCAACCAGCTCTCTGAACGGGCGAATAATCGAATCGACATGACGCGCCCACAACCAGGTCGCAACCCACAACACAATGACATTGACTGCCACCAATGCGCCGATACCCATCAAACCGGTCTTGAACAACAGCGGGTAAATATTGGGCTGCTGGGAAAAATGCACCCGATACAGATTCGCATCCAGCACCTCACCCATCTGCCTGTATAAAACCCACAGGGTACCTGCGACAAGCAACACTTCCAACACCACCAATGCGACCAGCAGTCCCTTCTGGATCTTCTCGTCGACATAGACAATACTGCGTTTGACTTGGGCGGATGTTGTCATCGTATTCATAGGTCGTGACACTCAAAACACAGCTCGGTGGTAGTGCCCGTTGAAATCACTTTGCCATGATTCTTGGTGAAAGTCTCGTGACATGAAACACAGCTGATCATGCCGTTAGGGAGCTGAATTTTATTGGGCAACATCATCGCCGGCTTATACCCGCCATAACGTTCTGCATCGGCATAGATCTTACCAACCGGGTGGTTCTGGTTGCCGTGTCGCACGATAAAATTCGGATCGACCTGAACGTCGCCTCTTGTGGCATGGCACTCCATGCATTGCACCGAATAAGGGTCCAGCGTCTGCCAGTTCTGGGAATTGGGCATTCCCAGATGGCCCGACACCAGTGATTGCCCGCCATCTCGCATACCGTCAAAGAAGGCCTGGTCATGGCAGGACATGCACAGCTCTCGCCCCAACAACGTGCCGCGCATCTTGCCAGGCAAGTCGCTGTGCACTTCGTGACAGGTGCTGCAGGTCAGGTCGCCTTTCCAGTCCAATGGATAGGTCGATGGAATCACTTTTCCTGGAGGAGGCGTAAAACCGCTGGGATGGCTCATCTTTAATGCATTGGCGTGGCACTCCCCGCACAACTGTTCCTGACTGGAAATCAGCATCGCGGCATTCGCGGTTGTCGTGTCAGCGCCCGCCATATGGCAGCCGGCACAATCCCCGTTCAACGGGTGCACGGTTGGCTTGGAAACCATAGCGTAAAGCCACGAACCCGACCCCAGCACCGCCGACACGACAACAGCCGTCGAAAAAAACAGTTTAAAGGCGCGCAGCACGGTCCAGCTCTTTCAGTTGTGCAATCGCGGCAGCAGGGTTTTGCTGGGCATCGATTTGCGCCAAAGCGGTCTCGGCAGCAGCCCGCATCGCACCATAATGGTTCTGCAACTTGACGACGCTGCGCAGGATCTGCTGCTCTTCATGCTTGAGCTTGTCCTTTTGCCGTGTCGGCTTTGGCGTGACCGGCCCCTGCTTGATGAAGTCTTCCAGATTGCGTGAAAAACGGTATAAAGGGCCAGCGATGTAAAAACCGGCATACAACGCCACCAGCCAGGTGAACACGCCCGCGAATGCGACCAGACAAAGGCCTTCCACCAGTAGCGCAGGTCCCAGATGCTGACGGCTCAGACTATAGGAACGGATGATGGTGTCATAGCTCACGCCGGATTTATCGGTGATGAATGTCAGCGCGAGCACCATGGACAGACACGCCACCCCGCCGACGATCAGCGAGATTTTCGCGACCAAATGCAAGCGCAGCAAAAAATGCGATTGATCCCCTGATGTTTGCCCGTTTGCCATACCGTCCAGCTGACTGATTATAGTTTTAGATGTTTTTTGGATTCAGCGTAATTTTCAAACGAAAACCACGCCGACACCGGCTGGTACGCAGTAGAACCCATCATGCGTTTTTCTGTCAAGTGCGCCACGCAAATTTTGTTATTTCAGGTGCTTTGCGACACGCGCCGACACCGTCTCGCGCGGGAACAACGCCAGCACCGCATCCACCGAC
>JACPVZ010000041.1 GCA_016197305.1 Nitrosomonadales bacterium | reverse complement strand
ATTTCTAAATATTTCATAATTTAAAAAAAAGAGATATAAGATAAAATTTTCGATTAAAACACGAAGAAAATAGAAAAAAAGATGGGATTCGAACCGGAAAACTTGCAAGGCGGTCACCGACAAGCCGACGCTGATCTGCTGCAAGACCGTGATCGGCGCGGGTTCGCCGAACAAGCAGGGCACCCACGACGTGCATGGTGCAGCTCTGGGGGATGCAGAAGTCAACGCGACGCGCGAGCATATCGGCTGGAAATATCCGCCGTTCGAGATTCCCAAGCACGTATACGAAGCATGGGACGCACGCACCAAGGGTGCTGGCCTGGAAAAATTGTGGAACAACAAGTTCGCCGAATACAAGGCGGCTTTCCCGAAAGAAGCTGCTGAATTCGAACGCCGCATCAAGGGTGAACTGCCTGCCAACTGGGCTGCGCATGCAGCCGAATTCATCGCCAAGACCAATGAGAAGGCAGAGACCATCGCGACCCGCAAGGCGTCACAGAATGCGATCAACGGTTTGCAGCCCGCATTGCCCGAGTTCCTCGGCGGTTCTGCCGACCTGACCGGTTCCAACCTGACCAACTGGACAGGCGCACATCACGTCAGCGGCAAGAAGCCAGGCAACTACATTAGCTACGGCGTGCGCGAGTTCGGCATGTCGCACATCATGAACGGCATGGCGTTGCACGGCGGTTACCTGCCGTTCGGCGGCACCTTCCTGATGTTCTCCGAATATGCACGCAATGCGTTGCGCATGTCGGCACTGATGAAGCAGCGCGTGATCTACGTGTTCACCCACGACTCGATCGGCCTGGGCGAAGACGGACCTACTCACCAGCCGGTAGAGCAGACAGCGACGCTGCGTTACATTCCTAACATGGAAGTATGGCGTCCATGCGACACTGTCGAATCGGCCGCTGCCTGGGTGGCGGCGGTAGAGCGCCGCGATGGCCCGACCAGCCTGATCTTCTCGCGCCAGAATCTGGCGTTCCAGAAGCGCGATGCGGCGCAGATCGCCAACATCCGCAAGGGCGCATACATCCTGTCCGAAGCCGCGGGCGGCAAGCCGCAAGCGGTGATCATCGCGACCGGTTCGGAAGTGTCGTTGGCGCTGGAAGCGCAAAAGACGCTGGCTGGCGAAGGGATCAATGTACGCGTGGTGTCCATGCCATCCACCAACGTGTTCGACAAGCAAGACCATGCCTATAAGGACAGCGTGCTGCCCAAGGGCGTGAAGCGTGTTGCGGTCGAGGCGGGTGTGACCGGCGGCTGGTACAAGTATGTGGGTTTGGACGGCGCAGTGGTGGGTATGGATTGCTTCGGCGAATCCGCACCGGCACCGGAGCTGTTCAAGCATTTCGGCTTTACTGCGGACAATGTGGTCAAGACTGTAAAGAGCGTGTTGTAAGACGACAAGAATTTATTTACTAAACGGGAGAAATGACATGGCAATTCGCGTAGGTATTAATGGTTTCGGCCGCATCGGACGTATGGTGTTTCGCGCAGCAACCAAGGACTTTCCGGAAATCGAAGTCGTTGCGATCAACGACCTGCTGGAGCCGGACTACTTGGCATACATGCTCAAGCACGATTCCGTGCATGGCCGTTTCAATGGCACCGTTGCAGTGAGCGGCAACAATCTGGTCGTCAACGGCAAGACCATCCGCCTCACGGCAGAGCGTGATCCGGCCAACCTGAAGTGGAATGAGGCGGGCGTCGACATCGTGATCGAATGCACCGGCTTCTTCCTCGACGACGCAAGCTGCCAGAAGCACATCGCAGCAGGCGCCAAGAAGGTGGTGATGTCCGCGCCTTGCAAGGATACGACACCGATGTTCGTGTATGGCGTGAACCACGACACTTACAAGGGCGAGAAGATCGTTTCCGCGGCATCCTGCACCACCAACGCACTGGCGCCAGTCGCCAAGGTGCTGAACGACACCTTCGGCATCAAGCGTGGCCTGATGACCACCGTGCATGCTGCCACTGCGACCCAGAAGACCGTAGATGGCCCGTCCAACAAGGATTGGCGCGGCGGCCGCGGCATTCTGGAAAACATCATCCCCTCTTCCACCGGTGCAGCCAAGGCCGTGGGCGTGGTGATCCCGCAACTGAACAAGAAGTTGACCGGCATGGCGTTCCGCGTGCCGACCTCCGACGTATCCGTGGTCGACCTGACCGTCGAGCTGAACAAGGAAGCGACTTACGACCAGATCGTTGCCGCGATGAAGTCCGCATCCGAGAACGGCCCGCTGAAAGGTGTGCTGGGCTTTACCGACGACAAGGTGGTTTCCACCGACTTCCGCGGTTGCACCAACCCCTCCATCTTCGACGCAGAAGCAGGCATCCAGCTGGATCCGACCTTCGTCAAGGTCGTGGCATGGTACGACAACGAGTATGGTTACACTTGCAACCTGATGCGTCTGGTACGCCACATCGCTAAATAGAAAAGAGTGAGCGGGGAGTGGCAAGCAGGAAGTGGGGATGTCCCCCTTGCCGCTCGCCGTTTCCCGCTTCCCATCTTATGTTTTTGGAGTAGAAAATGTCCGTTATCAAAATGACCGATCTGAATCTCAAGGGCAAACGCGTCCTGATTCGTTCGGATCTCAACGTGCCAGTCAAAGATGGCAAGGTTACTTCCGATGCACGTATCACCGCCTCGATGGCGACCATCAACGCAGCCCTGCAAGCCGGCGCGCGCGTGATGGTGACCTCCCACCTGGGTCGTCCGGAAGAAGGTGTTTACTCCGAAGAGAACTCCCTGAAGCCGGTCGCCAACGTGATCGCCAACAAACTGGGCAAGCCGGTGCGCCTGATCAAGGATTGGGTCAATGGTGGCTTCGATGTTGCCGAAGGCGAGCTGGTGTTGCTGGAAAATTGCCGCTTCAACAAGGGCGAGAAGAAGAGCACCGAAGAAACCGCACGCAAGTATGCCGCGCTGTGCGATGTGTTCGTGATGGATGCGTTCGGCACCGCACACCGCGCAGAAGCCTCGACGCACGGTGTGGCCAAATACGCGCCGGTTGCAGCGGCGGGCATGCTGTTGACCGAAGAGCTGGAGGCCTTGACCAAGGCGCTGGCCAATCCCGCACGCCCGATGGTCGCAATCGTCGGCGGCTCCAAGGTTTCCACCAAGCTGACGGTGCTGGAATCCCTGTCCGAGAAGTGCGACCAGCTGGTGGTCGGTGGCGGCATCGCCAACACCTTCCTCAAGGCAGTCGGCAAGCAGGTCGGCAAATCGCTGTGCGAGGATGATCTGGTGCCAACCGCGCAGATGCTAATCGAAAAGATGAAGCAGCGCGGTGCAAATATCCCCATCGCCGTGGACGTGGTGGTCGGCAAGAAATTCGACGCCAATGAACCGGCAGTGCTGAAAGACGCGTCTGATGTGGCGGGCGACGACATGATCTTCGACATCGGGCCGAAATCCGCACAGGAACTGGCCGACATCATCATGAAGGCCGGCACCGTGGTCTGGAATGGCCCGGTAGGCGTGTTCGAATTCGACCAGTTCGGCGAAGGCACCAAGACCATCGCGATGGCGATTGCCAACACCAAGGCGTTCACGCTGGCTGGCGGTGGCGACACCATCGCTGCGATCCAGAAATACGACATCTACGACAAGGTGTCCTACATCTCGACCGCGGGCGGAGCATTCCTGGAGTTCCTCGAAGGCAAGAAATTGCCGGCAGTGGAGATTCTCGAACAGCGCGCTTCCAACTAAA
The DNA here is from genome assembly GCA_016197305.1 of Nitrosomonadales bacterium. Lineage (GTDB taxonomy): Bacteria > Pseudomonadota > Gammaproteobacteria > Burkholderiales > Gallionellaceae > Gallionella. The sequence goes on along the minus strand of JACPVZ010000041.1, from coordinate 26,712 downwards.
CTCAACGGTCAAGAACCAAGAAAAATACATGCTGCGTAGAACCAAAATAGTTGCAACGCTGGGCCCTGCATCCAGCGACCAAAAAGTCCTGGAACAACTGATCCGTGCCGGAGTCGATCTGGTGCGGATGAACTTCTCGCACGGTTCGGCGCAGGACCATATGAAACGCGCCGATACCGTGCGTGCCGCTGCGGCAGCAGTGGGCCGCACGGTTGGCATCCTGGCCGATCTGCAAGGCCCGAAGATCCGCGTGCGGAAATTCGAGAACGACAAGATCGTGCTGAATAAGGGCGATATCTTTACGCTCGATGCGGCGATGGAAGGCCTGGGCAACCAGCAGCGTGTCGGCCTAGACTACAAGGACCTGCCCAAGGATGTCAGCAAGGGTTCGGTGCTGTTGCTCAATGACGGCATGCTGGAATTCGACGTGGTCGAAGTCAAGGGCCATGAGGTCGTCTGCAAGGTGGTGCGCGGCGGCGTGCTGTCCAACAACAAGGGCATCAACCGCAAGGGTGGCGGCCTGACCGCTCCGGCTTTGACCGAGAAGGACAAGGAAGACATCAAGACGGCCGCGCTGATCAAGGCGGATTATCTGGCGGTGTCGTTTCCGCGCACCGGCGATGACATGCGCCTAGCGCGTGAACTAATGCATGCGGCGGGTGGCAAGAGCCTGCTGATGGCCAAGATCGAGCGTGCCGAAGCGATACCGGTGTTGGGTGATATCATCGATGCGTCCGATGCGATCATGGTGGCGCGCGGCGACTTGAGCGTCGAGGTCGGCGATGCCGCCGTGCCGGGTTTGCAGAAACGCATGATCAAGATGGCGCGCGCCAAGAACCGCCTGGTGATCACTGCAACCCAGATGATGGAGTCGATGATCACCAACCCAATCCCGACCCGTGCGGAAGTTTCCGACGTGGCCAACGCCGTGCTGGATGGAACCGATGCGGTGATGCTCTCGGCGGAAACGGCAGTGGGGGATTACCCGGTGGAGACGGTCGAGGCGATGGCACGCATCTGTCTCAAGGCGGAACGCGAAATCGACGACCATGCCGTGGATCGCCGCTCGATAATGCAGAAGTTTTCCCGGATCGACCAGTCGATCGCGATGTCGGCGTTGTTTGTCGCCTCGCACCTGAAGGTAAAGGCAATCGTCGCGTTGACCCAATCCGGCTCCACGACGCTGTGGATGTCGCGCCTGAATGCCGGCGTGCCCATCTTCGCGCTGACCCCGGTGCAGGAAACGTTGACCAAGGTGACGCTGTTCAGCGGCGTCCATCCCATTTCATTCCATTCCAACGCCAAGACTCAGGCTCAGGAATTGCTCAACGCTGAGCAAACCCTGGTCGATCTGGGCTTGGTGGAAGAAGGCGACACGATCGTGATGACGATAGGTGAGGCCGTGGGCCGGTCTGGGCATACCAACACGATGAAGATTGTGCGCGTGGGCGACCACCGCAAGAGTTAAGCAGGTGCAGCGCAGAACGTTTTTATAATCTAAAACCTTTAGGAGAAAATAATGGCACTCGTATCCCTACGTCAATTACTCGATCATGCGGCAGAAAACAGCTATGGCTTGCCAGCGTTCAACGTGAACAACTTGGAGCAGGTCAAGGCGATCATGGAAGCCGCTGACGAATGCAACAGCCCCGTGATCATGCAAGGCTCGGCCGGCGCCCGCAAATACGCAGGCGAACCCTTCCTGCGTCACCTGATCGAAGCTGCCGTGGAAATGTATCCGCACATTCCGGTCGTGATGCACCAGGACCATGGCGCATCGCCAGCCGTGTGCATCAACGCGATCAAGTCCGGCTTTTCCAGCGTGATGATGGACGGCTCGCTGAAAGAAGATGCCAAGACTCCGGCTTCGTTCGAATATAACGTGGATGTCACTCGCCGTGTAGTCGAGATGTCGCATGCGGTCGGCGTTTCGGTCGAAGGCGAACTGGGCTGCCTGGGCTCTCTGGAAAGCGGTATGGGCGAAAAGGAAGACGGCCACGGCGCGGAAGGCGTGTTGACGCACGATCAGTTGCTGACTGACCCGAACGAAGCCGCCGAATTCGTCAAGCTGACCCAGGTCGATGCCTTGGCGATCGCGATCGGCACCTCGCATGGCGCCTACAAGTTCACCAAGCCGCCCACAGGCGACACCTTGGCGATCAGCCGCATCAAGGAAATCCATGCGCGTATTCCCAACACCCATCTGGTGATGCACGGCTCTTCTTCCGTGCCGCAGGAATGGCTGAAGATCATCAACGAGTTCGGCGGCGACATGGGCCAGACCTACGGTGTGCCAGTCGAAGAGATCGTCGAAGGCATCAAGCATGGCGTGCGCAAGGTCAACATCGACACCGACCTGCGTATGGCATCGACCGGATCGGTACGCCGTTACCTGGCACAAAACCCGAAGGACTTCGATCCGCGTAAGTTCCTCGCCGTATCCACAAAGGCAATGAAAGAGATCTGCAAGGCGCGTTACGAGGCGTTCGGTTCCGCAGGCATGGCCGGCAAGATCAAGCCGATCGCGCTGGATGCGATGGCAACCCGTTATGCCAAGGGCGAATTGAAAGCGGTCGTCAAGTAAGCTCCGGCGACTTCAGCCAATAAAGAAGCGGCCTTCTGGCCGCTTTTTTATTGAATCAACTTACAGTCATTACCAGGCGATAGCGGTTCCGGTACAGTTGTCGTGACCTTGGTACCATTGCCGAAGCCCATTTTCCTGGATAGAAAGGCAGCCGTCGCCAACTTGATTACTGCCCGCGACAGGAACGGCGGTAATGGTGTAAGTGTTCGTGGCGCAGGCGCTCAGTGCAAAAGTATACTTTCCATCATCGCTCGTACCGACCCCGAGTCCTCCAGTGGAATTGCCGTTGTATGCAGTAGCGACCGCATTGCAAGCATAGGCACTCGAATTCAGATAGATCTTCTCTTGCAGGCTGGCCAGTTTCATTAATTCAGTCTGCACAGCCGTGCGTGAGCCTTTGATCATAGAACTGCGGTAGCTGGGTACGACAATTGCAGCAAGAATGCCGACGATCGCCACGACGATCATTAATTCGATCATGCTGAAACCCTTAACGCGATGAAATTTCATTGCTTACTCCCTGATTAACTCATGCCAGGATACACGCCCGGTGTGCGCCCTGGTACCGCGCTCGTCACCCCCTGTCAGGATAACACCTGCTGGTGCAGCGATTGTTTCGGTAATTCCGGTACAGCCCACACCGGCCGACACGCAATCGGCATCACGGGTATTTATTGTCGTGGTGCCATCGGCGTTGGCGGTGCGAGTGATGATTGCAGTTTTTCCGGTGCTGTAAGTGATCGTGGTGGTGGTGACATTGCCCACGACCGTTCTGTTTACGCTGGTCACCGTACCGCCGCTGGTACCGCTCAAATCCCCCAGCTTGGGATCGGTCGATCCGGCCGCAGGTGTTGTGGGCGAACTGCTGCCGTTGTCCGGTCCCGGCGCCTTGGTCCAACCAGAAGCGCCGTAACAGCCATTGCTCGGGTGGTGCCAGAAGACGGTGTACTCGGCGAGTACATAGGCAGCGTAATCCGCACTCTTGACGCGCCAGCCATATTCGGGGCGGCCCGACAAGTTCTGTTCGATGGCGCTTTGCGGGGTGGTGTCCTTGATGATCTGTATGGTCAATGCTCCGCCATGCCGTACACCGCTCGCGGTGAGGGAAACCGTGGAGGCAGACCAGCCCTTAACGCCCGGGCCGTCTACGCCATTAACCGGCGGAATGACGGGTTGATACATATTTCCATCGCCGGTCGTGGCGCCATCCCTACCACCACAGCCTGGTTCGATCGGATGCAGGCCGGAGCGCACGTCGCCGTTACCCCACCAGTCCTTGGCCGACAACGCATCGGTCGGCATGTTGAACACCAGGCTGCCGATGGGTTTGTAGCCGGTGCCGGTCGTGCCGGTGGAATTGGACGTGCCGTTATAGGTGGGCAGCGCCGTCACATCAAGCGCCGCGGAGGTCTGAAAATTCTTGACCGACACATAACCCTTGTCCACAGCGGGCTCGTAGGTGGCATCGCCGATATGTAATTTTACCGCCGGGTTGAGGTACTGGTTGTGCACCAGCACCTTATACTTGGTCGCGGTAGAGGTGATCGCATTGGACAGCTTGTGAGAAGTGGCACTGGGATTGAGCATATCCACGCCGGTCCGATCGTATTTGTCATCGTACTGGTGGATGTGCGCATTGGAGTTGCCATTGGTTGACCTGCAACCCGAGGTGACCGTTACATTGGTCAAGGCATCTGAACCGCCAAGGAAAGGTGTCACGGTCAGTGCCGGCTTGAAGTTGCTCCAGCCTGTCGCGGCTTGAGCGGCAACAAAATTTTGACCGCCGGCCAGGTCAACCTTGGTATAGCCGGGCGAACTGCCGCTGGTGGTAATGGAGACGGTGATGGGTTGGTTGTAAGCCGTGCCGTTATTCTTCGCGGTGATGCTGATGGTGTGATTGTCGCCATAGTCCTTGGCGATCACATAATTTGTTGAAGATTTGCCATTCAGGAAATCGTCCAGGTTTTTCGGCGATATGCTACCGGGGCTGCCGCTATAGAGCGTTTCGCCGTTGACGCTGATGGTCAGTGAGGAAACAGTTTTGGAGGTACTGGAGCTGGCATAGGTAAAGCTCACCTTGCCCACCGCCTTGGCCCCGGGTGAGCCGATTACCGCCGGTGTGCCGGCCTGTGACGTACCGTCCAGCACGGTCAGCAGCTTGCCGTTGTAGGCTGAACCGGTTGCGGGTGCGGAGACCGTAATCACGTTGCCGACCAGTGTGGCGGTGTAACCGCCGGTGATCTTGTTCTTGATTGTCGTGGCGTTGGTGGCCGTGGCGGTGCCGTCAGTGATGTCCGTTACTGTCAGCGCTGGCAGGATAGTGGTGCTGTCCACCTGGATGCCACCCAGCGTTGCCGGCAACAGCGCGGTCTGCCCGGTTGTTCCTACGGTAATCGTGGCATAGGCCCTAGCAGCGGGGACATTGACCCCGGCGGTCGTGGTGCAGAGGTTGCCGGTTCCATTATAAAAAATATCCACGTCGAAGTGACCGCCGGTTACCCCGTATGTTACCTCGGTGACTGGAAACACCTTGTCTGGATTCTGGTTGAAGAAGGTGGTATTCAGCGTCTGCAACTGCACCAGGATAGGTTGTGAAAGCACGCCGTTGGAGATGAACTTGCCGACCGGGATACCGTCGGTCCCGGCGATGAAATCGCCCACGGCTTTGCCGCTGGGGATGGTGTCGGAAGCGACATATTTGATGCGATCGTTATCGTTCAATATCTGATTGCCGTCCAGGTCGAGAAACGGGCTGTTCTTGCTGCCGCCCGACAGATAGTCCAGTTCCATCAGCCAGTTCTCGCCATTGAGGGTGGTGCCGGTGCTCAATGTGGCGGTGGCCGTCGCACCGCTGCCGTTTCCGGTGATCGTGATCGTGGGTGCAGAGGTATAACCGACACCTGATGAAGTGACCTTGACCGCAGAGACGGCTCCGTTAGTGATGATGACCGTGGCGGTCGCGCCGCTGCCGCCGCCACCACTGAAACTGGCGCTGGCAGAGGTGTAGCCAGATCCGCCGGCGGTGACGGTGGCCGAGTTGACGGCGGTACCGCCGGTCATCACAGATACCGTCGGGTTGTAGCTGGTGAAGTAGAAACGTCCGCTCTCGATGTAACTGCCATCACCGACGACTCGCTCACCGGCCGGCAAGGCAACCTGCCAGCCCAGATGTCCGCCGCTGCTCCAGTTCGGGGTGGTGATGTTCAAGCTGCGGCGCACCCGGGTGGTGGACAGGTTATATACGTAGTTGCGTTCTTCGAGGGTCGTGCTCGTCATCAAGCTGGTGTTGGCAACCGGTGCGCCATCCCAGATGCCATATACGTAATAGACCGATGTATCGGTGGTGTCGGCCGTGTCCAGCATTGCACCGGTGCCGAAGGTCACCATATAGCCGCCGTTCGGATGCAAGGCTACACCCGGGGTGCTGGTGATGGGCTGCGCCGGGGAGGTGTTGAACAGCGCGGAGGCCGTCCAGCTGGCCGTTGTCGTGCTGGAAAGATCGAACTTCCACAGCGTGCCCTTCAGGTCGCCTGCATATACCCGGTCTACCTTGTTATCGCCATTGGTATCGATGGCGACCGCGTTGAGCAAACCGTTGGGGCTGGAAGAGGATCCCGATGTACCGGCCGGAATACTCGAGATCAATTCGCCCGTCTCGGCATTAATCACATACAGGTAAGCCTGATAGTCTCCCATTGGGTTGTTGTTATAGCCATTACCTATGACGACGGCATCCAGACCGCCCGCATTGACCTTGAGCAGCAATGGAGTCCCGTAGGTATAGCCAAGGTTGTCGTAGGCAGTCGGGACAGCCGGTGTGGTGTTATTCAGCGCGCCGATATCGCCATTGATCTGCCATAACGCCTTGCTGACGACATCGGCCTCGCTGGTTGCCCCCAGTCCGTTACTGCCATCGATTTTGAGTGCGAACAACCCCCTGCCGCCCGCACCCAGTCCGGAAACCAGGATGCGCGTCGACGTGCCGCCGATACTCACGGTGCCGACATTGATCCGGCCATCCACGAAATAATCGTGTGGATTGCTCACCGTGCCATAGGGTTTGGCCAGGTTGATCATCTTGGGGAGTAGCATCGAAGGCACGTAGGCCCAGCGCTCTGCGCCGGTGGTTGCGTTGAACGCATGCAGCATGCCGTCATTCGCGCCGACGAACACGGTCGGATTGGTGGCATCGGCTACATAGTAGGGGCGCGAATGGATGATATCGCCCAGCGTCGGACCGCCGGTGCCGTTTGCCTCGGCGGAGCGGTTGCGCATGCCAGCCGGGCTTTCGTTGACGCGTTCACCGCGCAGGAAGTTGACGATTTGCGTCCCGGTATAACTAGTGGTGTTGATCGTCGTGGTAGGGAACATTGCCTGTTGTGCTGATGACAGGCTGGCATAACGGAACGGAATGGCTACTGACGGAATGGCCGCGTTACGGGTGGCGATATAACGACCTGTATCCCAGTTCTGCAAGGCAAGCTTTGCTGCCGCTCCTCCTACCCAGGACTCGGCGGTTAGGTCGATGTTTCCAAAGGCATCCACCGGATAGACATGGAGATTTCCGTTCCAGAATTCACGGCCGTATTCGGGACGATAAATTTTTTCTTTGCCGCTGGTCAGGATGAAGCTGGTGACCTCATCCTGTGCCACGTACCCCACCGGCTGCGCCTGTGGAGTGAAGGTGGTGTTCGCCGCAGTGATCGCCAGCGCGAGGTTGACCGCCATTCCGGCGATAAACGATATGACTAACCACGGCATAGGCTCAAATTTACTAGAGAATACTTTGCTCATGATGTGCTCCTGGTTAACAGGTTGATAAAACGCTGTAGTAAGACTGAATAAGTTTCGCTGCACCGCGTGCGCTGGCACCCCGAGCGGAAATTCGGAAGGTGTTCACACGATTGCAGGCATAGCTGAGAGGGCCACCTATGGTTACGCTGGATCCAACCAGAACGTTGTTGGAGGACATCAATTCGACTATGTAACGGCCTTGCCCGGCAACCGCAGAATTGGTGTCATCCCAGGTCATGTTGGCCGGGTCAACGCCGGAATTGATCGGGTACCGCCCGGTGGTAGCGGCTGTCACGGGCGGTGTTGCGGTGTGAAAGTTGCGCAACTGCACGACGGTGGTGAACGGCTGGCGGCGGAAGTTGTCGTTTAACGGGCCATAAACTGCATCGCCCAGAGGATAGGAGGTCGAGTTGATGTAGCTGGTTTCTTGTCTGGTGTTGCGCGCAAGCAGCCAGATGCGTACGCAACTTACATCTTCCCAAGAGGCTGCACTGGTGATCTGGTTGGCATTGTAGAACTGTGTGGTGCCGCTGCCAATTGGAGTGAGTCCGAACTGCACCTGCATCTGTTCGATGCCGCTCACTACCATTTCATCGCGCATTGTTCCCCCGCTCAGAGTAAGACGACGTAGTGCGGGAGTCGTCGCGTCGTTATCATCGTTGCCGATGTAATAGACATATTCGTGTACCAGAAAGTCCGCCAATGGCTCGCCGAAGCTGCTTCCGTCAGTGTTATTTGGTGCGCCGGTGGTCGCTATTGCGCCAGCGCCTGCCTGGAACAACTCCCCCTTGACAAACGTGGAGCGGAAGTAGATTTCACCGTTGGTGAGCGTCGTCGGTGAAACCAAAGCAGCGTCCGCCACACGGCGGATGACCAGTACATCACCCTGCCGGTAACCGCTGCTCAGGCAATTGGCGGCATAGGGATTGGTATCGTTGGCGCCCCATATCCCTTGACTGATATTGTTGACAAAAGAGCCGGCGAGCGCGCCGGTCTCGAGGCATTCGTTGGTAATGGTAAGTGTGGAAGCGTTGGGTGCCTGCCAGGTATAGCCACGATAATCGGCATGGCGCAGTTCGCGGCGCAGGTGATCCAGCGCGTAACGCCCGTTGTTTTGTAGTTCGGCGGTGCGGTCGTTGGTCTTGGTGCTGGCAGAGTTGCTGACCAGCACGCCAACCAGCGCAGCAACGATCATCAGGCCGATGGCGATGGAGACCATCATTTCAATCAGGCTGAAGCCAAGCTCGAAACGATAGGATCCGTTTAGTGGTTTTTGTTGGGTAGTCATCATGACTGGCTGCTTACGGTTCGTGTCGCGATGTAGGTAAAAGTCTCGCCATGGGTATTTTTTTCCGAACTTCGGTCGATCCAGTTGATTGTAATGCTGTAAGTGCTGGGATCTCCCGCTATGGTTCGGGTAACGGTCCAGGTCGGTTGGGGTAAAACACTGGCAACAGCAGTGCGCCATTGGTTCAGGTCATAAAGCGCCAAATTGGCGGAATCACAGGCGGAGGTCAGGCAATCTACGCCAGTTGCTACCGCAGCGGCACTGTTGTTGACATATGCACCTGCGACGGCAGCTGCTTTGTTTGCCTCCATACGTTCGGCGAGGTCAGCGGCCAGAAATACGGCCTGGGTGCGGAATTGGCCGCTCTGCCCCATGCGCATCGCATAGATTTGTAAGCCGGCTGTGCCTAGCAAAGCGGTGGCGATGATCACCAGGGTGATCAATATTTCCAGCATGGAAAATCCGCGCTGGGAGATAGGTAAGGTAAAAGCGCTTGAATTGCAGTGCATTTCTGCTCCTTAAGGCCTGGAGATGTTGCCGGTTGCAGTGATGGTCACGACTTTTGCTTGCGCACCCGTCCAAGTCCCATTTAGTGTTAAGGTTGCGGCGCCCCCGGATCCTTGAGTACCGTTGGGATTGAAGCGAATAATGTTCGGGCCGGTCAGCGTCAGAGAGGAAGGCAATGCCTGGTGCACCACGATGGGGTTGGGGTTGCTTGCGGCGGTAGGATCGCAGAGGTCATCACGGTCGGTGTCGTAGCAAACCAGCCAGCCATTTTGCCAGTCGGTGCCCGTGCCGCAGTCGGTCCCGACGCTATTCCGTATGCAGACCAGCATACGCATGTTGCGTTTGATCGATTCGCTGCGTGCGCGATTCAAATCGCCGGTCAGCTGACTCATCGTGGAAGTCTGGCGTGTGTCGGCAATAAATTTGCTGAATGAGGGCGCGGCCATCGCCGCCAGTATCGCGGCGATGGTTAAAACGATCAGCAGTTCGATCATCGTCACGCCGACTTGTTTTTGTCTGGATTTCATCGCTACCTCTAATCAGGATGAGCGCACTTTAGCCAAACAAGTCACATCGAGTAAATCGTTAACCGACAATCGTCGGGATTGTGAGCACAAGCGGCGGCTTTGCAGATGAGTGGCTATGCAACGGGGAAGGGCGGTTATTTGGCTCCGGCAAGCAGAAAATCCTTGAATGCCACCGCCGCACTGGACAGTCGCTTGTTACGGCGATGCGCGATGAACCAGTGGCGCAGCAGGGGGAAGTGCTCGACATTGAGGATGACCAGTCGTTTGGTTTCCAGTTCCAGTTCGATGCTGTGCAGCGACAGGATACCCAGCCCCATGCCGGCTTGCACGGCCTGTTTGATGGCTTCGTTGGTCTCCATTTCCATGCCTATGCGCGGCCGGATCTGATGCTGGGCAAATACCCGTTCCATCGCGCTGCGTGTACCCGAGCCCTGCTCCCGCGACAGGAAGGTCTCCTGCGCCAGCTGTGCGAATTTGACATGAGAGAGTCCCGCGAGTGGATGGCTGGGGGCGGCGATTACGACCAACGGGTTGTCCATAAAGGATTCCGCGCTGATGTCCAGCCCGTCCGGAGGTTGTCCCATGATCGCCAAGTCGGTGCTGTTATCCGCGAGTTGTTTGAGCACCGCATCGCGGTTGGCGACATGCAGGTTCACGTTGATATCCGGGTAGCGCTGGCAGAACTGTGCCAGCAGCTGCGGCGTGAAGTAGTTGGCAGTGTTGACCACCGACAGCGTGAGCTTGCCTTGCCCCAACCCCTTCATCTCATCGAATACAGCCTCCATCTCGGCGAGCTGTTGGGAAATGTTGCGGCTGTAGTGAAACAGTTCGCGTCCGGCCTCGGTCAGGAAAATCTTCTTGCCCAGTTGCTCAAACAGTGGCAGACCGACGTGCAGTTCCAGCTGTTTGATCTGCATCGAAACGGCGGGTTGGGAGAGGTATAGCTCCTCGGCGGCGCGCGAATAACTCAGATGGTTGGCCACCTTTTCAAACACTAGAAGCTGACGCAGGGTCAAGTGCAGCATGTGCGGGATATAGGAAGTGCCTGGCTCAGATCGCCGCATTATAGCAAACCATAAGAATTGCTTATGGTCGAGATAAAAATAATTGAATATCTCTTATATAAAGACATGTCTATAGTGCGGCCCGTTGCAAGTCGAATCCCGTGCAGTTTAATCGTTGAGAATAGAGGAAAACATGGATCAATCAAATCGTTACGCAGACCTGACTTTGAAAGAAGAAGACCTGATCAAGGGTGATAAGCACATTCTGGTTGCCTATCATATGCGCCCTGCGGCGGGTTACGGTTACCTGGAAGTGGCCGCGCACATTGCTGCCGAATCTTCGACCGGCACCAACGTAGAGGTTTGCACCACCGACGAATTCACCAAGGGTGTGGATGCGCTGGTGTATTTCATCGATGAAGCCAAGGGCGTGATGAAGGTGGCTTACCCGATCGAGTTGTTTGATCGCAATGTGACCGATGGTCGCGCGATGATCGTGTCGTTCCTGACATTGGTGATCGGTAACAATCAGGGCATGGGTGACGTTGAAAACCTGCAGATGCAGGATTTCTATGTGCCATGGTCCATGTTGCGTTTGTTCGACGGCCCATCCAAGGATATCACCGACATGTGGGACATCCTGGGTCGTCCACGCAAGGACGGCGGTTACATCGCCGGTACCATCATCAAGCCTAAACTGGGTCTGCGCCCTGAGCCGTTTGCTCGCGCTGCTTACCAGTTCTGGCTGGGTGGTGACTTCATCAAGAACGACGAGCCGCAAGGCAACCAGACTTTCTGCCCGATGAAGAAGGTAATCCCGCTGGTGTACGATTCGATGAAGCGCGCGATGGACGAAACCGGCCAGGCAAAATTGTTCTCGGCCAACATCACCGCCGATGATCACTATGAAATGTGCGCTCGTGCGGATTACATCCTGGAAACGTTCGGCCCGGATGCAAACAAGGTGGCGTTTCTGGTGGATGGTTATGTCGGTGGCCCCGGCATGGTGACTACAGCGCGTCGCCAGTACGCAGACCAGTATCTGCACTATCACCGTGCGGGCCACGGTGCGGTGACATCGCCATCCGCCAAGCGCGGTTACACCGCATTCGTGCTGGCCAAGATGTCCCGTCTGCAGGGTGCTTCCGGTATCCACGTGGGTACGATGGGCTACGGCAAGATGGAAGGCGGCAAGGATGACCGCAACATCGCTTACATGATCGAGCGCGATTCCGCGGATGGTCCTTACTACCATCAGGAGTGGCACGGCATGAAGCCGACTACGCCGATCATCTCCGGCGGCATGAATGCGCTGCGCCTGCCAGGCTTCTTCGAGAACCTGGGCCACGGCAACGTGATCAACACCTCGGGTGGCGGCTCTTACGGTCACATTGACTCTCCGGCAGCCGGCGCGATCTCGCTGCGTCAGTCTTACGAGTGCTGGAAAGCGGGCGCGGATCCAATCGAATTTGCGAAATCTCACAAAGAATTTGCGCGTGCATTCGAATCTTTCCCGAAAGATGCGGACAAGCTGTATCCGGGCTGGCGCGAAAAGCTGGGTGTGCACAAGTAAGCCCGGTTGGTATCAATGCAATAAAAACGCGCCCCCACTTGCTGGGGGCGTTTTTTTCCAAAACCGAAAACCGTTTGGGTGATGCGGATACGCGTTGAATGAAGAGGGAATGTGATGACTGACAAAGACCAATATAAGATCAAGCAAGAGCCGTTTTATCAGGCGCAAGGCAATGAAGTGACGCTATACGAGGCAGCCTATGCGGCCCGTTTGCCGGTGATGGTAAAAGGCCCGACCGGCTGTGGGAAATCACGCTTTATCGAGTACATGGCGTGGAAATTGAACAAGCCGCTGATCACCGTCGCATGTAACGAAGACATGACGGCCAGCGATCTGGTTGGTCGTTATCTGCTGGACGCTAACGGTACGCGCTGGCTGGACGGCCCGCTGACCACGGCTGCGCGTATCGGTGCGATCTGCTATTTGGATGAGATCGTCGAGGCTCGTCAGGACACCACGGTGGTGATCCATCCGCTGACCGATCATCGTCGCACGCTGCCGCTGGACAAAAAGGGCGAGCTGATTTCTGCGCATCCCGATTTCCAGCTGGTGATTTCCTACAATCCAGGCTATCAAAGCCTGATGAAGGATCTGAAGCAATCAACCAAACAACGTTTTACCGCATTCGACTTTGATTATCCGGAGGCCGGTGTCGAGGCCGGGATACTCAGCAAAGAAACCGGCATGGACAAGGACATGTCCGCCAAGCTGGTGAAGATCGGCCAGACGGCGCGCCATCTCAAGGGACATGGCCTGGATGAAGGCATTTCCACGCGATTGCTGGTTTATGCGGCGACATTGATCAAGGGCGGTGTGGCGCCGCGCGATGCGTGCCGCATGGCCCTGGTGCGCCCGATCACCGATGACGCAGATATCCGCGCCACGCTGGACCATGCGATAGACGCGGTTTTTGCGTAAATCATCGGGATATAAACCATGGAAGCCGTAGCCATACCGGAGGAGTTCAAGACTTACTGGGAGCAGCTTGATTGCGGGTTCCCGCGCGTCCAACCGATGTTTGCCGATTGCATGGAAGAAGCGCTGGCTGCCCTTTCCAGCACGGGTGTCGCCGCCTACATAGAATACGCACGTTTTCTCGGCAAGATGGGACGTGGCGCAGAACCCATCCTGATCTTCCTGGAAGAATGGCCGAGTGTCGCCAGGATATTGGGCGAAGATGCGCTGCCCGAGATCGCCGAGTGCATACGCAGGATGTACAAATCACCCAACGGCAAGGCGATCACGCCGTTCCTGCAATCATTGCCCAGCGTGGCTCGCAGGCTGCCTACCCGGCAGCAGATGCAGGAATATTTGACGCTGATTCTGGATTTCATGGAACGGACTACAGGCTCGATTCATGGCATCCATCAAACATTTGCCAGCCCCGGTTTGCCGGAGCTGTTCAAACAGGTGCCGATGTTGCTGGGCCAATTGTCTTTGGCGGGGTTGGGCAAGTGGATAGATTACGGGGCGCGTTATTACGGCGATCATCCGGACCGCCAGATCGACTATTTCAATCTGCAATCTGCGGACAGCCGGGCGGTCTTGCAGCGCGAACGGCACGGTACGTTGCTGGTGGACAATGAGCGCAAGCTGGACATGTATTTGCGGGGATTGTGGCAGGACGAAGACCAGCTGATTCCCTACTCCAATATGTTCGACGAATTGCGCCAGCCGATCCCCTATTACGATAAGCTCGGCATCCGCCTGCCGGATGTGTATGACGATGCGCATGGCGTCGCCGGGATAGACCGTTATCGTGCGCTATTGGCGCATGTCGCCGGGCACCGGCGCTGGAGCACGGCGATTTTTGCCGACAACTTCAGCCCGTTTCAACGCATGGCGGTGGAGTTTTTCGAGGACAGTCGCATCGAATATCTTGTGATGCGCGAATATCCTGGTTTGCACCGCATCTTCATGGCGCTGCATCCGGCTCCCGCAGAAGACGCGTGCGACCCTGAAAAAGAGTCGGGAGTGCGGCATCGGCTGGCGATGATGTCGCGTGCGCTGCTCGATCCACGGCACCCTTATCAGAACCCTCATATCATCGAATTTGCGCAGCGTTTTCATGCGTTGATGAAGATTGGCGATAGCAGCACGCAGGAAATGGCCGATCTGGCGGTTTCCTTTGTCGCCAAGACGCGCCGACAGAGCGATCAGCTGCCCAAGACCCACTTCAAGGATACGGTGATCGACTATCGTGACGATAACCGCCACCTGTGGAAGTTCTACGAGCAGAGTGACGACGAGGAGATGTTCGAAGAGCATCGCCAGAAGTCTGCCGACGAGGAAATCAAGGTGCTGCCACCGCGTCACTATCACGAGTGGGACTACAACAACCAGAGTTACCGTCCGGATTGGGTCAGCGTCTACGAGGCGTTGCATCCCAGCGGGAACGCTGCCGATATCGACAAACTGCTGGAGAAGCATGCAGCATTGGCCAAGCGTCTGAAAAAAATGCTCGACTTGCTGAAGCCGCAGGACAAGGTGCGCATCCGCTATCAGGAAGAAGGCAGCGAGTTGGATCTGGATGTCGCGCTGCGCTCGCTGATCGATTACAAGAGCGGTTCCTCGCCCGATCCGCGCATCAACATGAGTCATCGCAACGACGGGCGCAACATCGCGGTGATGGTGTTGCTCGACCTGTCGCAATCGCTGAACGAAAAAGCCGCCGGCTGCGACCAAACCATACTGGAGTTGAGCCAGGAGGCCGTGTCGTTATTGGGTTGGGCGGTCGAGAAGCTGGGTGACCCGTTCGCGATCGCCGGGTTTCATTCCAACACCCGCCACGATGTGCGTTACCTGCATATCAAGGGCTATAGCGAGCACTGGGGTGACGACGTGAAAGGCCGCCTGGCGGCGATGGAGGCCAGCTATTCGACGCGTATGGGGGCAGCGATGCGCCATGCGGCGCACTATATGGAAAAGCAGCAGGCCGATAAAAAACTGATGCTGATCCTTACCGACGGCGAACCGGCGGACGTGGACAGCAAGGATGGGCGCATCCTGATCGAGGACGCTCGGCAGGCTGTGCAAGAACTCGATCAGCAAGGAATTTATACTTACTGCATCAATCTGGATCCGAAGGCGGATGAATATGTCGCGGATATCTTCGGCAAGCAATACACCATCATCGACCAACTGGCGCAGTTACCCGAAAAATTGCCCCAATTGTTCATTTCATTGACCAAATAGCGACTAGATCGCTGTGGGGAGCAAGGCAGAAAACCGTGTTAAAATCCTCCGGCTAACAATTTTTAATATGAGGAAATAGCATGAGCAAGAGCCTGATTCAATTCATTATCGAAGAACTGGATGACGTTTATCCGATCCCGGCCAAATACCCCAAGGGCAAGTATCTGCTGGTGTTCGATCCGCTGGACGGCTCTTCGAATATCGACGTGAACATCTCGGTTGGCACGATCTTCTCGATTTTGCGCGCACCCAAGGGAGTCGAAAACCCGACTGCAGAAGACTTCATGCAGCCTGGCACGACACAGGTTTGCGCCGGATATGCATTGTATGGGCCCGCTACGATGCTGGTGATCACCACCGGTCATGGCGTGAACGGCTTCACACTGGACGGCGATATCGGCGAGTTCATGCTGACCCACCCGAACATGACAATTCCGGAAGATACGCTGGAATTTGCAATCAATGCATCCAACGAGCGTTTCTGGGAAAAGCCGGTACAGCGTTATGTGAAGGAGTGCGTCGCTGGCAAGACCGGCCCGCGCGGCGTCAATTTCAACATGCGCTGGGTCGCCTCTATGGTCGCGGAAGTGCATCGCATCCTGACCCGTGGCGGCGTGTTCATGTATCCAAAAGACACCAAGGATCCAAGCAAGGCCGGCAAGCTGCGTCTGCTGTACGAGGCGAATCCGATGTCGTTCATCGTTGAGCAGGCGGGCGGCCTGTCGTCTACCGGCTATGAGCGCATCATGGACATCAAGCCTTCCGGTCTGCACCAGCGCGTGCCGGTGATTCTCGGCTCCAGAAACGAAGTCGAGCGCATCGTCGCCTATCACAAGGAAGTTTGAGGCATGGCATCCAAGCCGCTGGTGTCCATTATCATGGGCAGCGCCAACGACTGGGAGATCATGCAGCAGGCGGCACGTCAGTTGCAGGATTTCGGTGTCGCGTTCGATGCACGGGTGATTTCGGCGCATCGTTCGCCCGACCTGCTGTTCGATTACATCAAGGAAGTCACCGCGCAGGGCGTGCAGTGTTTCATCGCGGGAGCGGGCGGCGCGGCGCATCTTGCCGGTGTGATCGCCGGCAAGACTACGTTGCCGGTGCTGGGTGTGCCCATCCCGTCCAAGTATCTCAAGGGCATGGACTCGTTGCTGTCCATCGTGCAAATGCCCAAGGGGATTCCTGTGGCAACCTTCGCGATCGGCGAAGCCGGCGCGGCGAATGCCGCCTTGTGCGCGATCTCGATGCTGGCCTTGCATGATGACGGCTTGGCTAAACGTTTAACCGCATACCGGCAACAGCAAGCGGATGCGATCAAGGCCACAACTTTGCCGGCCTTGTAGTTCTAGTTCACCGGAGGAACCATGAGTAACGTCGAAAAAAATGCCAAGGCAGCACCGGCACGATCCGGCAAGACCAAATGGATCGTGCTGGGGTTGATTCTGTTGCTGGGCGTGTTTGCGGTGAAGCTGCTGCCACACGGCTACAGCGATGACCTGACCCGGGTCGGCAAGGGTATGCCGACATTGGTGCTGATTCGCGACAAGAACGCGGTGCAGAGCTATGAGCTGATGGACATCATGGACTCTGTGCGCGGCCAGTATGAAGGCAAGGTCGAATTTCTGCTGTCCGACTACGGTATGACGGAAACGACAATGTTCATGCAGACCTATCAAGCCGACCGAGCCTCGCTGGTGATGCTGGACGGCACAGGGAAACTGGTCAAGGTGATCCATGCACCGCAGACCAAAGAGAGCCTGAAACAGGAAATTGCCGACGGTCTGGGGGTGAAGTGATGGGTACGGCGATGTTGCAGTCCGATATCAAAAGTTTGCCGTTGCTGCATCGCGGCAAGGTGCGCGATCTTTATGCGGTCGACGAGCAGCATTTGCTGATCGTGCAGACAGACAGGCTGTCCGCCTTCGACGTGATCTTGCCCGACCCGATTCCCGGCAAGGGCGAGGTGCTTACCACGGTGTCGAATTTCTGGTTCAACAAGTTGCAGCATGTGATCCCCAACCACCTGTCCGGCATTGCCCCGGAATCGGTGGTCAAGGGCGAGGCCGAGCAGGCTCAGGTGCGCGGCCGCGCTTTTGTCACCAGGAAGCTCAAGCCCTTGCCGATAGAGGCGATCGTGCGCGGCTACCTGGTCGGTTCGGGCTGGAAGGATTACCAGAAGACCGGCGCGGTGTGCGGCATCAAACTGCCTGCGGGTCTGCGCGAGGCAGAAAAATTACCCGAGCCGTTGTTTACCCCCTCCACCAAGGCGGCGGTAGGCGATCACGACGAGAATATTTCCTTTGCACAAGCGGTGGAGCTGCTGGGCGAGGCGCGTGCCAACGAGGTGCGCGATGCGACGCTGGCTTTGTACACCGAGGCTGCGAACTATGCGGCAAGCAAGGGCATCATCATCGCCGATACCAAGTTCGAATTTGGCGTCGATGCGGCAGGCAAGATGTATCTGATCGACGAGGCGCTGACGCCGGACTCATCGCGCTTCTGGCCGGCCGACCAATACCGTGTCGGCAGCAATCCACCGAGTTTCGACAAGCAATTCGTGCGCGACTGGCTGGAATCATCGAACTGGAACAAGCGCCCGCCTGCCCCGCACGTTCCGCCGGAAGTCGTGCAAAAGACCACCGATAAATACCGCGAAGCGCTGCAACGGTTACTGGCGACATGAGCACACCACGGGAGCTGGTCGAGGGGTTCCAGCGCTTTCGTGAGCGTACCCTGGCCAAAGACAACGCGCAGTTTCACGCATTGGTCGAGCATGGCCAGACGCCTTCCACGCTGGTCGTGGCCTGTTGCGATTCACGCGTCGATCCGGCCTTGATACTGGACTGCGCGCCCGGCGACCTGTTCGTTGTCCGCAACGTGGCCAATCTGGTGCCCCCGATGGAATACCAGGGCCAATATCATGGCACCAGCGCCGCGCTGGAGTTCGGCGTATGCAATCTGGGCGTGCAGCACATCATCGTGCTGGGCCATGCGCATTGCGGCGGGATACACGCCTTGCTGGAAGGGGGCGTAGTCAAGGATGATTCCTTTATTGCCGGGTGGATGAGTATCGCCACCGAGGCGCGGCGCCACATAGAGCAAGAGTTCGCTACTGCAGACAGCGAGGTGAGGCATCGCGCCTGCGAGCAGAAATCGATCCTGGCGTCACTGCAGAATCTGATGACCTTCCCTTGGATACGCGAGCGCGTCGAACAGGGCAGGCTCACGCTGCACGGCTGGTACTTTGATATCGAGCAAGGCGAGCTGCTGGGTTATGATCATGCCGCCCGGCGCTTTGTCACGATGTAACTATTTGCCGGTCAGCTCTTTGTAGCGCGCCTTGTCGGCATCGTAGCGTGCGTTCAATGCGGCTCTTTCCGCCTGATCCTTGTCCAGATCCTGCCGCAACTTGTTCAGGCGATCCTGCGTTTCCTTGATGTCTTCGTATAACGAAGGCGGGACTTTTTTGCCGGCCTTGGTTCGCGCATCTGCATCATTCTGCAGACTCTGCAGGTTTTCACGGACCATCTGGAGCTGGCTGTTGGTGCTGTGGATGCGCGCGTCGACTTGCTGCAGGTTGCGGGTGCGCGCCAGGTCGATTTCCTTGGTGTTCGAATAGGTGTTGAGCAAGGCCTTGTCTCGGCGCTTGGCTTCCAGCGCGGCTGCTTCCTCGTTGCGCTTGGCGGCAGCTTCCTGTTCCTTGGCTTTACGCTCTTCGGGAGTCAGCACTTCCTGCTTGTTGACCACGCGCCCTGCCTTGTTCAGTTCCGAGCGGTCCTTGCCGGCATATTCCGGCGGGATGGTTTCACCATAGTGGGTGACCCCCTTGTCGTCCACCCATTTGTACATCTTGGCGGAAGCTGGCAGGCTGAAAGCGAGGCCGGCAAGCAGTGCGATGAGCAATGCGGATCTAGTCATTTTTCACTCCATAGCGATCACGGTAGGATTGCACCGCGGTTAGATTCTGCACCATCCCGGCGTCACCTTGCAAATAGCCGAGCAGGTCGTCCAGCGTGGCGATCGCGATCACGGGAATGCCAAAGCTTTGTTTGACTTCCTGCACCGCCGAGAGCTCGCCTTGGCCGCGTTCCATGCGATCCAGCGCGATGATCACTCCGCAGGGCTGTGCTCCCGCAGCACGTATCAGCTCGATGGACTCGCGTACCGAGGTGCCTGCGGAAATCACATCGTCAATGATCAGCACCTTGCCCTGCAGTTTCGCGCCTACCGTTGTGCCGCCCTCGCCGTGATCCTTGGCCTCCTTGCGGTTGTAGCAAAACGGCACATTGTGGCCTTGTTCGACCAGCGCGATCGCGGCCCCCGCCCCCAGCGGAATGCCCTTGTAGGCGGGGCCGAACAGCATGTCAAAAGACAGCCCGGAAGCGAGGATTGCCTGCGCGTAGAATTGCGACAGGCTGCGTAACGAAGCGCCATCGTTGAACAGTCCGGCGTTGAAGAAATAAGGCGACAAGCGCCCGGCTTTGGTCTGAAACTCGCCGAAGCACAATACCTTTTGCTGCACGGCGAAGCGGATGAAATCCTGTCTGAAATTGAACATGGTGGTGAAGGTAGGTTGAAAGGGCAAGCGTCATTATAATGGCGCGCCCGATTACCCTCGAGACTTTTCATGCGCATCATCACCATCAATCTGAACGGTATCCGTTCGGCTGCCAGCAAGGGTTTCTTCGACTGGCTGGCTGTGCAGCAGGCCGACATCATCTGTTTGCAGGAACTCAAGGCGCAGGCGGCCGATATGACCGCGCAAATGCTTGCGCCGCACGGTTACCAGGGATACTTCCATTATGCCGAGAAGAAGGGTTACAGCGGCGTGGGGATTTATAGCCGTTTGGCGCCGCAGCAAGTCATCAGCGGTCTGGGCATTGCCGAATTCGATGCGGAAGGGCGATATTTATGCGCGGATTTTGCCGAATTCAGCGTGGTGTCGTTGTACCTGCCCTCCGGATCGAGCGGAGAGGAACGACAGGCAGTCAAGTTCAAATTCATGGCGGCCTTCATGCCGCACTTGCGCGAGCTGCGTGCCAGCGGGCGCGAGGTGGTGATCTGCGGTGACTGGAACATTGCCCATAAGGAGATCGACCTGAAAAACTGGCGCGGCAACAAGAAGAACTCCGGCTTTCTGCCCGAGGAGCGCGCCTGGCTGACGGAGTTGTTCGAGGAGGTCGGCTTCGTCGATGTGTTCAGGCAGGTGCACCCGGAGCTGGAAGCGTACACCTGGTGGTCAAACCGCGGTCAGGCATGGGCCAAGGATGTGGGCTGGCGCATCGATTACCAGATCGCCACGCCGGGCATTGCACAGCGCGCGCACGCCGCGACGATTTACAAGGAGCAACGCTTCTCCGACCATGCTCCGCTGATCATCGATTACCGGCCAGACTGAATGCTTGCCTAGCTCTGTTGCCAGGGCAATCCGGCGACACGCCAGCCATCGGTGGTGTTGCGATGGTCGTTGTCGTCGATCTCGCCCTCGAAGCCTTCCAACACGTTATAGCAGTCGCCGTAGCCGACCTGGGTGGCTGCGGCAGCGGCGTGGTGCGATCTCGCCCCGCTGCGGCAAATGAACAGCACCAGCGCTTCCTTGTCGACCTGTTGCTGCAGATGGGCCAAAAAATTGGGATTGGCTTTCATGCCGGGGTAGGTCGCCCATTCGATCTCCACTGCATTCGGTATGCTGCCCACCCAGTCCAGCTCGGCACGGGTGCGAACATCCACCAGTTTGGCACCCGGCGCGGATTGCAGAATTTCATAGGCTTCTTGGGGAAACAGGGCGCCCTCATAGGGCAAGCCCATTTCTTTTGCCCGCTGTTGAGCCGCTTGCAGGATCGCAGTAATTTTTCCCATGCTGATTCTTTCTTCAATAGAGTTTTGGTTAACTGAACGCGGGCGTCACTACATCGGGCTCTAAAACCACTAACCGCCCGTGCCGGTGTAGAATTGCCGCCGCGCCACAAGCGCATACTAGCGCAACCGACATGAAAAATCATACAGAACCTTACCAGAGCAAACCGGCGGTCGGCAGTTTCGAGCCGACCAACCCGGAGCGCTTTGCGGCGGCACAGAAGAGCACCTGGGTCAGCATCGTGATCAATCTGCTGCTGACCTTCCTGCAGGTGGTGGGCGGGTTTGTCGCGCATTCCCAGGCGCTGATGGCGGATGGCCTGCATTCCCTGTCGGATCTGCTTTCCGATGTGCTGGTGCTGTTCGCGAATCGTCACGGCAACCGGCATGCCGATGCCAACCATCCTTATGGCCATGCGCGGGTGGAAACAGCGGCCACGCTGATCCTGGGGACCTTTCTCGCCGTGCTCGGCGTGGGCTTGCTGGTCGCGGCGGCGATGCGTTTGCAGCAGCCCGCCGCAGTGCAGGCAGTCAATCCGCTGGCGCTCGGCATTGCCTGTCTGGCTTTGCTGGCCAAGGAGGGCATGTTCCGTTACATGCTGGCTGTAGCCAAGCGCGTGCGTTCACAGATGCTGATCGCCAATGCCTGGCATGCCCGCTCGGATGCGGCCTCATCGCTGGTGGTGATCGTCGGCGTCGCAGGCAACCTGCTCGGTTACACATTTTTTGACTTGCTCGCGGCGGCGGTGGTGGGCGTGATGATCGCCCACATGGGCGGCAAGCTGGCGTTCGAAGCGCTGCAGGAGTTGATAGACACCGGGCTGGATGAGGAAGAGGTCGAGGCGATCCGCCAGACCCTGTTGAACACGCATGGTGTGCGCGGTCTGCACGAGTTGCGCACGCGCAAGATGGCCGACAACGCGCTGGTCGATGCGCACATCATCGTCGATCCCAAGATCAGCGTTTCCGAAGGGCATTACATCGCCGAGGCGGCGCGCCATGCCGTGCTCAAGCATCATCACGTTCTGGATGTGATGGTGCATATCGATCCGGAAGACGACCTGCAGGCCAAACCCAATGCTCATCTGCCCAGCCGCCCCGGCCTGTTGGCACATCTTGCCGAGCGTCTGGGCGAGCATGACCTGGCCGGCAAACGGGTGGTGCTGCACTACCTCGATGGCAAGGTCGATGCGGAGATCTATTTACCGGTCAACCAGCGGCTCGCCGAGCAGGCCGATGCCTTGCAGGCGAGTTGCGATGCGCTGGTACGAGACGACGAATTTTTCCGGGTGATACACGTCCATCGCAATCACGCACAAAAATAGTGCGCACCGGGCGCCAAGCCGCCCTTTTTTGGTGCAAAGATTTTGTGTGCCCGCTGGCGGGCTTATGGCACAATGCCGCCCAACGTACGGAAGAGGTCTGGCACGTTTTCTGCATTTGCAATTCCAGGTTGTAGTTTTCTGTTTATTTGTTTTTTCGGGAGAGAGTTATGTCGATGTCGGCAAATGATGTTTTGAAGATGATTAAAGACCACGATGTGAAGTTCGTGGATTTCCGTTTTACCGATACACGCGGCAAAGAGCAGCATGTGGGCGTGCCAGCCAAGTATGTCGGACTGGACAAGTTTGAAGACGGCCATGCATTCGACGGCTCCTCGATCGCCGGGTGGAAGGGCATCCAGGCATCTGACATGTTGCTGATGCCGGATCCGGCAACCGCCTACCTCGATCCGTTCATGGACGAAAACACATTGGTGATCACCTGCGACGTGATCGAGCCGACCGACGGCAAGGGTTATGACCGCGATCCGCGTTCCATCGCGAAGCGCGCGGAAGCCTATTTGAAATCCAGCGGCATCGGCGATACAGCCTACTTCGGTCCCGAGCCAGAGTTCTTCATTTTCGACTCGGTGAACTGGACGGTCGACATGTCCGGCTGCTCGCTGAAGATCAACTCCGAAGAAGCGGCATGGGCAACCGGCGAGAAATTCGACGGCGGCAACACCGGCCACCGTCCTATGGTCAAGGGCGGCTACTTCCCGGTTCCGCCGGTCGACAGTCTGAACGACATCCGTGCCGCGATGTGCCTGGCTCTCGAAGACATCGGCATCGAAGTCGAAGTGCATCACCACGAAGTGGCGACCGCCGGCCAGTGCGAGATCGGCACCAAGTTCAATACGCTGGTGCGCCGCGCCGACCAGACCCAGGCGCTGAAATACGTGGTGCATAACGTCGCGCACCAGTATGGCAAGACCGCGACCTTCATGCCCAAGCCTATCGTCGGCGACAACGGTTCCGGCATGCACGTGCACCAGTCGATCTGGAAGGGCGGCAAGAACCTGTTCGCAGGCAACGGCTATGCAGGCCTGTCCGAGACCGCGCTGTACTATATCGGCGGTATCATCAAGCATGCGAAGGCGCTGAACGCGATCACCAATCCGGGCACCAACTCCTATAAGCGTCTGGTTCCTCACTACGAGGCGCCGGTGAAGCTGGCTTACTCGGCGAAGAACCGTTCCGCTTCGATCCGCATCCCTCACGTCGCCAGCGACAAGGCGCGCCGCATCGAGACCCGCTTCCCGGATCCGACATCCAACCCGTACATGTGTTTCGCGGCGTTGATGATGGCCGGCTTGGACGGCATCCAGAACAAGATTCACCCTGGCGATCCAGCCGACAAGAATCTGTACGACCTGCCACCGGAAGAAGATGCAAAGATCCCGACCGTGTGTGCCTCGCTGGATGAAGCTCTTGCCCATCTGGACAAGGACCGCGAGTTCCTGACCCGTGGCGGCGTGTTCTCCAACGACTTCATCGATGCTTACATCGCATTGAAGATGGAAGAGGTGAACCGCATTCGCATGACGACCCATCCGGTCGAATTCGATATGTACTACAGCATCTAAGCAACACTTGCAGCAGCAAACAGAACGGGGCGCAAGCCCCGTTTTTATTTGTCGCGAAAGGTTTGTCTGTGAACCATGCTTGTCCTATACTTCCCGCGTTACTTCGACGGGGACTCAACATGAAGATTCGCTATTTGCTGGCCGCGCTGACGGTCTGCCCGATGTTGGCGCAGGCGGAAATATACAAGGCTGTCGATGCGGATGGGCACGTCACCTACTCCAGCACGCCGATCAAGGGCGGCAAAAAAATCATACTCGAGCCGCTGCCGACCTCGGTTCCGCAGGGACGCAGCCGCGCCACCGCTTCACCGGAGGACTTCCCAAGAGTGGATCGGGCAACCCAGCGCAACCGCGATGATGCGCGGCGCAAGATACTCGAGAGCGAGCTGAGCAGCGAAGAAAAGCTGCTGGAGGAAGCCCGCAACAACCTGAAGGAAGGCGAAGGCAGCCCCGAGGTATACAGGGGCAAGGACGGCAAGACTTACCGCAACGTGGCGAAATACGACGAGAAGATCGCCGCATTGAAAGAACAGGTGGAATTGCACGAGAAGAATGTCGAGGCGCTCAAAACGGAATTATCCAAACTTGAGTGACCATCCCGTTTGGCATGCTTTCTGCTTTGTAGAACGGTATGTCTGATTCCTCCTACCTGACTCTAGAGCATCTTTCCACAGCGGTCATCCTGCTGGACGAACAGTCGCGTATCAATTATCTCAACCCCGCCGCCGAGCAACTGTTCGACGTGAGCGGCAAAAACCTGCTGGGCCATCCGTTGCAGCAGGTCTTCACCCATACCGAACAACTCGCCAGCGCGATGCAGCAGGCGGTGCATAACAACGCCTGTTACATCGAGTATGACCTGATGCTGGGAACGCATGCGCACGGCAAGCTGCACCTGCGCTGCGCCGCGACGCCGCTGCAGCTGACCCGGCAGTGCCTGTTGCTGGAATTCCATCCGATCGACAGGCCGCTCAAGCTGGCGCGCGAAGAGCAGATGCTTGACCAGACTCAGGCCAGCCGCCTGCTGTTGCGCAACCTCGCGCACGAGATCAAGAACCCGCTGGGCGGCATACGCGGCGCGGCACAGCTGCTCGAACAGGAGCTGGAAAAGCCGGCGTTGCGCGAATACACCCAGGTTATCGTGCAGGAAGCGGACCGGTTGCGTTCGCTGATGGAGAAACTGCTCAGCCCGCAAAACGCGACGCATTACAGTGCGCTGAATATCCATGAAGTCCTGGAGCGCGTGCGCAGCGTGGTGCTGGCGGAGTTGCCCGAGGATCTGAAGATACAGCGCGACTATGACATCAGCCTGCCTGCACTGATCGGCGACAAGGAGCAGCTGATCCAGGTCATGCTCAACATCGTGCGCAATGCGGCACAGGCGATGCAGGGCAAGGGCACCATTACCTTGCGCACCCGCATCGCGCGCCAGGTGACGCTGGTCAAGCGGCGCCACAAGCTGGCGGTGATGGTGCAGATCATAGACAACGGCCCGGGCATACCGCCCGAACTGCAGGACAAGATTTTTTACCCGCTGGTGTCGGGCCATGCCGATGGTCACGGCCTGGGACTGACGCTGGCGCAGGACTATGTCAGCCAGCACCACGGTACGATAGAGTTCGACAGCGAACCCGGCCGGACTTGCTTCACCGTTCTTCTCCCGCTTCCATAAATGAGCACATTATGAAACCAGTCTGGATAATTGATGACGACCGTTCAATACGCTG
Source organism: Nitrosomonadales bacterium (assembly GCA_016197305.1). Classification (GTDB taxonomy): domain Bacteria; phylum Pseudomonadota; class Gammaproteobacteria; order Burkholderiales; family Gallionellaceae; genus Gallionella. The sequence continues at coordinate 749 of JACPVZ010000041.1, read as the reverse complement.
GGTGTTGGAGAAATCGCTGACTCGCGAGGATATTGAGTTCAAGAGTTTCGCCACCGCGGACGATGCGCTGCGTGCATTGGCCAGCGACGCGCCCCAGGTGGTCGTCAGCGATATCCGCATGCCGGGCAGCTCAGGGCTGGATTTCCTGCAGACGCTGCATCGGCGTCATCCGAATATTCCGGTGATCATCATGACCGCGTACTCCGATCTGGAGAGCGCCGTGTCGGCTTTTCAGGGCGGGGCGTTCGAATACCTGCCCAAGCCGTTCGATATCAACCATGCGATCGAGCTGATACGCCGCGCACTGGAGCAGAGCAAACGCAAATCGGGCGAGGCCGAGCCGGTCGCGGTGGCCGCCGACATACTCGGCCAGGCGCCTGCGATGCAGGAAGTATTTCGTGCGATCGGCAGGTTGTCGCAGTCGCATGCGACGGTGCTGATCAACGGCGAATCGGGCACCGGCCAGGAACTGGTGGCACATGCGCTGCACCGCCACAGTCCGCTCGCCGACAAGCCGTTCATCGCGATCAACACCGCAGCGATTCCGAAAGATTTGCTCGAATCGGAGCTGTTCGGCCACGAGCGCGGCGCATTCACCGGTGCGGCAGCGACCCGGCGAGGGCGCTTCGAGCAGGCCGAGGGCGGCACGCTGTTCCTCGACGAGATCGGCGACATGCCCGCCGATCTGCAGACACGTTTGTTGCGCGTGTTATCGGACGGCAATTTTTACCGGGTCGGCGGTCATCAAC
>JACPVZ010000040.1 GCA_016197305.1 Nitrosomonadales bacterium | reverse complement strand
GGCCTGGGTAGCGCCTGCCGGGGGCTCCAGGCCGCGCGGCAGCACTTCGGTACGGGTGGGCGTCATCGGGGTGCTCATGAAGCGTCCTCAGGCTGCGTGAGGCGACCGGACGGGCTGTCCAGCGCCTTCAGCGCCGCATCGAAATCAGCCTGCCCGGTCGAAAGCCGTTTGATGTTCATTTAACCGCCCCCGCAAATGCGTCGAGCATCGGCTGGATCGCATCGAGCTTCAACTTGAGCGCCGCCTGATTAACCACCAGACGCGACGAAATGTCCGCGATGTGTTCAACCGCCTTGAGGTGATTCGCCTTCAGCGTATTGCCGCTGCTGACCAGATCCACGATTGCATCGGACAAGCCTACCAGCGGCGCCAGCTCCATAGAACCATACAGCTTGATCAGATCGACATGCACGCCCTTGCCGGCGAAATGCTCGCGCGCAGTCTGCACATATTTGGTCGCCACACGCAGACGTGCGCCCTGCCGCACCGCAGAGGCATAATCAAAGTCGTCATGCACCGCAACCATCATCCGGCAGCGGGCAATGTTCAGGTCCAGCGGCTGATACAACCCCGCACCGCCATGCTCGTCCAGCACATCCTTGCCCGCGACACCCAGATCGGCCGCACCGTATTGAACATAGGTAGGCACGTCGGAGGCGCGCACAATGATCAACCTCACATCGGAACGATTGGTCGGCAGGATCAGCTTGCGCGAAGACTCCGGATCCTCCAATGGCGTAATGCCGGCCGCAGCCAGAAGCGGCAAGGTTTCTTCGAAGATTCGTCCCTTGGACAATGCAATGGTTATCACTCAAGCACTCCTAGCGTATACGGCGAATCTGCGCACCCAGCGCGGACAGTTTCGCCTCGATATGTTCATAACCGCGATCCAGATGATATATCCGGTCGACGACAGTCTCGCCCTGCGCCACCAGGCCGGCGATCACCAGACAGGCCGAAGCGCGCAAATCCGTCGCCATGACCGTCGCGCCTTCCAGGTGCGCGCTCCCCTTGATCACCGCGGCATTTCCCTCCACCTCGATCAGCGCTCCCAGGCGGCGCAGCTCCTGCACATGCATGAAGCGATTCTCGAAGATGGTCTCGACCACCATCGAACTACCCTCCGCAACCGAGTTCATCGCCATGAATTGTGCCTGCATATCGGTGGGGAAGGCCGGGTACGGTGCGGTGCGGACATTCACCGCCGCCGGGCGGCGCTGCATGTCGAGACTGATGCGGTCGCCCGACACGACAATCTTCGCCCCGGCCTCACGCAGCTTGTCCAAGACGCTATCCAGGATATCCGCACGCGCATCGGTCAACGTGATGTTGCCGCCCGTCGCCGCAGCAGCCACCAGAAAGGTGCCGCTCTCGATCCGGTCCGGCATCACGCAGTAATCAGCCCCATGCAGCCTGTCGACGCCGACGATGGTGATGGTATCGGTGCCGGCCCCGTCGATCTTCGCACCCATCGCAATCAGGCACAACGCCAAATCGACCACTTCCGGTTCACGCGCGGCATTTTCCAGCACCGTCACGCCGTCCGCCAGAACCGCGGCCATCATCAGATTTTCGGTGCCCGTAACACTCACCAGCTCGAACAGGATGCGCGCGCCCTTGAGCCGCTTCGCCTGCGCATGGATATAGCCGTGCTCGATGTGGATATCCGCGCCCATCGCCTGCAAACCCTTGATATGCAAGTCGACCGGACGCGAACCGATCGCACAGCCGCCGGGCAGAGAGACACGCGCCTCTCCGAATCGTGACAGCAAAGGCCCCAGCACCAGGATCGCGGCACGCATGGTCTTGACCATATCATAGGGCGCCTCCAGCCTATCCACTTGCGCCGCGTTGAAGATCGCACCCTGTGCCGCCGAGTCGATCCTGACTCCCATTTGCTGCAACAATTTCTTCATCGTCGCGACATCGTGCATGTCGGGCAAATTACCCAGACGCAAATCATCCGCGCTCAACAGACTTGCGCACATGATAGGCAACGCCGCATTCTTGGCACCGGAAACCCGCACCTCGCCATTGAGGCGTGCTCCGCCCTGTATCGCTAATTTTTGCATGGACTATTTCTGGCTCTGCCACTCTTGCGGCGTATAGGTTTTCATCGACAGCGCGTGAATCTCATCGCGCATCCGCTCCCCCAGGGTCTGATAAACCAGCTGGTGACGCTGCACGCGGCTCTTTCCTGCGAATGCCTCGCTTACCACCACTGCCTCGAAGTGCTGGCCATCGCCGTTCACGGTCAAGTGCTCAGTCGACATGTTTTGTGCGATATTCAATCGGATACTGTCCGGGGTAACCATTATTTTTCTCACAGATATTTTGAAACACCGCAAAGCCATCTGCCCGCAGACAACCGACACGAGACGGGCAACCGACCACACGGAAGTCGCGCATGATACTAAAAACCGGCTGGAAACGCCCACAAAGCGGAATGCACTTCCGCCCGGTTACTCAGGCTGATTGCTGCGGCAGCAGCTCCGCCACGCCATAAAGGCGCGCCAGACTGAGCAGATCTTCCGGCAAACCCGTCACATGCAGTTTGCGCTGGCTGTGCTGCGCCGCTCTTGACCAGCCGAGCAACATGCCGACCGCGGCGGAGTCGACCGCCTCGACCTGCGAAAAATCCACCCGCAAATCCGCGCTCCTTAACTGCTGCAAACCGCTGGCAAACAATGCCGGGACCGTGGACATGGTCAACTGACCACTGACGACCAGGCGCTCATCTTCGCGTACGATCACTTTGCCTCTGCCTTGCGCAAGGACACATTGGCGGCGCTGGTATTGTTATCGGACAGCATCTTGATCAGCCCGTCGATGCCGTTTTGCTGGATTTGCGTATCAAATGTGCCACGGTAGCTCATCACCATGCTGACCCCCTCGATGGATACATCAAACGCCTTCCATCCATCGGCGGACTTCTTCATTTCATAATCCACCGGAACCGGCTGCGCCCCCGGCTTGTTGATCAGCGTCTTGACGGTCGCCTCAGTAGCATCGGCGGCCATTTTGAAAGGCTTCACCTCCACGGTTTGATCGCGGTAGACGGTAAACGCCTTGGTATAGGTGCGCACCAGCATGTTGCGGAACTGGGTCACCAGCGCCTGCTTCTGCTCCGGAGTCGCCGTACGCCAGGATTTGCCGACCGCCAACTGGGTCATGCGGGTAAAATCGAAATGCGGCAACACCTTGGCATCCACCAGCTCCAGAATCTTTTTCTGGTTACCCGCCTGAATGTCCTTGTCCTGTTTGACAATGGCGAGCACTTCCTGAACGGTCGTATTGATCAACACATCCGGCGCAACCACGTCTGCATGCGCCACACCCACCAACATCAACACACCCGCGATCATTTTCAACAACATACTGCACTCCTCAGTTTATTTGGCCGGTTCCGCCGCCTTGTTGTACAGGAATTTGCCGATCAAATCCTCCAAGACCACCGCTGATTGGGTCTTCTTCAATTGCTCGCCATCTTTCAGCATTTCTTCATCACCACCAGGCATCAACCCGATGTACTGCTCCCCCAGCAAGCCCGACGTCAGGATGTTAGCGAAGGTGTCTTTCGGAAACTGATAGCGCTTGTCCAGACTCATCGTGACCTTGGCCTCATAACGCTGCGTATCCAGCGTGATCCCGGTCACTCGCCCCACCAGCACGCCGGCGCTCTTGATCGAGGCCTTGGGCTTCAAACCGCCGATATTGGTGAAATACGCATGCACTTGGTAGGTTTCGGACACATTGTAGGTGCTCAGGTTCCCGACCTTCATCGCCAGCATCACCAGCGCGGCGATACCCGCCACCACGAATATGCCCACCCACAGGTCGAGCGTCGTACGTTCCATAATCACTTTCCTCCGAACATCATTGCAGTCAACACAAAATCCAGCATCAATATCGCCAGCGACGAAGTCACGACGGTGCGCGTTGTTGCCCCGGACACCCCCTCGGCAGTAGGCGGCGCATCATAGCCCTCGAACAGTGCAATCACCGTCACAGCAGTACCGAACACAAAACTCTTGATCACCCCGTTCAGGATGTCTTCCCTGAAATCCACGGCGGCTTGCATCTGCGACCAGAACGAGCCTTCATCGACGCCAATCTGGACCACCCCGACGAAGTAACCGCCGAACACGCCGACTGCGCTGAACAATGCAGCCAGCAACGGCATCGAGATCACGCCCGCCCAGAAACGCGGCGCAACGATGCGCGCGATCGGGTTCACCGCCATCATCTCCATCGCGGATATCTGCTCGGTCGCCTTCATCAACCCGATTTCCGCCGTCATCGCCGAGCCCGCGCGGCTGGCGAACAACAGCGCAGCCACCACCGGCCCCAATTCGCGCACCAGGCCCAGCGCCACCATCACGCCAAGCGCCGATTCAGAACCATAACGCTTGAGCGTCTCATATCCCTGCAACCCCAGCACCATCCCGACAAACAGGCCCGCCACCACGATGATGATCAGCGACATCACCCCGGTGGAGAACAGCTCCTTGATGATCAGATGAAAGCGGCGGAAGCCGTTGCCTGAATAGCGCAGGGTCAACAGGAAGAAGCGCGTCGCCAAACCGATACGCCAGACCGCATTGACGCTGCGATGTCCAATCGCTCGGAAACTTTTTGCTATAGGCATGGTGTCAGGCTCGCAAATTCAAATCTTGGCGATAGTCGCCGCCGGGATAATGGAATGGCACCGGCCCATCCATTTCACCGTGCACGAACTGGCGCACGAAATCCCGGTCCGATGCACGTATCTGATCCGGTGTTCCTTCCGCGACAATCACGCCATGCGCCATGAAATACACATAATCGACAATTTTCAACGACTCCTGCACATCGTGCGTCACCACCACCGAGGTCGCCCCCAGCGCATCGTTAAGGCGTCTGATCAGATCCCCGACCACGGTCAGCGAAATCGGGTCCAGCCCGGCAAACGGCTCGTCATACATGATCAACATCGGATCGAGCGCCACGGTGCGCGCCAAAGCCACGCGCCGCGCCATCCCGCCCGACAACTCCGAAGGCATCAAGTTGTGGGTGCCGCGCAACCCCACTGCGTGCAACTTCATCAGTACCAGATCATGGATAAGCTCTTCGGGCAAATCGGTATGCTCGCGCATCTGAAATGCCACGTTGTCATATACCGACATATCAGTGAACAGCGCGCCAAACTGGAACAGCATCCCCATCTTGCGACGCATCGCGTACAACCCCTCCTGATCCAGCTCATGCAGCACCTGGCCATCCACTTTCACATACCCCCTGGTTGGCTTCAACGACCCGCCTATATGGCGCAACAATGTCGTCTTGCCGCAGCCGCTCAAACCCATGATCGCAACCAGCTTGCCACGAGGGAAATTCATGTTGATGCCTTCCAGGACAGGACGTCTGTCGTAGGAAAAATTCAAATCGCGAATTTCCACCAGGTTTTGTGCGGACACGTATGGATCTCAAAAGGAAGTTGTTTGGGAGTGCACACATTCTAAACCACGCCAGCACTTATCCACAACGACAAAACCGGCGCTTGCCACATTGCCCCCAAGCATTCTGAATGCAATTGCCGGTATAACACAGCGCAAAGACACCAGCCCCAGACCCATTGAAATTTCTTGCCTCATGCATGTTGAGCTTGCAACGATAGCGAGCTATCCTGCACACCAACTGATTACAATTCCCCCCGGAAGTTATGCCGAATCGCACAAACCATAGCCGTCCGATCCTGCTGATTGTGGACGACGACCCCTTGATACGCGAGGGCCTGTCCGTTACCTTGAGCTCGGGATTCAACATCCAGCAGGCCGAGTCGCGCCCCGCCGCGATAGACCTGCTGCGCTCCTTACAGGACCCCCCGCAACTCGCATTGATCGACCTGGGATTGCCGCCCATCCCGCACCGCCCGGACGAGGGGTTTCGCCTGATCACCGAACTGCTTGCACACGCCCCGCAAATCCAGATTTTTGTGCTGTCCGGACAGGACGAACAGAGCAATGCCCGACATGCGCGCGCCCTGGGCGCGATGGATTTCATCGCCAAGCCCTGCGCACCGGAACAGATCCGCAAACGGCTGGAAGATGCCCTCAAGGTCCAGGACAGCGAACGCAGGCATGAGGGAAAAACCGGAGAAGTGCTCGGCATCATCGGGCAAAGCCCCCCCATACAAGCGCTACGCAGCCAGATCGTGATGTATGCTCCAACCCCGTTCCCCGTGCTGATACAAGGGGAGTCTGGTTGCGGCAAAGAGCTGATCGCCGCCGCGCTGCAAAAACTGGGGCCGCACCCGGACGCCCCGTTTAAAGTGCTCAACTGCGCTGCCATCTCCCCCACGCTGATAGAGCCCACGTTGTTTGGTTACCGGAAAGGGGCATTTACCGGGGCAAACGATGCGCAAGCGGGTTTTTTCGAAGACGCTTCCGACGGAACGCTGTTTCTCGACGAAATCGGCGAACTGCCTCTGGAACTACAGGCCAAGCTGCTGCGCGTGCTGGAAAACGGCGAATATCAGCGCATCGGTGAAACATCAACGCGCATTAGCCGCGCACGCATCATCGCCGCAACCAATAGCAACCTGCACCATGCCGTGAAGACCGGGGCTTTCCGCCGTGACCTGTACCATAGGCTGAACATCGCAGCGATCAGCGCGCCGCCGCTGCGCGAACTGGGGCACGACAAGTTGCTGCTGCTCGATCATTTCAGCGCCCATTACGCACAGCAAAGCCAGCAGCCCCCCTTCAACCTGGACGCCGCAGCCCTATCCAGCTGGGAACGATACAGCTTTCCCGGAAACATCCGGGAACTGCGCAACATCGTCATCCGCTTGATGACAAAATATCCAGGCCAGACGATTGATGCGGCGCAACTGCAAAACGAATTCGATCCCTTTGAAACGATTGCTCCCACACAACACCCGGACACGCTGGAATTGATAAAAGACCAGATACTGCAGGGCGGCTTCAGCCTGGATCAGCGCCTGCGCGAGCAGGAGGGGCAATACATCGCCGCAGCACTGGAGATAGCTGCAGGCAATATCAGCGAGGCCGCAAAATTGCTCGGCATCAACCGCACCACACTGTATAGCCGCATGGACAACCGGACAAAACTCGATGCATAGCACCGCCATGACCATTGCCGACGCTCACCACCAGATGATTCCACCAGCGCCACACAGAATGCCCCTC
>JACPVZ010000039.1 GCA_016197305.1 Nitrosomonadales bacterium | reverse complement strand
GTTATGAATACCTGGCCGCACGCCTGGAGCAAAGCACTCAGGAACGGATCAAATCCAGCCTCGCCAACCTGCAACATCGCCTGGAGGCCCTGTTGCGCTCCGGTCACGAGGGACTGGTTGCCGAAGAAATCGCCGATTTCGGCAGCAACATCGACGTCAACTCGCTGGTCATGCTGGATGATCATCAGCAGGTTCGGCATGCCACCCAGCGCATCTGGCTGGGCAAGCCGGCGAGCACGGTCATCCCGGGATTCGACAGCGACCATTTTGCCAGAGCACAGCAGGACCATGTCCTGGCGCTGCACTCCGACCCGCTGCACTACCGCATTCTTGCCTACCAGCCGATTTCCCTGACGGCCCGCCCCGGCGAGATCCGAGCTACCCAGACCGGGGTACTGCTAGTCGATTACAGCCTGGCCTTGGGCAAGGCGCAAATCTGGCGAGACCTGTGGAACGATGCCCTGACCAACCTGCTCATCAGCGGCATCACCATGCTGATTTTGATTGTTGCCCTTCGCCACTGGCTCTCCCATCCGCTGAACTATTTGCGCGACGTGGTGATACGCATCAGCCGGGGCGACTTCAAGTCTGCAGTCGAAATCAACGGCAGCGGAGAACTGGTTGAACTCGGCGCTGCCGTGAACAAGATGCAGGGCGATCTATCCAGCGCTCGCACCCAATCCCAGAGCGCCATCCGCCTGCTGCGCAACCGCGAACAGGAACTAAAGAAAATCACGGATACGCTGCCTGGCCCGATCTCCCGTTTCGATGAAAATGGACGTTATCTGTTCGCCAGCGCCGCGTACCTGGACTGGTTCGGCATCCTGCCCGAATCCGTACTGGCGAAAAAACATCGGGACGTGCTGGGGGATGCGTTGTATGTCGCCTATGCGCCCCACATCGAACAGGCGCTTGCCGGCAATGCCGGAAATTTCGAGGCACGCATCCCCAACCCCAGCGGCGGAATGCGCGATGCGATGATCACCGTGCTTCCCGATACCGACACTGATGGAACGGTATGCGGCTACTACACAATATGCGTCGACATCACCGAACGCAAACGCGGCGAAGAGCGCTTTCGTGCCGCCGTCGAAGCCGCACCCAATGCGATGTTGATGGTAGACGAACAAGGCATCATCACGATGGTCAACACTCGCACACTCGCGATGTTCGGCTACAACCAGGAAGAATTGCTCGGCCAGACTATCAATGTGCTGGTACCCGAACATTATCGCTCCACACATCGGCACGACATGCAGCAGTTCATGGCGCATCCCGCCGGACGCAACATGGGCATGGGCCGCGACCTTTATGCAAGGCACAGGGATGGACACGAAATACCGGTAGAAATCGGATTGAACCCGCTGGCCACCAACGAGGGACGCTTTGTCATCGCCTCGGTGCTGGACATCAGTGAACGCAAGCTGGCGCTGGAAAAGTTACAGCAGAAAAATTCAGAATTGGAACGCTATACCCACATGGTGTCGCACGACCTGAAGAGCCCGCTGGTGACCATCAAGACTTTCCTTGGCTATCTGAAGGAAGACCTGGAAAAAAACGATCCTGCACGCATCGAAAAAGACATGGCGTTCATGTCCCAGGCAGCAGACAAGATGAGCCAGCTGCTCGATGAATTGCTGGAAATGTCGCGCATCGGACGCGTCGTTGCGTTGCCCGAGCACATCAGCTGGCGCGATGCGGTGCAGGAGGCGCTGAATATCAACGCCGGGGCCATCGCGCAGCGTGGCGTGCAGGTGACTATCGAAGATGCCGACATCATGCTGTCCATCCTGCTGGTAGAGGACGATCCGGCACATGCAGAAATCGTGCGCCGCAACCTTGAAAATGCGCGCGTAGCCAATCAGCTGCATTGGGTCGCCGATGGACAGGAGGCGCTGGACTTTCTACAGCATAGCGGCAAGTACCAAAATCTCCATGATGCTCCCGTCCCGGGTTTGATCCTGCTCGACCTGCGCCTGCCGAAAGTGGATGGCATCGAAGTGCTGAACGCGGTCAAATCCGACCCGCAGCTGGCCAAGATCCCGGTCGTGGTGATGACGACTTCCGCTGCGGAATCGGATATCGCGCGCGCCTATGAAAACCGCGCCAACAGCTACGTGGTCAAGCCGCTGGACCTGGGTAAATTCACCGCACTGCTGGACGTGATCGGATATTACTGGCTGGTATGGAATGAGCGGCCATTGTGATGGAAGCCACAGTATGAACGTTCCAACCCTATCCCGCACCGACTTGCTTTCTGCGCGCATCCTGATCGTAGAGGATGAACAGTCCCATGCCGAGGCGATGCTACGCGCTCTGGAAGATGCGCACTGGAACAATGTGGAAATAGTCTCGACCCTGCGCGAATTTAAAAACCGCAGCATCGCCGATCCGCCTGCACTTGCACTGCTCGACCTCAATCTCCCGGATGGACGCGCCACCGACATCCTCACCCAGCCGGCCGATCAGGGCCAGTTTCCGCTGGTCATCATGACCAGCCATAGCGACCAACAGACGATAGTCGATGCGATGAAGCATGGCGCCTTCGACTACATGCTCAAATCCCACGAAACTTTCCTGGAATTGCCGCTGATCCTGTCACGCATCCTGCGTGACTGGGAAATCAACCAGGAGCGCATCGAATTACTGAACGAAGCCAGGGCCATCTACGAACTATCCCTCGATCTGATCTGTGTCGCGAACCTGCAGGGCTATTTTCTGCGCATCAATCCGGCCTTCAACGCCACTCTGGGCTACAGCGAGGAAGAGTTGTGCGGCCAACCATTCAGGACATTTATTCACCCCGACGACCTCGATGCGACCAAGGCCGAGCTGAGCAGGCTATCAAAAGGGCATCGCACCCACTCTTTCAGTTGCCGCTTCCGAACCAAACAGAACCAGTATCGCTGGCTGGAATGGAATGCCATACTCGCATCCAAGGGCGACAGGATCTATGCCGTCGCGCGGGATGTCACCGAACGCAAGCTCGCCGAAGAACGCATCCACCATCTGGCCTTCTATGATGCACTGACCCTGCTGCCGAACCGCCGCCTGCTCACCGACCGGCTGCGCCATGCAATGGCCACAAGCCATCGCAGCCAAGAATATGCCGCACTGCTGTTCATCGACCTGGACAATTTCAAGGCGCTCAACGACACCCAGGGACACAACGTCGGCGACCTGATGCTCATCGAAGTAACCCGGCGCCTGCAGCATTGCGTGCGCGACGTGGATACCGTCGCACGCCTGGGCGGGGACGAATTTGTGGTGCTGCTGGAGAGCCTCAGCAACAGCCGCGAAGCGGCTGCCAATCAGGCCATGCTCGTCGGTGAAAAGATCCGGGAAGCCACCGCGCAAGCCTACGATCTCAACACATTTGAATATCACGGCAGTTCCAGCATCGGCATCAGCCTGTTTCGCGGAGAGGATATCGGCCTTGATGACCTGCTCAAGCACGCCGACACCGCGATGTATCAGGCCAAGGATGCGGGACGCAATGCACTGCGCTTCTTCGACCCCAAGATGCAGGCAGATCTGGAAGAGCGCAGCATGCTGGAAAAGGAATTGCGCCATGTGCTGAAAGAACAACAGCTCAGGCTTTACTATCAGGCCCAGGTAGATGTGCAAGGCAAGGTCGTGGGAGCCGAATCATTGCTGCGCTGGCCGCACCCGCAGCATGGCTGGATATCCCCGATGCAGTTCATCCCGATCGCCGAAACAACCGGGATGATCGTGCCAATCGGCGAGTGGGTGTTGCAAACAGCCTGTGCCCAGCTCAACGCCTGGCGGGACAATCCCTCCACCGCGCATTTCCAGCTGGCGGTCAATGTCAGTGCGCGCCAGTTCCGTCAGCCCGATTTCGTCGCACGCGTGCTGGATCTGCTCGGTGTCAGCGGCATCAATCCGCAGTTGCTCAAGCTTGAACTCACGGAAAGCCTGGTGCTGGACAATATCAACTCCTGCATCTCAAAAATGAATGAGCTGCGCAATGCCGGTATACGCTTTTCGATGGACGATTTCGGCACCGGCCAATCCTCACTGACCTACCTCAAGCGCTTGCCGCTGGATCAGCTCAAGATCGACCAGAGCTTCGTGCGCGACATCACCCATGACGAGGGCAATGCCGCGATCGTCAAGACCATCATCATGATGGCGCAAAACCTCGGGATCGAAGTCATCGCCGAGGGTGTGGAGACCGAAGCACAGCGCAATTTTCTGATGCAGAACAATTGCAACCTGTACCAGGGATATCTGTTCGCCAAGCCGGTTCCCATCGCAGACTTCAGGACGGCGCTATGAATCAGCTCAGCGCACCCCAGCGCAAATTGACGCGCAACTGCCGGAAGGATGCCGCATCCAGGCTGTCGGGAAAAATCAGCACGCTATGCGGCCGGTGCGCTCCTCCGGGCAGCACATTCAATATCGTCAGGCACGGGGTCACCACGCTATTGCCCAGCAAGGCACCGTGCAATGTTCCCCCTGAGCGCGAAGTCAGCACCAGCCCGTCGTCCTCCAGACTGAACGCGACGATCGCAGAGGGAGCTCCCAGCCATGCGCGAATCCACAACTGGCGGCCCAGATTGAACAACAGCAACAGACTCAGGCCGAACCATGCCGCAAACGGCAGGGGCAATAGCGCAACCGCATACAGCGCAGCTCCGTGCACGATACTCAACAACAGGGCAAGATAACGCGAGGGCAACAGCGTATAGTGCCGTTGCATGGCGGCGCTACAGCAACAACATCCCTGCCAGCGCCAGCAGGACCGACACAACGATGATGATCAGCAGCAGATTGCCTCCGCCCGGGGCCGCCGGCGATGGATTTGGCCGCGCAGCGGCACGGGGTGCAGATGAAACAGCCGGGCGCTCAACGTTGGCGGCCGCCTGCTTGATGGCCTGCCCGGTGGGACGGGCCATTTTCATGGTTTTGGACAACTCGTCGACCTCTTCGCTGGAACAGGTCAGCGCCGCAAGACGCATGGTCGCCGCGGCGGAATCAAAGGCTTGAGACAAGCCGGTGGCCACCGGTTTCTTGGTGTCTTCGCCGTCGACATCCACCCGACCACTGACCGAAATCGCATCC
>JACPVZ010000015.1 GCA_016197305.1 Nitrosomonadales bacterium | reverse complement strand
TCCTTGTAGTTGTTATCGATTATTAATTTTATGTATAGTCATTAGGCCAGCTATAGCCGATAGGTGTGTGGTAGGTTGCAAAAGGGATATCCTCTGCGAAGACAACGGATGTAAAAGGAGGGCAAGCCTCTTCAAAACCCTTTTCTAACAGGGGTCTTGCATGGATGTAGATCTGATCGATTGTCTCTTGGGAAAAGCGGCTAGTTTCTTGCGTGCAATAAAGCGTTAAGATTTTAGCTTTGCCATCGAAGAAGGTCCCTACCCGATCGTCTACCACGATCCTTCTTTTGGAAGGGGTATAGGGGAGGGGGATCAATATCTTGGCATTTGTCCCATATTGCACATTTTTAATCGCCTCAAGCCTATCTTTTGCGATGGAGCCGAATCGAACAGGATGTGCAGCTTGAGGTGGCGGTACAATAAACAGATATAGTTCTCTTCCTCGTGTTTGGATAGCCCGAGAATATTATCGGCCAGCTCGGCCTTTAATCTTTGGAATTTATACATCAGGTCCTGATGTGCCACGTGGTGTTGCTTGAAATCAAACCCGACCGCCTGTGCAATTTTCTCTTCGACCACGAAATACGCGGATAAGCAGTTTTCCAGCTGTTCAAAACCTTGCAATAGCGCGGCAACTTCTCTGGCTTTGATCGCGGAGGTGATTTCGCTGATGATGCCATGCAGTTTTTTGTGTTCGCAATCCAGAACTCTGTTGCCAACGCTCAATTCTTTTGAGAATCCCATGATGCCCGACTATGCAATTTATGACTTTGAATTGTCGTATTATTTTCATGGGAATGACATAGACCGAAATATCTAGATATTTCGGTCTATTGACTTCCGGGCCTGGATATGATTCGCGGCTTGATGGCCGCGTGCGTTCCCGCACGAATGCTGGTTATCCCACCCAGCGCCGAGCGTTCTGGAACATCTTCAGCCATGCACCGTTTTCCTGCCAGTCGCATGGACGCCAAGAATTCTGCACGGCGCGGAACACGCGTTCCGGATGCGGCATCATGATACTGAAGCGCCCGTCCGGCGTGGTCAGGCCGGTGATGCCTTGCGGCGAGCCGTTGGGGTTCAACGGGTAGGTCTCGGTGGCGTTGCCGTAGTTGTCGACGTAGCGCAGCGTGACCAGCGGTTGCGCCGCGTGCAGTTTCTGCGCGCTGCTGAAATCGGCATAACCTTCGCCGTGCGCGACGACGATGGGCATGCGGCTGCCGGCCATGCCGTTGAACAGGATGGAAGGGGAGGGCTGCACTTCCACCATCACGAAGCGTGCCTCGAACTGTTCGGACTGGTTGCGTGCGAAGTGCGCCCAATGTTCCGCGCCGGGGATGATTTCGTGCAGGTTGCTCATCATCTGGCAGCCGTTGCACACGCCCAGCGCAAAAGTATCGTCGCGCTTGAAAAATGCCTCGAATTCGTCGCGCGCCCTGGGGTTGAACAGGATGGATTTGGCCCAGCCTTCTCCCGCACCCAGCACGTCGCCGTAGGAAAAACCGCCGCAGGCGGCCACCCCCTTGAAATCGGCCAACGTGACGCGGCCGCTGATGATGTCGCTCATATGCACGTCCACTGCCGCGAATCCGGCACGGTCGAAGGCCGCGGCCATTTCCACCTGGCCGTTCACGCCCTGTTCGCGCAGGATCGCGATCCTGGGGCGATGGCGCAGCAGTCCCTGGCCGATGTTTTCGTTCGGGTCGTAGGTGAGTCTGGCATGCAGGCCTGGATCGGCCGCATCCAGCAGCCGGTCGAACTCCTGCTGTGCGCAGTCCGGGTTGTCGCGCAGCTTCTGCATCTGGTATGTGGTCTCCGACCAGATGCGCTGCAACTGGATGGCGTTTTCCGCGAACAGTTGCTTGCCGTTGCGCGAGATTTCTATCGTGCCGGTCTGGTTCAGCGTGGCGATCCGCTGCACGCTCTTTAGGCCAGCGTCGTTCGCCAATTCCAGCACGTGCTGTACATCGCGGTTGCGCACCTGTATGACGGCGCCCAGTTCCTCGTTGAACAGGGCGCGCAGCGTATCGCCGTGCAGCTCGTCGAGTTTGATGGTCAGGCCGATGTGCGAGGCGAACGCCATCTCGCAAAGCGTGACGAATGCGCCGCCGTCGGAGCGGTCGTGATAGCTCAACAGCGTACCGGCAGCGTTCAGTTTCTGTATCAGCTCGAAAAAGGCCTTGAGCACGGCGGCATCGTCCACGTCCGGGGCGACGTCGCCGACCTGTTTATACACCTGCGCCAGCGCCGATCCACCCATGCGGTTCTTGCCCTGGCCCAGGTCGATCAGCAGCAGCGTTGTGTCGAGGTCGGCGGACAGTTGCGGGGTGAGCGTGTCGCGTCCATCGGGGCTGGGTGCGAACGCGGTGACGATCAGAGACAGCGGTGCGGTGACGGATTTGTCTTCCTTGCCTTCTTTCCACACGGTCTTCATCGACATCGAGTCCTTGCCGACCGGGATGCCGATGCCGAGCTGCGGGCACAGTTCCATGCCGACCGCACGCACCGTGTCGAACAGCGCGGCATCCTCGCCGTGATGCCCGGCGGCGGCCATCCAGTTCGCGGACAGCTTGATGTCGCCTATTTTTTCGATGCGCGCCGCGGCGATGTTGGTGAGCGCCTCGCCGACCGCCATGCGTCCGGAGGCCGGGGCGTTCACCAGTGCGAGCGGGGTGCGCTCGCCGAGCGCGAAAGCCTCTGCGCGGTAGGTGTTGAAGCCCATCAGCGTGACCGCGACATCGGCTACCGGCACCTGCCAGGGGCCGACCATCTGGTCGCGCGCGGTCATGCCGCCCACGGTGCGGTCGCCGATGCTGATCAAAAATGTCTTGTTTGCGACCGCGGGCAGGCGCAGCATGCGGGTGATGGATTCGCGCAGATCCAGCGTGTTGCTGTCGAAGGCAGACAGGCGCGGCGTCTCGCGCGCCACATTGCGCGTCATTTTCGGCGGTTTGCCGAGCAGCACGGACAGCGGCATGTGCACAGGGTAGTTGTTGAATTCGCTGTCGCTGACGATCAGGTCATCGTTATCAGAGGCCACGCCGACCACGGCGAACGGACAACGTTCGCGCTCGCAGAACGCGCGGAATTGTTCCAGGCGCTCGGGCGCGATCGCCAGCACATAGCGTTCCTGCGATTCGTTGCACCAGATCTGTTTCGGCGACATGCCGGTCTCGTCCAGCGGAATCTTGCGCAGCTCGAAGGCAGCGCCCCGTCCGCCGCCGTGCACCAGTTCGGGCAGGGCATTGGACATGCCGCCCGCGCCAACGTCATGAATAGAAAGAATCGGATTGTTCTCGCCCAGCTGCCAGCAGCGGTCTATGACTTCCTGCGCGCGGCGCTGCATCTCGGGGTTGCCGCGCTGCACCGAATCGAAGTCCAGGTTCTCGGCGTTGCTGCCGGTGTCCATGCTCGACGCCGCACCGCCGCCCAGTCCGATCAGCATGCCGGGGCCGCCCAGATGCACGACCAGCGCGCCGACCGGCAGGTCGTGCTTGCGGGTGTGGATCGCCGCGATGTTGCCGACGCCGCCGGCCAGCATGATGGGCTTGTGGTAGCCGCGCATCTCGCCGCTGACGCTTTCTTCGAAGGTGCGGAAATAACCGGCAAGATTAGGACGCCCGAATTCGTTGTTGAACGCCGCGCCGCCGAGCGGTCCGTCCAGCATGATCTGCAGCGCGGTGACGATGCGCGAGGGCTTGCCGTAGGGTGATTCCCAGGGCTGTTCAAAGCCGGGGATATTCAGATTGGATACCGAGAATCCGGTCAGGCCGGCCTTGGGCTTGGAGCCGCTGCCGGTCGCACCTTCGTCGCGGATCTCGCCGCCCGAACCGGTCGCCGCGCCGGCGAAGGGCGCGATCGCGGTGGGGTGGTTGTGCGTCTCGACCTTCATCAGCGTGTGGGTCAGCTCATCGCTGAACGCATAAGCCCCGTCGGCACGCGGATAGAAGCGCTCGACGCGCGCGCCCTCGATCACCGAGGAATTGTCCGAATAGGCGACCACCGTGCCCTGTGGGCTGATCTTGTGGGTGTTGCGTATCATGCCGAACAGCGAGATGTCCTGAGCCACGCCGTCGATCACCCAGTCGGCATTGAAGATTTTGTGGCGGCAATGTTCAGAGTTGGCCTGTGCGAACATCATCAGCTCGACGTCGGTCGGGTTGCGCTCCAGCTTGCGGAAATTCTCGACCAGATAGTCGATTTCGTCCGCGGACAGCGCCAGCCCCATGTCGCGGTTGGCTTTCTGCAGCGCCTTGCCGCCACCCTTGAGCACATCCACGGTTTGTAACGGCTGGGGAGCGCCATGCCGGAAGATCTTGTCCGCTGCGCCGTCGAAGCCGGCCCCGAGCCCGGTCGAAGGGGACAGAACCGATTCGGTCATCCGGTCATGCAGCAGCGGCAGTACCGCGGCGAGCTCGGCCTTGCCCAGTGCCTTGCCATTGTTTGTGTTCAGGTAGTACACCACGCCGCGCTCGATGCGCTGCACACCCGATACGCCGCAATGCCGGGCGATATCGGTCGCCTTGGTGGACCAGGGCGAGATCGTGCCCAGCCGCGGCACGACCAGGATGGGCGTCGAGGTGCCGGCTTGCCTGGGTTCGCCTGCGTTGTTGTCCAGGCCCAGTACCTTGTCCAGCAGTTTGGCCTGTGCCGCAGACAGGGCTGCCTTGTGCAACGCGGTGAAATAGCAGTGGCGCGTATCCGCGATGAGCACATTGGGGGCGACAGAGCCGAGCGCGGCGCGCAATTTTTCCAGACGGAACGCTGACAGGGCTGGGGTGCCGACAGAGACTTTAAACATAGCGGTGACGGTAGGATGAAATTCGGGGCGCGATTATACTATGCACCCATTGCAAACCCAGACTGAGTTGAACATGAGCAAACGCATCTCCGCACCTTCACCCGAGCCGATCACCCGGAAACAAGTCGCCCGTTTCCTGCCGAAACGCCCGCGCGACAGTCATAAGGGCATGTTCGGCACGGTCGCGGTGATCGGCGGCAATGCCGGCATGATCGGTGCGGCGCTGCTGGCGGCCCGGGCCGCGCACAGGCTGGGGGCGGGTTGTGTGCATGCCGGGCTGCTGGCGGGCAATGCCCCCGGCGTGGATATGTTGCAGCCCGAGCTGATGCTGCACTGCGCCGCAGAAGCGGTGCAATTGCCCGGCGTGGATGTGCTGGCGGTGGGGTGCGGCCTGGGGCGTGACTTAGCGGCACAGAAGCTCCTGCACGATGCGCTGCACAGCCCGGCTGCACTGGTGCTGGATGCCGATGCGTTGAACATCCTCGCGTTGCGTCCCGATCTGCGCGGAGTGTTGGTTAGCCGAAAAAGCCCCGGCGTGGCTACGCCTCATCCCGGCGAAGCGGCCCGTTTGCTGGCGTGCAGCACGGAACAGGTGCAGGCGGATCGCGTTGCAGCCGCACTGAAACTCGCACAAAAATTGCGCTGCAGCGTGGTGCTGAAGGGGGCGAACAGCCTGTGTGCAACCTCCGATGGGAAACTGTTCGTGAATCAGACCGGCAATGCCGGCATGAGCAGCGCCGGGATGGGCGATGTGCTGACGGGCATGATCGCCGCCTTTGTCGCGCAGGGGGTGTCGGGCGACGAGGCGATGCTGCTGGCGGTGCATCTGCACGGCGCGGCGGGCGATGCGTTGGCGCAACAGCAAGCGACGATAGGCATGACCGGGACGGAAGTTACCGAGTGGGCGCGCTGGCTGCTGAATCAATGGCTATACGCTGCTTCATGATTTGATATGCCGGCAAGGGGCAGCACGACGTGTGTCACAGCGGCGGAACCGCCAGCCTGGCATTCGCAGCCTCGCTAGAACGCCCATTTTCCACTCATCTCTTTGAGCTACACCGCTTATGTCTTTTTCTATCGATATCTCTGAGCAATCAGGCGTGCGCTATCTGCACTTCGGTTCAAGCTGGATACAAGGTGCGATGCGCATCGCACGCCCTTGGAACCTGGAGCTGGAAT
Organism: Nitrosomonadales bacterium; assembly: GCA_016197305.1. GTDB lineage: Bacteria > Pseudomonadota > Gammaproteobacteria > Burkholderiales > Gallionellaceae > Gallionella. The sequence goes on along the minus strand of JACPVZ010000015.1, from coordinate 1,028 downwards.
ACACCCGCGAAATGATGGCCAGCCTGTTGTTGCGCGACGAAGCGCGCTGGCCGCGCAGGGTGTTGCTGATCGGGCTGGGCGCGGCCTCGCTGACCAAATTCCTGTATCGCCATCGCCCGCTGGCTCATCTGACGATAGTCGAGATCGAGCCGGCCGTGGTCGCGGCGGCAAGGCAGTTTTTCAGACTGCCGGAAGACGACAAGCGCATCAACCTGGTGATCGGCGATGGCGTCGAATATGTGCTGGGCACCGACAAGAAATTCGACCTGATCCTGGTGGACGGTTTCAACGAACACGCGCATCCGGGCGGATTGAACACCTTGCCTTTTTACCAGGCCTGCCGCACCCGGCTGAGCGATCAAGGGGTGCTGGCGGTCAATCTGCTCGGCTTGAGCCGTGGCGTGATGGGGGGATTTGCGCACATTTTGAATGCATTCGACGAGCGCGCGCTGATGTTTCCTTCCTGCGAGAGCGGCAACACGATTGCATTTGCCGCCGAAGGCGATGCGATTGCGATTAGTCTCGACGACATGAAAGAAAATGCGCTGGCGTTGAAGGAAGAAACGGGATTGAACCTGCTGCCTACGCTGACCCGGCTGGCGCAGGCCAGGACCTGCCTGAACAACACGCTGGTGCTTTGACCGCCGGTCAGTCGATTTCGTCGACCCTGATCAGCACCTTGCGCTCTTCATTCGCCGTGCCGATGCTGCGCGTCGAGAGGGTGCCGTCATTGCTTTCGCCCTGGCGTGCCGTGCCGCCAACCACCATCCATTCACCCAGACGACCGGACACGGTCGTGGAAGTCTGTTGTACCCGCAGGCTGGGCGTGTTGCCGGTATTGGGCGCCAGCGAATCGTTCTGCGCGCTGATCTCGACGGTGACGATGTCGCCGTTGAGCCGTGGCTGGACGAAGAAACCGCTGTTGACGTCCTGATACTGGATAGACTCGACGATCTGGGTTCCCCATGGCTGCTGTATCAGCTGGCGCTGTGTGACCGGCACGGACTGTCCGCTGCTGACCAGCGCGC
>JACPVZ010000014.1 GCA_016197305.1 Nitrosomonadales bacterium | reverse complement strand
AGCCAAGAAGCCAGCAGCTAAAAAGGCGGTAGCCAAGAAGCCAGCAGCTAAAAAGGCGGTAGCCAAGAAGCCAGCAGCTAAAAAGGCGGTAGCGGCGAAACCAGTTGCCCCAGTGTCGGCACCTGCGATTGCCAAGCCAGCAGCGCCTGCTCCTTCTGCACCAGCACCAGTACGTCCGGCTGCAACATGGCCTTTTCCTACACCGGGAATCGGCAAGCCGAACTGATGGCATTCTGGCTGTGGTGATTAGCCCCTGATCCAAGTGTCCAGGGGGCTCGCCGCAGTAGCTTGGGGATTTTAGGGCGCACTAATTGGTGTCTGCGCCTTTTGCTTACACCAGCGCGTAGTTGGTGCGTCTTTCTTCCGTGTTGCAAATCATATGACTTGCGACGGTCTTACTGCCCCCTGAATTTTTTGCTTGCCGATGATGCCGGCTAATCGTGCGGCTCAAGCACGCAGGGCGACGCTGTACAGGGTGGTTGGCCCCGCGCTGTTCTTGTCTAGCGCGATCCCCGCTTCTACGCCTGCACGGGCGACTTCGGTGGCTGTCTCAAGACGTGGGTAAGCGTATTGCAATGCGCCCAGAGCGAATTCGTGCCCTGAGCCTATGGCCCAATACTGGGTAAACTCAAACACTTCGCGCATGGAATAAATTCCATAGATGCCGCTGGCATTGGCGATCAGCGCGGTGATCTGGCTGGACTCATAGGGGTCTTCCTCGTCCTCTTTCGGATTCAGAAAGCACTCTTCCTTCAGAATGGGATGAAGCTTACGAAACGTTTCAAAAATTTCCGCCTTGCTGTTAAGCTGCAAGCCCGGTGTTTTGCTGAGCAGATTGGTCAGCACCAGATGGTGGGCTGCACTGCCGCATACGCCGATATAACTGTCGCCGATATGCAGTATCTTGTCATGTGAGGCATCCAGCGTTGAAGGCAGGCGAGTGTTGCCAAAGGTTGTCAAAGTGTCGGCTGCAATCGCAGCAATGCCGTTTTTCTTGACGGCAACGATGGTGGTCATGGTTGAACCTCTGAAATGTCTGGTAACAGCATTATCCTCGATTAAGTGATGAGCTTCTATTGTGTCGAATTGGCCTATGTAAGAGACGCCTCGCAATACTATGTTGCGTTGGCCGATTTGCCATGGGCGGTGTGGCTCGATAGCGGTGGCTTGTCGCGTTATGACATCATCAGCGGGGCGCCTCAGCAGACCTGGGAGTTGTGCAGGGAAGATGCGTCAAGTGACCCTTTTGGAATGCTGCAAGGTGCGCTTGGCGAAAAGTTGCCGTCGGTTGAAGGGATACCCTTCGCAGGCGGCATTCTGGGCTATTGGGGTTACGATCTGGCTAGGCGGATGATGAATATCCCGGTGATTGCGCAGGATGCCGAACATCTGCCAGAGATGGCGGTGGGGCTCTATGACTGGGCTGTGGTGGTCGATCATCAACAGCAGTGCGCCAAACTGGTTTCACATTTGCGTTTCGCGGAGACAGCCGAGCTGTTGCCGCAGTTGCTGCAACGTTTGCAAGCAGGCACTGCACATCCTGTCGAAGACTTCAGGGTGCAGGGGGAGATCAGCTCGAACTTCACCGCAACGAGTTATGCCAGTGCATTTGCAGTTGTACAGCGTTATCTGCAGGCGGGTGACTGCTACCAGGTTAACCTGGCACAGCGCTTCAGTGCCAAGGCAAGCGGTGATGCATTGAGCGCCTATCTGGGCTTGCGACAATTAAGCCCGGCCCCCTATGCTGCGTTGCTCACTTTTCCAAAGTCACAGGTGTTGTGTGTGTCCCCGGAACGGTTTGTCAGCGTGAGCGATGGGGTGGTGGAAACTAGGCCGATCAAAGGAACGCGCCCGCGCAGTCACAACGCAGAGCAGGACCGGCAGCTTGCCGAGCAATTGCGCAATCATCCCAAGGATCGGGCCGAGAATCTGATGATCGTGGATCTGTTGCGCAACGATCTGGGCAAGAGTTGTATCCCGGGCTCTGTTTGCGTACCGAAATTGTTTGACGTGGAGAGCTATGCCAATGTACATCATCTGGTCAGTACGGTGCGCGGGCGGTTGGTGCCAGGGTATAAGGCGCTGAATGTGCTGCGCGACTGCTTTCCTGGTGGGTCGGTCAGCGGCGCCCCAAAGTTGCGCGCGATGCAGATCATCGAGCAACTGGAGCCGAATCGGCGCGGGGTGTATTGCGGGGCGATTGGCTATGTCGGCTTTGATGGTAACATGGACACCAATATTGCCATTCGCACGATGGTGTATAGCGGCGGCGAGATACGCTGCTGGGCGGGGGGCGGTATCGTGGCCGATTCAGATATGGCAGCGGAATATCAGGAAACGCTGGATAAGGCGTCGGCGATGCTTGAGCTGCTGCGGAGATGCGGTGGAAGTGCGGCTGTCATGAGTCTGTAGTCGAGATTTCCGGCGGTGTATGGGCTATTCCATCTTGTTACAGATTTTGTTTATCATCAGCCGAAAATAATATTGGGGGAGTTGTGCGTAATCTCGTTATATCGATGTTGCTGTGTGTGCCACTGCTGGTTGCTTGCGGCACGACCGAGCCCGCTTTTGGGCAGCCGGGCGCCCGTGTGGTAAAGGATGCTTTTGCTCCAGAGGGGGTGTATACCTTCAACTTCAAACGTGACGACGTGTATATAACTGATCTTGCGCGGATCGATGCTGTCCAAAGATATTTGAATCTGCATCAGGTGATGTTACCACCCGCTTGCGTATATGGATTTGAAGTGCTTGATGTTGTAGATGGTGAAGCGGGGAAAAGCGCGGCAATATTCAAGTGCATTAAACCAGATAGAAAAATGAGTGAGTCCGCGCCCGATCTGAGAGGGAAGCCCAAAGGGCAGGCCGGCCTTCCAAAGATGTTGCCGCCGCCGCCACTGTCCGTTCCGTTTTAGTTTGCATTTTTGATGCGGATGATGCGGAGCACCTCGGCGATTTTGCGCAGGCTGCGCATCACCTTGGCAAGGTGCAGCCGGTTGTTTACTTCCAGTGTGAAATGCAGCGCGGTGTATTCCCCTTCATTGCTGAAATTGACATTCTCGATATTGGACTCGGCATCTGCGATCGCAGCGGCGACCTTGGCTAGCACCCCGCGCTGATTGGCGACGATCAGCTTGATGCTGACGTCGAAGTTGCGGTTGATGTTCTTGTCCCACACCACGTCCAGCCATTGTTCGCCGCTGCCGCGTCCCTTGCGCAGATTCTGGCAGTCGTGGGTATGCACCACCAGTCCTTGGCCGCTCTTGATCACGCCGATGATCGGGTCTCCCGGAATGGGGCGGCAACATTTCGCAAACTGTACCGCCATGCCTTCCGTTCCCTGTATCGTGATCACCGGGGTGGGGGTCAGTTCTTTGCCGACGCTTTCGCCCAAGCAGGCTAATTGTCGTGCGACGACGATGCTGAGGCGGCGACCCAGGCCGATGTCTGCGAGGATGTCCTGGCGGCTCTTGGCGCCGGTATCCCTGAGCAGCTTGCCCCAGTGCGCATCATCCATGTCCTGTGGCTTCACACCCAAGGCTTGTAGTGACTGGTTGAGCAGGCGTTCGCCGAGCTGTGCCGATTCACCGGATTGCATCACGTTGAAGAAGTGGCGTATGTGGCTGCGCGCCTTACTGGTGGTGACATAGCTCAGCCAGGCGGGGTTCGGCTTCGCATGAGGGGCAGTGATCACCTCGACGCGATCGCCGTTTTTGAGCTCGGTGCGCAACGGTACCAGTTCCAGGTTCACTTTCGCCGCGATGCAGCGATTGCCGATATCGGTATGCACGCTGTAGGCGAAATCCACCGCGGTGGCGCCACGCGGCAGTGCCAGTATCTTGCCCTTGGGGGTGAAGACATAGACTTCGTCCGGGAACAGGTCGACCTTGAGGTGTTCCAGGAATTCTGACGAATCGGCGCTCTGGCTCAGGCTTTCCAGCAGGTCCTGCAGCCACTGGTGGGTCTTTTTATGCAGGTCATTGATCGACTGGTGGCCGCTCTTGTAGAGCCAGTGAGAAGCCACGCCGGCATCCGCGATCCGGTGCATCTCGTGGGTGCGAACCTGTATCTCGATCGGCGTGCCAAACGGGCCAAACAGCGTGGTGTGAAGGGATTGATAGCCATTGGCCTTGGGGATTGCGATGTAGTCCTTGAACTTCCCCGGGATCGGTTTGTACAGGCTGTGCAGCGCGCCGAGCGCGACATAGCAGGAAGAGAAGTCATTGACCAGCACGCGGAAGCCGTAGATGTCCAGCACTTCGGCAAAAGCCAGGGACTTGCTCTGCATTTTTTTGTAGATGCTGTAGATGTCCTTTTCGCGGCCTGATACATCCGCATCAATGTGGAACTCCGCCAGTTTTTGCCGGATTGCATCGAGTATCTTGCCGACTACCTCACGACGGTTGCCGCGCGCTACCTGCAAGGCTTTCGCCAGGACCGCATAGCGGTTCGGATGCAGATGCTTGAAGCTGAGATCCTCGAGTTCGTGGTGGATGCTGTGCAGGCCGAGGCGGTTGGCGATAGGCGCGTAGATTTCCATCGTTTCACGCGCGATGCGCTGGCATTTATCGTGCGACATTGCATCCAGCGTGCGCATGTTGTGCAGCCGGTCAGCCAGCTTGATCAGGATGACGCGCACGTCGCGTGCCATCGCCAGCAGCATCTTGCGGAAATTTTCGGCCTGCGCATCCTCGCGGGTTTCGAATTGAATCTTGTCCAGCTTGCTCAGTCCATCGACCAGTTCGGCGACCGGCTTGCCGAATTTCTCGGCCAGCTGCTCGTTGGTGATATCGGTATCTTCGACCACATCGTGCAGTAATGCGGCGATGATGGCCTGCACGTCCAGGTGCAGCGTGGTCAGGATGCGTGCAACGGCAATCGGGTGGGTGACGTAGGGATCGCCGGAGTGGCGTGTCTGGCCCTGATGCGCGATGCGGCTGAATTCGATCGCATCGCGGACATGTGCTACATCTTGTGGCTTAAGGTAGCCTGAAACTTCCTGGACAAGCAGTTCTGCATCGGCCATGAGCGATCACGATTCAACAGAGTGGGCTGAAAAATAAACCGGGTGGCGGCGCCAGCCTACCGCCTTTCAGTGGCTCTCTCAAGCCTGACCGCGGTTGAGGATTTCCTTGCCTACCTTGCCTTCGCTGATTTCCCGCAACGCGGTAACAGTCGGCTTGTCGCGGCTGTCTTCGACCAGATGGGCTGCGCCATTGGCCAGTTGGCGGGCACGGTAGGCGGCGGCCAAGGTGAGTTCGAAACGGTTCGGGATCTGGGTCAGGCATTCTTCTACGGTGATACGGGCCATGATTTACTCCGGTTGCTGTAACTGATTGATAAGATTCTGATGGCGGGCGAGCTGTTTGGCGCCGCGCAGCCGTGCCGACAACACCACGGCGTTGAGTTCGCGTAATGCCTCGTTCAGATTGTCGTTGATGATAACATAATCGAATTCGGCAACATGGGCGACGTCTTCACGTACCGCAGCCATGCGTTTGGCGATCACTTCCGCGCTATCCTTGCCGCGCCCCTTGAGGCGCTGTTCAAGCGCCTGCAGCGACGGTGGCAGGATGAAGATGCTGATGCATTCCGGAAACAGGCGGCGCACCTGTTCTGCACCCTGCCAGTCTATCTCCAGCAGAATATCCCGACCCTTGCCGACTTCCTGGCTGATCCAGGTTTGCGAGGTGCCATACATGTTGCCGTATACCTCCGCGCTTTCCATGAATTCGCCGCGTGCAGACATGATCGTGAAAGTTTCGCGGGTGACGAAATGGTAATCCTTGCCGTCCTGTTCACCGGGGCGGGGAGGGCGCGTCGTGTAGGATACCGACAGGTCGATCTGTGGGTTGATGTTGAGCAGGGCCTGCACCAGGCTGGTCTTGCCTGCCCCGGATGGGGCGCTCACAACGAATAGACTTCCGGACATAAATGACTCCCAACAAGAGGTATGGCGATGTTCTGCCGCAATTGTGCCAGAAACACGTGCTCACGGAATCACTGTTGCTGCCAGTTCTGTGATGTTGTGGGCATCGGGCGTTGCACTTTGAACCAGACCGCATACAGCGCGGGCAGATAGAGCAGCGTTAGCAGTGTGGCTACCAGCAGTCCGCCCATGATGACTACAGCCATCGGTCCCCAGAAGGTGCTGTGCATCAATGGGATCATCGCGAGTATCGCGGCTGCGGCAGTCAGCATGATAGGCCGGAAGCGGCGTACGGTGGATTCGACGACCGCATCCCAGCGCGACAAGCCGCCAGCCATATCCTGGCTGATCTGGTCGAGCAGGATCACCGAGTTGCGCATGATCATCCCGGCCAGCGAAATGACACCCAGCATCGCGACAAAACCGAACGGCACGTGGAAAACCAGCAATGCGGCCGTGACGCCGATGATGCCCAGCGGTGCGGTGAGCAAGGCCAGCACGACCAGGCGGAAACGCTTCAATTGCAGCATCAGCAGCGTGACGATCAGGAAGCCCATCAGCGGCAATACCGCGATGATCGAATCCTGCGCCTTGTCGTTGTCGGCCATCGCTCCGCCGACTTCAATCCGGTAGCCGCTCGGCAGCTTCGCACGCAAATCACGCAAATTTTCGTCGATGGCTGCGCTTACATCAGGCGCGGGCACCGTATCCGGCACCTCGGCGCGTACCGTGACCACCGGTTGGCGGTTCATTCTCCAGATAATGCCGTCCTCGCTGCCTTCGCTGATTCTGGCGAGCTGGCTGAGCGGAACGAAGCCTCCGTTACCGGTATGGATGTTCAGCCGGTTTAGATATTCGGGGTTGGCCCGTTCGCTTTGTTCGGTGCGCGCGATGATCTCGATGCGTTTTTCATTTTCGCGCAAGTTCGAGACCGTCAGCCCGGACAGCAGGGCCTGTAGATTGCGCGACACGGCCTGGGAGGACAAGCCCAGCGCGCGCGCTTTCGCCTGATCGACATCCACGTTGAGGATATGAATCTTCTCGTTGGAGTCCAGGCTTACATTCTTGACGTTGGGATTGCGCCTGACTACGTTGGCCGCTTGCTCGGCAATGTCGTTCAGCTTGTCAGGGTCGGGGCCGGTTACCCTGAACTGAACCGGGTAACCTACTGGCGGCCCGTTCTCCAGCCGGTAGATGCGTATTCCCGAATTCGCATAATCGCGGTCCAGCAGCTCGCGGATACGCTTGAGCGTCGCCTCGCGTGCTTGCACATCCTTGCAGGTGATGACGATCTGCGCGTAGTTGACGGCGGGCAGCTGCAAATCCAGCGGCAGGTAGAAGCGCGGAGTGCTGCCGCCGATGTAGCTGGTGTAATTGTCGATGTCGCGATCCTGTTTGAGCTTGTTCTCGACTTCAAGCACGACATTTTCGGTGGTTGCGAAGTTGCTGCCTTCAGGCAGCCAGATGTCCATCAGCAGCTCGGGCCGCTCCGAAGGCGGGAAAAATTCCTGCTCGACCTTGCTGAAGCCGAACAAGGCCAGTGCAAAGGCCAGCACGGTGATCGCGACCACGCTCTTCTTGTATTCCAGGCACAGTTCCACCAGCCTGCGGAAATGCGCATAGAAGCCCTGGCGATAGTGGTCGCTGTCAGGAGTGTGCAGGCCGTTGTCATGCAGCAGGCGATGGCCGATGAACGGGGTGAAGATGACCGCCACCAGCCATGAGACCAGCAGCGCGATCGTCACCACCGCGCAGATCGAGAAGGTGTATTCGCCGGCGGAAGATTTGGCCAGGCCGACAGGCAGGAATGCGGCTGCGGTGATCAGCGTGCCGGTGAGCATGGGGAATGCGGTGCTGGTGTAGGCGAACGTCGCGGCGTGCAATTTGCTCCAGCCCTGTTCCAGTTTCACCTTCATCATTTCCGCCGCGATCATCGCATCGTCCACCAGCAGGCCGAGTGCGATGATCAGCGCACCCAGCGAGACCCGTTGCAGATCGATGCCGAACAGGTGCATCAGCAAAAAGGTCCCGGCCAGCACCAGCGGGATGGACAGCCCGACCACCATGCCGGCACGCCACCCCAGGCTGAGGAAGCTCACCGCCAGCACGATGACGAGCGCTTCCATCAGCGCGCGCATGAATTCGCCGACGGATTTTTTTACCACCGCAGGCTGGTCGGAGACCTGGTGTATCTGCACGCTGGCGGGCAGCTGCGGCTTGATCTCGTCCAGGGCGCGTTGCAGGTCTGTACCCAGCCGCGTGATATTGCCTGCGTTGCTCATCGATACCGCCAGGCCGATCGCCTCCTTGCCCATGCTGCGCATCTTGAACGTCGGCGGATCGGCATAGGCGCGGTAGACATGGCAGATGTCGCCTAGCCTGAGGGTCTTGCCGTTCGCCGGGATGCCGATGTCCTGGATGCTTTGCAGCGATTTGAAATCGCCGCTGACACGCAGGCGGGTGATGTCGTAGGATGAATTGACCTCGCCGGCCGGCTCCATTGCATTCTGCGCCTTCAGTGCGGCGGCGACCATGAGCGGGTCGATGCCCAGTTCCGCCATTCTTCGGCTGGAAAAATCGATGTAAATTTTCTCGTCCTGAACGCCCAATACCCCGACCTTGCTGACGTTCTCCACTTTCAATAACTGCGTGCGCACTTTGTCCGCGGCCTCGGCAAGTTCGCGATTGCTCAGGGCATCTGATGTGAGCGCGTAGATCGAGCCATAGGTGTCGCCGAAGTCGTCATCGATGATAGGACCTTGCACTCCTTCGGGGAGGCTGCCGTGCAGATCGTCCAGTATTTCGCGGACCTGGCCCCAGGCACGCTCCAGTTCGTTTGCCGGCATCGCATCTTTCAGCGTGATCACCAGCACTGTTTCGCCGGCCTTGGAATAGCTGCTGACATTGTCCAGCCAGGGAGTTTCCTGCAGTTTGGTCTCTATCAGGTCGGTGACCTGCGCATCGATTTCGCGCGCGGAGGCGCCGGGCCAGGTCAGCTTGACCGTCATCACCTTGAACGTGAAATCGGGGTCTTCTTTTTGCGCCAACTGGCCGTAGGAGAATACGCCTGCCAGCAGCAGCGTCAGTAGCGCATACAGCACCAAGGCCTGATGCCTGAGTGCCGATGCGGACAGGTTGAATGTTTTCATGCGATACGTGAAGTGAGGGTTAACAACCTGCGTACTGGTTGGCAAGGCATTGGCTCGCCATCGTTTGCGCGGCGGCGAGCTGTTCGGCAGACAGCTTGCGTGCGGCCAATTCGAGCAATTCGCCATACTCCTTTTGCAACGCGGCATTTTCGGCATGCGCCGCAGCCAGACTCAGCCACATGTAAGCCAGCACAGGGTTTTCTGCCACGCCTCTTCCCAGTGCGTAGGCGGTGCCCAGGCTGCGCTGCGCCGCTGCATTTCCCTGCTCTGCTGCCATGCGATACCAGCGTGCTGCCTCGGCATCGTCCTGCAACACGCCCTGCCCCTGCATATACATGCTGCCTATCAGCAGCAGGGCCGGTACGTAATCCTGGGCTGCTGCCATACGCAGCCACTGGATGGCCTTGGGATAGTTTTGCGGGAGTACGGTGCCTTCCTGAAAGAGCTTGCCCATATGGAACTGCGCTTCGGGATAGCCTTGCTCTGCGGATTCCAGGAACCACTGTATGGCCTGTTTGTGGCTCTGCGGCACATGCTGTCCCTGCGCATACATCATTCCGAGCTGGTATTGGGCGACCGCATTGCCTTTCTCGGCCAGCAGCGTATACAGCATCGCCGCTTTCGCGTAGTCGCCGGCAGCATGGGCATTGGCGGCAGGCGTGGCCTGTTCCATATCGCTGGCCTTCCATGCGAAGGCTGTTGTGGTGCATGCCAACAACAGAAACGCTGCGGCTGCTTGTCTTGTCCACTGGATCATATTGCGGGTTCCTCGTCGTTGGGCGGACTATTCGAGATTCTGTATCTGCTCACGCATCTGCTCGATCAGGATTTTCATTTCCATTGCGCTGCGGGACACTTCGGCATCGACCGATTTCGAGCCCAGCGTGTTCGCCTCGCGGTTCAATTCCTGCATCAGGAAATCTAGCCGTTTCCCTGCGGTGCCGCCCTGAGCAAGGATGCGCCGCATCTCGGTGAGGTGGCTGGCCAGGCGTGACAGCTCTTCATCCACGTCGATCTTGCTGGCGAACAAGGTGATCTCCTGGCGGATGCGTTCGTCCCAGCTGTCTTCCAGCGGGGCATTCTGCATCGCATCGCGCAGGCGGGCAGCCAATTTTTGCTCATAGGCGGCAATTGCTGCGGGCACATGAGGGATCACTGCGGCGCGCAGCGCCTCGATTTTCTCCACGCGTTGCAGCAGAAACTCCTTGAGTTTCTCGCCTTCGCGGGCACGCGATGCGGAAAAGTCCTGCAACGTGCGCTGCAACAGATCCAGCAACGTGGTGCGCAATTCTTCGGCAGAGGCGCTGGGTGTTTCCAGTACGCCATTCCAGCGCAACACATCGGCCACGCTCAGGCTGCGCGCATCTGGCAATGCCGAACGCACTTGCTGATCCCATGCGGCGAGTTGTTGCAGCAGGTCGGAGTTCAGCGTGCTTCCGCCTTGCGCGGTGCGCGGAGCATAGTTGATACGGCACTCCACCTTGCCACGCTGCAGTTGCAAGGCGATCGCTTCGCGCAGCAGGTTTTCAAAGCAGCGCAACTCGTCGGGCATGCGCAACTGGATATCCAGGTAACGATGATTGACGGCGCGCAGTTCCAGTGTGAGCGAGCTATTGTCGCTTTCCGCACTGCTGCTGGCATAGCCGGTCATGCTAAGAATCATGGTGGGGTTCCTGAAAAAAGGCTGTGCTGTGGGCGCGCATTATATTACGATTGCATCCTGTAAAATCTTCCGCCTGCCCATGAACTTCTCGATATACCAGGCCACTCACATCGGCAATCGCAAATACAACCAGGACAGGGCTGCCTACGCATACAGCAGCGATGCCCTGTTGCTGGTGCTGGCGGACGGGATGGGCGGGCATTTGCATGGCGAGCTGGCGGCAGCGCTGATCATCGAAACTTTCGTCGAGTCGTTCGGCCGTGATGCGCAGCCGCACATCGCCGCCCCCCAGGCCTTTTTGTCGTTGACGATGCATCACGCCAACCAGCGCATCCTGAAAATCGCGCATGATCAGGCGCTGGGCGCTTTCCCGGGGTCGACCTGTGTGGCGGCACTGGTGCAGGATGGGAAGCTGTACTGGGGGCATGCCGGAGACTCGCGCCTGTATTTGCTGCGCGACGGCACGATACTGGCCAAGACGCGCGATCATTCGATGGTCCATCAATGGGTTGAGTGGGGGGTGGTCACTGCCGAAGAGGCGCGCTTCCATCCGCAACGCAATCAGATTACCAACTGCCTGGGTGGTGCCGAAGGGATGTTCTACATGGAAGCCGGAGACCCGGTGGTCGAATTGCAATCAGGCGACGTGCTGCTGCTCGGCAGCGACGGGCTGTGGGGGCCATTCAGCGACCAGGAGCTGTCCAGTGCATTCTCGGCGCAGCCGTTGCCCGAGGCGCTGGACAAGCTGATCGTCAGCGCCCTGGAGCGCGAAGAGGGCCGCTCCGACAATATAACCGGTGTGGTGATGCGCTGGGGCGATCGTGAGGCCGTTCACGAGACCGCTGAGCCGGTGTGCCACATTCTGGAAATTTCCTGACGAATTTTTTCTGTTTAATTCTTAATCGAGTATTCATCATGCGTCCCAGTCAACGATCCCCCCAGCAGCTGCGCAACATTCGCATTACCCGTCGTTACACCAAACACGCCGAAGGCTCGGTGTTGATCGAGTGCGGTGACACCAAGGTCATCTGCACCGCCAGCGTCGAAGAGCGCGTTCCGCCGCACAAGAAGGGCAGCGGCGAAGGGTGGGTGACCGCGGAATACGGCATGCTGCCGCGCTCCACCGGGGAACGCATGAGCCGCGAAGCCGCCAAGGGCAAGCAGTCCGGGCGCACCCAGGAGATACAGCGGCTGATAGGACGCAGCCTGCGCGCCGTGGTCGATCTGCAGAAGCTCGGCGAGCGCACGATACAGATCGATTGCGACGTGATCCAGGCCGACGGTGGCACACGCACCGCCAGCATCACCGGCGCGTTCGTTGCGCTGCACGACGCGGTGAGCGGTCTGCTGGGCAAGGGGCTGATCAAGGAAACACCGCTCAAGGATTTTATCGCCGCGATCTCGGTCGGCATCTACCAAGGTACGCCGGTGCTCGATCTCGATTACATCGAAGACTCCGCATGCGACACCGACATGAATGTCGTGATGCTGGGCAGCGGTAATTTTGTCGAAGTGCAGGGTACCGCGGAAGGCCATGCTTTCAGCCGCGCCGAGATGGATGAGCTGCTGGAGTTGGCGAAATCGGGCATATCCGAACTGATCGGGATGCAGCGCGCCGCGCTGCAATCGTAGGAGCGAGCTTGCTCGCGATGGGGTAATGTTCGCGAGCAAGCTCACTCCTACATAGCCTTCGCATGTATCCAGGAGCTTGAATGCAAAAACTCGTCATCGCTTCTAACAACCCAGGCAAGCTGTGCGAATTCCAGCATATGCTGGCGCCGCTGGGCATCGAAGTGCTGACGCAGGCGCAGCTCGGCATCAGCGAGGCCGAAGAGCCGCATGTCACTTTCGTCGAGAATGCGCTGGCCAAGGCGCGCCATGTCAGCCGCGAGAGCGGATTGCCTGCGCTGGCGGACGATTCCGGCATTTGCGTGACTGCGCTGGGCGGGGCGCCTGGCGTGCTGTCCGCACGCTACGCCGGCGACGATCCAAAATCCGATGCGCGTAACAATGAAAAGCTGCTGCAAGACATGAGTGGGGTGGTTGACCGGCGCGCACATTATTACTGTGTGCTGGTATTGCTGCAGCATGCCGACGATCCGCAGCCGCTGATCGCGGAGGGAGAGTGGCACGGCGAGATCGCACATCAGGAACAGGGCGACGGCGGATTCGGCTACGATCCGCTTTTCTGGTTGCCCGAGTTCGGCAAGACCAGTGCACAGCTGGAGCGGGAACAGAAACACGCGATCAGTCACAGGGGTCAGGCGCTGCAGAGGTTGCTGGAAAAACTACGCCCCGGGCAAAAATCAGATTGGGCCGGATTGCATAGATAATTCGGCATATATGCGCGGGTACGGATGTGTGATTCAATCCGTTTCGCCGCCCCATGCGCCTCAAGCGTGGGGCGTAATGATTGTTTTGCGCTGATGCGTTGTGGTGTCGAAAAACAAAGGAGACCGTAACATGAAAACTCGCGTATTGTTTTTTTCCGTGTTCGTGGTTTTGTTGTTCTCTGGGTGTGTTAAAAGCGGTACTACAAGGGCAGATGCCGGCTCGGGCGCATGTTCAATAGGAGGACATGCAAATTCCGGATCGCATACGACCCGGAGCGCGTGCGAAGAAGGCGGAGGAGTCTGGCACTAGCAGGTATGTTGATTAATTGCACATCGGTTCGTGGTCGCTGAGCGGGTTGCGGTGGCCGCAGTTGCGAATTGCACAACCCACATTACAAGGAGTCTGCGATGATGAAACGACCATTAATGATGTCGGCCTTGGTAATTTCCCTGTCTCTGCCCGTTGGCTTGGCGTGCGCCGCCGACCCCAACCCAACCCGGGAGAAAACACAAAATCAGGGACAGGTTTATGGCAGCCAGCTGATGACTCGCCAAGAGCGCATCGAATACCGCGCCAAAATGCGCGCTGCGAAAACGACCGAGGAGCGAGAGCAGATTCGCAAGGAGCATCACGAACGCATGAAAGTGCGGGCCAAGGAACGGGGCGTGACGCTGTCGGATGAACCGCCTGCCAGAGCCGGCGGAATGGGGGCGGGTGGTGGCATGGGGCCTGGCGGCGGTCGCTAAGCCGCGCATCGCTGACAGCTCGGGTGGACGGTATAAAAGTTCGCTCTTGCGGCTGATGTAGCGATCCTGCGTAGGAAATGAGTGCTGGTGATTACCGGGGGGGCTTGCGCTTTATTAAACATTAGAATATTCTAATATAACTAAATTGCTGCTGGGGTGGTCGGATGAACAGATTATGGATAACGGGTGCATTGCTGTTGAGCGCGGTCGCGGTGCAGGCGACTGAACAGCTGGCGGTTGCGCCGGTGCAATATCGCGAGGTGGCGCAGAGCTACAGCGTCGAGGGGCTGGTCGAGGCGATGCGCCAGTCTACGGTGTCCGCCCAGATCGGCGGACGCGTCAAGGAGATCAACTTCGATGTCGGTGATCGCGTCAGCAAGGGTCAGGTGATCCTGCGTATCGATGAGCGTGGAGTGTGCCGCAAGATCGATTGTCGGCCATCGGCGTCAAGCCGGAGGTGATGGTGGAAGTTCCCGCGCTGGCGCGCTGGATAAAGGCGGCATCCACCACGGTGCAGCCGATGGCCGATGCGCGCACTCATAGCACGCAGGTGCGCGTGCAGTTACCTCCCAATGAAGCGGGCGTTTACCCAGGCATGTTCGTGCGTGCCCATTTCGTCGTGGGCAAGGCGACCAGGCTGGTGGTGCCCGCCAGTGCTGTGCTGCGGCGCAGCGAAGTGGTGGCGGTGTATGTGGTGGACGAGGCGGGAATGGTGAAGCTGCGTCAGGTGCGGGTCGGCGGGGCGAATGCCGATGGCTCGGTGGAGGTGCTGGCCGGGCTGAATCGGGGCGAGAAGGTCGCGCTCGATCCGGTGAAGGCGGGCATGCAGGTCAGCAGGCAGAAGTAAGCGCGTAGTTGTCACCGGAGAAACAGATGGGTATTTCAGGACGTATCGCAAGACATTTTCTGCACTCGCAGATGACGCCGTTATTGGCGTTGGTTGCGGTGTTGCTGGGCTTGTTCGCGGTGCTGGTGACGCCGCGCGAGGAAGAGCCGCAGATCAATGTGACGATGGCCAACGTGCTGATCGCCTATCCGGGCGCCTCGGCCAGGGATGTGATGCAAACGGTGGCCTCTCCGGCCGAACAGGTGCTCGCGCAGATCGCCGGAGTGGATCATGTGTATTCGGTGGCGCAGCCCGGCATGGCGGTGATCACGGTGCAATTCAAGGTCGGCGAGCAGCATGTTCCGTCGTTGGTGAAACTGTACGACGTGGTGCATTCCCATGCCGATTGGTTGCCGCCCACGCTGGGCGTGGCGCAGCCCATCATCAAGGCTAGGGGCATAGACGATGTGCCCGTGCTCGCGCTGACTTTATGGCGCGACCAGCAGGCAGGCGGTGGCATGGAGCTGACCCAGGTGGCGCATGCGATGGAGGGCGAGCTGAAGCGGGTGCCCGGCACCCGTGAGGTCACGACGCTGGGTGCGACGCAGCGCATGGTGCGCGTGTTGCTCAATCCGGAGAGTCTGAATGCGTTTCAGCTCTCTATCCAGGACGTGCGCGCCGCGCTGCAATCGGCAAACGTGTCGCAGAACGCGGGTAGCCTGGTGCAGAACAACCGCGAAGTGCTGGTGCAGACGGGTAATTTTCTGAGCGATGCGGATGACGTGAAGCAGCTGGTGGTGGGCGTTTTTGACGGGAAGCCGGTATTTCTGCGCGACCTCGCCGAGGTGCAGGACGGCGCCGATCAGCCTTCCAGCTATGTGTGGCTGGGAGTTGGTCCCGCCGCGGCAGACAAACACATCACAGCCAAGGGCGAATTCACCGCGGTGACGTTGCAAGTCACCAAGAAACCGGGAGCGAACGCAGTCGAGATCGCCGACCAGTTGCTGTCCAGGGTCAACGAGCTCAAGGGCAGCGTGATTCCGCACGATGTGCAGGTCAGCACGACGCGCAATTATGGCGAGACCGCCAACGACAAGGCGATGAAGCTGATCAAGAAACTGCTGTTCGCGACCGCGGCGGTGGTCGCGCTGGTGTGGTTCGCGATGGGGCGGCGCGAGGCGCTGGTGGTCGGCATCGCGGTTTTGCTGACGCTGGCGGCGACGTTGTTCGCCTCGTGGGCCTGGGGCTTCACGTTGAACCGCGTGTCGCTGTTCGCGCTGATCTTCTCGATCGGGATTCTGGTAGACGATGCGATTGTCGTCGTGGAGAACATTCACCGTCGCCGTGCGCTGGCCTCGCATCAGTCTTTGTCGGAAATCATTCCCGATGCGGTCGACGAGGTCGGCAGCCCGACGATACTGGCGACCTTCACGGTGATCGCCGCGCTGTTGCCGATGGCGTTCGTCAGCGGCCTGATGGGCCCGTACATGAGCCCGATTCCGATCAATGCCAGCATGGGCATGCTGATTTCGCTGGCGGTGGCGTTCGTGATCACGCCGTGGCTGGTGCTGCGCTTTTCCGGGGCGCATCACGAGACGGTGAAAGACGAACGCGATACCGGGATCACACGATTCTTCCGCGACAGGTTGAGCCCGTTTCTGAACGGCATGCATGGCAAGGCGGCGCGGCGCAAGTTGTGGCTGGCGATACTCGGCGGTCTGCTGCTGGCGGTATCGCTGGGCGTGGCCAAGCTGGTGATCCTGAAGATGCTGCCGTTCGACAATAAGTCGGAGTTTCAGGTGGTCGTGGATATGCCGACCGGCACGCCGCTGGAACAGACCAGCGCGGTGCTGCATGAGATCGGAGGCTATCTTGCGACCGTTCCGGAAGTCACCGACTACCAGGCTTACGCGGGTACCGCTGCGCCGATCAACTTTAACGGCTTGGTGCGCCAGTATTATTTGCGCAGCGCGGCCGAACAGGGCGACATCCAGGTCAATCTGCGCGACAAACATTTACGCGATCGCAGCAGCCATCAGATCGCTGCTTCGGTGCTGGAACCGGTCCAGAAGATCGCCAAGACCTGGGGTGCAAAAGTGAAAATCGTCGAAGTCCCTCCCGGTCCGCCGGTGATGTCGCCCATCGTCGCGGAGATATATGGGCCGGATTATCAGGGTGCTCGCGAGGTGGCGAGTCAGGTGCGCAAGCAGTTCGGCAATACCGAGGGTATCGTCGCGATCGATGATACGGTCACCGAATCCGCGCCCAAGCTGCAGTTGCAGGTGTTGCAGAGCAAGGCCGCGCTGATGGGCGTGGCGCCGCGCGACGTCGTGGATGTGATCGGCGTGGCGTTGGCCGGGCAGGATGTTGCCTCATTGCACGACGAGAACGCCAAGTATGCACCGCCGCTGCGTATCGGCCTGCCTGCTGAACGGCGCAGCCAGATAGACGACGTGCTCAAGCTCAAGGTGCGCGCAACCGCAAGTCAGGGTGGCGCGCTGGTGCCGCTCGCCGAGGTGGTGCAGGTGGTGCCGGTGCAACGCGATTACCCGATCTATCACAAGGATCTGTTGCCGGTGGTGTATGTGTTCGGCGATATGGCGGGCAAGCTGGACAGCCCGTTGTACGGCATGTTCGGCATCAATGGCAAGGTTAGTGGCGAGCAGCTGGCACAGGGCGGCAAGCTGGAGAGCTATTACTTCAAGCAGCCTAGCGATCCCTATACCGGCTATGCGCTGAAATGGGACGGTGAATGGCAGGTGACTTTCGAGACCTTCCGTGACATGGGCATCGCCTACGGTGTGGGCCTGATCCTGATCTACCTGCTGGTGGTGGCGCAGTTCAAATCCTATCTGGTGCCGCTGATTATCATGGCGCCGATCCCGCTGACCATCATCGGCGTGATGCCGGGCCATGCCCTGCTGGGCGCGCAGTTCACCGCGACCTCGATGATAGGCATGATCGCGCTGGCCGGGATCATCGTGCGCAACTCGATCCTGCTGGTGGATTTCGTCAACCTGCAACTGCGCGACGGTGTGGATTTGCAACATGCGGTGATTGCCGCCGCCGGCGCGCGCGCCAAGCCCATCATCCTGACCGGGCTGGCCGCGATGCTGGGCGCCTTCTTCATCCTGGATGATCCGATTTTCAACGGCCTGGCGATCTCGTTGATCTTCGGCATCCTGGTCTCTACCGTGCTGACGCTGGTGGTGATCCCGGTGCTGTACTACGCCAGCCTGTACAAAAAGTTTCCATAGCAACCTTCACACTTAACCATAAGGAGATTCACATGAATGCAGAACGTATTGTCCGTATCGTAGCCGGCAGTTTCATCCTGTTGTCGTTGTCACTGGGCGTGGAAGCCAGCCCGTTGTTCGTCAGCAACAAGTTTCTGTGGTTCACCGCATTTGTCGGCCTGAACTTGTTCCAGAGCGGCTTTGGCATTTTCGATAATGGACTCTTCGCTGAAAGACAGCTTGCCGATGGGCGCCTGGGCATTGTTCCCCGACTTGGCATCGGCGCGGAATTCGATGCGCCC
>JACPVZ010000013.1 GCA_016197305.1 Nitrosomonadales bacterium | reverse complement strand
GCACCACCAGCGTGCCAGGCACCAGGTCGGCACGGATGCCGCCGACGGTCGCCACCGAGAACACCTTGGTCACGCCCTGCTCGCGCAACGCCCACATATTGGCACGGTAATTCACCAGATGCGGCGGGATGGTATAGCCGTAGCCGTGACGCGCCAGGAACACCACTTCATGATCGTTCAGCGTGCCGAACAAAAATGCGCCGGACGGCTCGCCGTACGGGGTGCGCAACACCTGCCGGTGAGTGATCTTGAAATTCTCCAGCTCGGTCAGACCGCGACCGCCGATGATAGCCAACATAAATTCATCCTCTCTTTAGAAGCGCTTATTTCGTGATGCCAAGTGGCAAGCGGTGAGTAGAAAGTAAAAACGACTATCCACTTGCCACTTATTACTCACTGGTTTTTTACCGCATAAATCGCGGGCAGATTGCGCCACGCACCCTCGATGTCCATACCATAACCGAACACAAAACGATCGGGCAAATCCAGCCCGACAAAATCCGCGCGTATCGGTTTCTCGCGGCCATGCTGCTTGTCGGCGAACACCGCGCTGTAGCATTTTCTCGCGCCCAGCTCCATCACGCGCCGATGCAGGGCCTGCAGCGTATGCCCCTCGTCGAGGATGTCGTCGACCAGCAACACCACGCGTCCGCGCACGTTCTCGCGCGGCTCGACCTTCCAGTGCATCGCGCCGCCCTGCCTGGCATCGCCATAGCGCGACACATGCACGTAATCGAAATCCAGCGGAAAGGTCAGCAACGGCAGCAACTGCCCGGTAAACACCACCGCGCCGCCCATCACCGACAACACCAACGGATGCTGGTCCGCCAGCGCGGCATTGAGCTGCGCGGCGACCTTGTGCAACGACGCCTGCACCTGCTGCTCCGAATAGAGCAGCTCGGCCTGTGCCAGCAAATCGCGTGCGTGCTGCATCGAGATCGACATGGGTTATTTCAGGCTGCCCAGATAGGCGGCGAACTCGTCTTTCACCTCGGGATGCCTGAGCCCGAACGCGACCGATGCCTTCAGGTAACCCAGCTTGGAACCGCAGTCATAGCGCATCCCGTTGAAGCGGTGGGCGAGCATCTTCTCTTCCTGCATCAGCGCCGCGATGCCATCGGTCAACTGGATCTCGCCGCCCGCCCCGGCCTGCACCCTGGCCAGATGATGGAAAATGCGCGGAGTCAGGATATAGCGCCCGACCACCGCCAGCGTGGTCGGTGCAACTTCAGGATTGGGTTTCTCGACGATGCCGTTCACCAGCTCCAGATCGGTTTCCAGCGCAGTGCTGCTGACGATGCCGTACTGGTTGGTCTGCTCGCGCGGGACGTTCTGCACGCCCAGCACCGAGCACTGATGACGCCTGAACACTTCCACCATCTGCTTGACGACAGGCACTGCGCCGTCGATCAGATCATCCGCCAGCAACACCGCGAACGGCTCGTCCTGCACCACCGGCTGGGCGCACAGCACCGCATGTCCCAGCCCCAGCGGCTCGGTCTGGCGGATATAAATGCAGTTGATATGCGCCGGGATCACCTCGCGCACGATGCGCAGCAATTCATCCTTGCCGCGCATCTCCAGCTCGGCCTCCAGCTCATAGGCCTTGTCGAAATGGTCCTCGATCGCGCGCTTGTTGCGCCCGGTGATGAACACCATGTCGGTGATGCCCGCCGCGACCGCCTCTTCGACCGCATACTGGATCAGCGGCTTATCCACCACCGCCATCATCTCCTTGGGACTGGCCTTGGTCGCCGGCAGAAAACGGCTGCCCATGCCGGCGACCGGAAAGACTGCCTTTGTTATGCGTTTCATATATTGACGTTTCCTTTCAAGCTTCGGTTACACGCAATTCAAAATCTCCATGAAGGCAGTCTTCGGCGCAGGCTAACCTGCGAAGCAGGCCAAGCCCTTCGGGGCGGCCGCAGCCAAAAACAGCTTTCGTTATCTTCTTCACTACACACCCCCTCTACTGGATTAGCCCAGAAAACTCATCGGACCAATCGCTTTGCCAACCGTATTTGCCAACCGTATTTTTAGGAGCGGCTTCAGCCGCGAAATCCATCGCCAGCAAGCTGGCCCCTACGAGGAAAATCAACGCACACATCCATACTTGGCCTGAACGGTGCAGGGCTATGGCCTGAGCAAAAACATCGCTATCAATCTTGTTCATACATTATCCAGCAACGCTAAAAACTGCGCCTCGTCCAATATCGCCACTCCCAGCTGATGCGCCTTGTCCAGCTTGCTGCCCGCCTCCGCACCCGCCACGACGTAGTCGGTTTTTTTCGACACACTGCCCGCCACCTTGGCTCCCAGCGCCTCGAGCCGCTCTTTGGCCCGGTCGCGCGACAGTGTAGCCAAGGTGCCGGTCAACACAAAGGTCTTGCCGCTGAACGGCAGGCTCGCCTGTGCCGCCGGCTGATGTTCCGCCCAGCTCACCCCGCCGGCGCGCAGCTGTTCGATCACCTCGCGGTTGTGCGCCTCCGCCAGGAAATCCACGATGCTCTGCGCCACCACAGGGCCTACATCGCGCACCTGCTGCAAGGCTTCCAGATCAGCCGCAAACAGGTTATCCAGCGAGCCGAAATGCTGCGCCAGGTCTTTCGCTGTAACCTCGCCGACATTGCGTATGCCCAGCGCGTAGATGAAACGCGCCAGCGTGGTCTGCTTGCTGTGCTCGATCGCGGCCAGTAGGTTGAGCGCGGATTTCTCGCCCATACGTTCCAAATCAACCAGCGCCGACATGCCCAGCTTGTACAGATCGGCAGGTGTATGCACGATGCCGCCGTCCACCAATTGCTCGACCAGCTTGTCGCCCAAGCCCTCGATATTCATCGCGCGGCGGCTGGCAAAATGCAGCAACGCCTGCTTGCGCTGCGCCGGACAGAACAGGCCGCCGCTGCATCGCCAGTCGGCCTCGCCTTCCTCGCGCACGATGGTGCTGCCGCACACCGGGCATTTTCCTTCCAGCAACTTGAACAGATCAAACGGTTCGCCGACGTTCGCAGGTCGTCTCTCCGACACCACACCCACCACCTCCGGAATCACATCGCCGGCGCGGCGCACGATCACGGTATCGCCGATACGCACATCCTTGCGCCGTGTCTCGTCCTCGTTGTGCAGCGTGGCATTGCTGACCGTCGTGCCGCCGACGAACACCGGCTCCAGCTTTGCCACCGGCGTCATCTTGCCGGTGCGGCCGACCTGGATCTCGATGTCGCGCACCACGGTGAGCTGCTCCTCGGCCGGATATTTATGGGCCACCGCCCAGCGCGGTTCGCGCGACACGAAGCCGAGCTGCTGTTGCAGTGCGAGGCTGTTGACCTTGTACACCACGCCGTCGATATCGAACGGCAGCGCATCGCGCTTGGCCGCGATGCGGCGATGGAATTCCGCCAGCGCTGCCGCGCCGCGCACCACCGCGCGCTCGGCGCAGACCGGCATGCCGAACCGCTGCAGCGCGTCGAGTATCTCCCCGTGCGTCGCAGGCAAGGCCCAGCCCCGCACCTCGCCCAGCCCATAGGCGAAAAACGACAACGGGCGTTGCGCCGCCAGCTTGGGGTCAAGCTGGCGTATGCTGCCCGCCGCGCCGTTGCGCGGATTGACCAGTGTCGGCAGATTCTTCTCGCGCTGTCGCTGGTTGTAGCGCTCGAAATCACGGCGCGCCATGTACACCTCGCCGCGCACCTCCAATACCTCAGCATCGCAGCCTTGCAGACGCAGCGGGATGCAATGGATGGTGCGCACGTTCTGCGTCACATCCTCGCCGGTCTCGCCGTCGCCGCGCGTCGCGGCCTGTACCAGCACACCCTGTTCATAACGTAAATTGAGCGCGAGGCCGTCGAACTTCAGCTCGCAGGCATATTCGATCTCGTCCTCCGTGCCCAGCGCATTCTTCACGCGCGTGTCGAAGGCCAGCGCCCCACTGGATTCGGTATCGGTCTCGGTGCGTATCGACAGCATGGGCACCGCATGGCGCACCGGCGCGAAGCCGTCCAGCACCTTGCCGCCCACCCGCTGCGTCGGCGAATCCGGCGTGACCAGTTCGGGATGTTGCGCTTCCAGGGTTTGCAGTTCGCGGAACAGACGGTCGTATTCGGCATCGGGTAGCGTCGGCGCATCCAGCACGTAGTAGGCATGGGCATGCCGCTCGACTTCGGCGCGCAGCCGCGACACGTTACTGACGAAGTCCGCCGTTTGCGGGAGCGGCTGCTTTGCGGTCATTCCCGCACCGTAAGGCTCCGCCTCACCGTGTCGTGACCGCAGTTGCGCGATACGGGTTGCAAAATCCATCAGGAGAACAGGCGTCGCGCCTGTGCGCTGCCCGGAACGGTACCGTGCTCGCACATCTTCGCCTCGACCGCGGCGATCTGCTCGCGGATGCGCGACAGCCCCGCTTCGCTGAGCACCACGCGGTGATCGTCCACAATGTTGAGTTGCAGTTCGATCGCCAGCTGCCGGGCGGCCAGCACCATCTGGTCGAACTGCAAGGCGGGCTGCGCCACGCGCGGCACATCGAGCAACAGCGTGATGCCGCCGCTGGCGGAAGTTTCCAGCGTGTGCGGCTGGAACGGCTGACTGTCCAGATTGCACAGGCTGTACAGACTGTGCCCCGGTTCATTCAGCAAATGGAAAGCACCGTCGGCCTCCAGCGTCATGCCCAGCAGTGCGGCGGCCTGGGCGAGCTTCCCGCCGGGGATCTGGCGCTCGCCGGGCGGCACCAGGTTCAGCCCCACCATCTGGTCGACCTCGGCGCAGAATGCGTCCATCTCCAACCCGCGCTGGTGCGTCTCGTTGACATCGGGCAGCGTGACATCCGCCTTGATCTGTTTGGCCAGGTTCACGACCAGGTCGCGAAAATCGGACAAGCGAGTCGCGCTGATCGCCCCGCCCCGGTCTACCAGCTGCAACGCCACACGCAGGCGCGTATACAACGTCTGGCTGTCGGCGATGGCGCGCTCCCAAACCTCACCGTGCAGCGTCAGGCCGCATACATGCACCGGCTTGTCGAAATCGAATTTGCGCTGCCATAGGCCGTCCAGGATCGCCGCCGGAGCGGGCTCGAGCAACTGCAGCTCGATGATGAAGTCGCTGCGCGCATCCAGCAGCGCACAGGCGTCGTCGCGTGGCGCAGGAACAGTGGGCGGCGCTTCGACCCGTGGCGCAACTTCCACCGCCTCCGTCCCGGGAGCGCTGCCCGACGGAACCTCTGGCGGGGTCGCTGGCACCGCATCGGGCGCCGCTTCCGGCGCGGCTTCCCGGTACAGCGCATCGGCG
>JACPVZ010000012.1 GCA_016197305.1 Nitrosomonadales bacterium | reverse complement strand
GCACCAGCGTGAGGTGGATGTAGCAGACGTTGGAGCGGCCCAGTTCGAGCCCGATCTGCCGGATCGCCTCCAGGAAGGGCAGCGACTCGATGTCGCCGACCGTGCCGCCGATCTCCACGATCGCCACGTCGGAGTCGCCCGCACCCTTCCTGATGTACGCCTTGATTTCGTCGGTGATGTGCGGGATGACCTGCACGGTACCGCCGAGATAGTCGCCGCGCCGCTCCTTGCGGATCACGCTTTCGTAGATCTGGCCGGTGGTGAAATTGTTGCGCCGGTGCATCTTCGAGGACTGGAAGCGCTCGTAGTGGCCCAGATCGAGGTCGGTCTCGGCGCCGTCTTCGGTGACGAACACCTCGCCGTGCTGAAACGGGCTCATCGTTCCGGGGTCGACGTTGATGTAGGGGTCGAGCTTGAGCATCGTGACCTTGAGTCCGCGCGACTCCAGGATGGCGGCAAGCGAGGCAGCGGCGATGCCCTTACCGAGGGAAGAGACAACGCCGCCCGTGATGAAAATGTACTTGGTCATGGAGCGCTATGATACTGGAAAACGCCCCGCACTAAAAGCAATGCTGAGGTCAGCCCGGATGAAATCGCGTCTGCGCCCTAGTCGACCACATGCTCGTCGCGCATGCGCAACGCTTCCTCGATGTCCACCGCCACCACTTTGGACACGCCCTTCTCCTGCATCGTCACGCCGACCAGCTGCTTGGCCATTTCCATTGTAATCTTGTTGTGGCTGATGAAGATGAACTGGGTATGCTGGGCCATGCGCTGGATCAGCGCGCACAGCCGTTCTGTGTTGGTGTCGTCCAGCGGCGCGTCCACCTCGTCCAGCAGACAGAACGGCGCCGGGTTGAGCTGGAACAGCGAGAACACCAGCGCGATCGCGGTCAGTGCCTTCTCGCCGCCGGACATCAGATGGATCGTGCTGTTCTTCTTGCCCGGCGGCTGCGCCATCACCTGCACGCCGCTGTCCAGTATCTCCTCGCCGGTCAGCACCAGCCGCGCCTCGCCGCCGGCGAACAGCACAGGGAACATTTCCGACAGGTGCTGGTTGACTTGGTTGTAGGTCTCCATCAGCAGGTCGCGCGATTCCTTGTCGATGCGTCGGATCGCATCTTCCAGCGTCGCCATCGCCTCGTTCAGGTCCTTGGCCTGCGCATCCAGGTAGGCCTTGCGCTCGGTGGCCACCTGCAGCTCTTCGAGCGCGGCGAGATTCACCGCGCCCAGCGCCTC
Organism: Nitrosomonadales bacterium; assembly: GCA_016197305.1. Taxonomy (GTDB): domain Bacteria; phylum Pseudomonadota; class Gammaproteobacteria; order Burkholderiales; family Gallionellaceae; genus Gallionella. The sequence goes on along the minus strand of JACPVZ010000012.1, from coordinate 5,792 downwards.
GATGTCGGCATTCAGCCGGTTCAATTCATTCTGCAAGCCGACAGGTTTGTGATGACCGGATTCCAGCAACGGCAGCAGCGCCTGTTCGTCCACGCCCTGCAGCTGCTCCGCCCATTGTTCGAAGTGCAGCCGCGACTCCTGCTCCTTCAGCGTCAGCTCGTTGAGTTTCTCGCGCAGCGGATTCAGCCTGTGCTCGCAAGCCATTCTGTCCTGCTCCAGCTTCTGCAGGTTGACCGTGGCATTTTCCAGGATGTTGCGCGCCTCGCCCAGCGCCTGCTCGCACACCTGACGCAGCTGCAAGGCCTCCTGCAGCTGCTGCTGCGCAGCCTCGTCCTCGTTGCCCGACTGGTCGGCGCGCAATTGCTGGAGATTCTGTTCGAACTGCAGCAGATTGTCGGCGATCTGCTGCATGTTGTGCTGCAGGTCGGCGATCTTGTCGGCGCAGGTCTGGGCAAAGAAGCGCGCCTCCTGTAACGCATGCTGAGCCTGGTGCGCGAGCGTGCGCTGCTCGCGCATCGCCGCATCCTGCTGATTGGCCTGACGCTGCGCCTCATCCACCTGCGCATGGAAGGCGGCGATCTGCTCGCGCAGCTGCGCCATCTGTTCGTCGCAAGCATGTTGCTGAGCCTGCTCGGCGCTCACCTGCTCGACGACCTCGTGCATCTCCGCCTCGATCTGCATGCCGCGCTCGGCGCTGCGTTCGTGCGCCTGGTTCAGCTTCAGAATCAGCATCTGCACGCCGTGCAGGCGCTGCTGCAGCTCGTTGCCCAGCGCGCGCGACGGACCGATCTGCGCCTCGACGGCATGATGCTGCTGGTCGGCTTGCGCCAGCAGGTGTCTGGCCTGCTCCACGCCTTGCTGCTGCTCGGCCGACTGCAGCTCCAGCTGCTCGATCTCGCGCTGCCGCGCCAGCACGCCGTGCAACTGGCTGTCCGGCGCATGGAACAGCACGCTGTGCGCCCCGACCAGATGCCCCTGCGGGGTGACCAGCCAGCCGCCGGCAGGCAAGCTGTCGCGCTGCGCAAACGCCTGCGCCAGGTCCGCCACCGCATACACATGGGTCAGCCAATCGCGGATCGCCGGAAGGATCTGCGCATCCTGGCACTGCACATAACTCAGCAACGGGGTCAGCGATGCCGCGCCGGCGCCGGCGGCCGGCGCGACTGCCGAGGGGGCGACCACCGCGAGTTTCGCCGGCGGCATATCGCGCCATGCCGCGGCATCGTCCAGCGCGGGCAGCGCAATCGCGTTGAGCCGCTCGCGCAACACCGCCTCCAGCGCATCGTCCCAGCCGCTTTCGATGCGTATCGATTGCCACAGGCGCGGCCGGTTTTCCAGCTGGTGCTGTTGCAGCCAGGCCTGCAGCTGCTTGTCGTTATCGAGATGGCGCTGCAATTGTTGCAATGCGTGCAGCCGGGCCTCGGTCTGCGCCTGCATCCGCTCCTGCTGCTGCAGCGCGACGCGCAGATTGCGCCGCTCTTCATCCAACCGGGGCAGCTGCTCCTGCAGCTCAGCCAGCTGCTGCGCCTGCACGGCGCGCTCCATCTCCAGCTCGGCCTGCTGCTGCTGCGCCTGATGCAGCGCATCGTCATCGGGGCGCGGCAGATTGTCCTTCTCCAGCAACAGCCGCGAGCGCCGCGATTCCATCTGCTGGATATTGCGCTGCAGGTTGGCGCGCTGCGTGTCGGCCAGCTGCAACTGCTGCTGCAACTGCAGCTGCTCGCGTTGCAGCAGGTTGTAGCGTTCCTGCGCGACACGCGCGGCTTCCTCCGCCTGCGGCAGACTCTGACCTTCATTGTCGGCGCGCTGCTCGGCCTCGGCGAGCCTGACCGCCGCGGCCTCCTGCTGACGTTGCCAATGCTCCAGCAGGGAAATCACCCCCTGGCGCTGGTGTTGCTGCTGCTCGATCTGCCGCTCGTTGCTGGCGATCTGCTGGATCAGCCGCTGGCGCTGGTCGGCGACATGCTTGATATGCTGCTCCAGGCGCGCGATCTCTGCATTCGCGGTATACAGCTCGCCCTGTTTGACGTGCAGGGTGTCGGAGCTGCTGGGTGGTGTCGCGCTGAGTCTCCAGCGCACGGTATTGCTTGGCTACCTCGGCCTGCGCGCCCAAATGCTCCAGCTGTTTTTCCAGTTCCTGCAGGATATCGCTGACGCGCAACAGGTTGTCGCGGGTATCGCCGAGGCGCAATTCGGTCTCGCGGCGCCGGTCGCGGTATTTGGACACCCCCGCCGCCTCTTCGAGGAAGATGCGCAATTCTTCCGGCTTGGCCTCAATGATGCGCGAGATCATGCCCTGCTCGATGATCGCGTAGGCGCGCGCCCCCAGGCCGGTGCCGAGGAAGATGTCGGTGATGTCCTTGCGCCGCACCTGCTGGTTGTTGATGTGGTAACTGGAGTCGCCGTTGCGCTGCAATACCCGCTTGATCGAGATCTCGGCGTAGCTGGACCACTGCCCGGCCGCCTTGCCCAGCGAGTTATCGAAGATCAGCTCGACGCTGGCGCGCGACACCGGCTTGCGCTTGCTGGAGCCGTTGAAAATCACGTCCTGCATCGTCTCGCCGCGCAACGCCGACGCCTTGGATTCGCCCAGCACCCAGCGCAATGCGTCGATCACATTGGACTTGCCGCAACCGTTCGGCCCGACCACGCCCACGATCTGCCCCGGCAGGGGGATGTGCGTGGGATCGACGAAGGATTTGAAACCGGCTAATTTGATCTGGGATAAACGCAATTTTTCGGTTCACAACGTTTTATAATGCGCGCCATTCTAACCGAACCCCTCAGGCATACCAAATGACCACTCAACCCGCCAAGACACTGGAAACCTTTCCCAACCCCAACCCCGGGCGTGACTACCATATTCACATGGAGATCCCGGAATTCACCTGCCTGTGCCCCAAGACCGGCCAGCCGGATTTCGCGACGCTGATCCTGGATTACATCGCCGACCGGCAATGCGTCGAGCTGAAGAGCCTCAAGCTGTATATGTGGTCGTTCCGTGAGGAAGGCCATTTCCACGAGGATGTCACCAATCGGATACTGGACGACCTGGTTGCAGCGACCCAGCCGCGCTTCATGCGCCTGACCGCGAAGTTCTATGTGCGCGGCGGCATCTTCACCAACGTCATCGCGGAACACCGCAAGGATGGCTGGCAACCTGCCCCGTTCGTCGAACTCGCCCAGTTCGGCACACAATCGAATACCCGGGGCTGACGTTTACACAGATGTTTCTGGGCCTGGATTTCGGCACTTCCGGCGCACGCGGCTGCGTCATCGACGCCGCCGGCGGCATCGCCTGGGAACAGCGCACCGCCTATCGCAACCCGGAGCAACAGACACCCGACGACTGGCGCACCGCGTTGTACACGCTGCTGGTCGCGCTGCCGGAAGACATCGCCGCGCAATTGCAGGGCATCGCGATCGATGGCACGTCCGGCACGGTGTTGCTGTGCGATGCGGCGCTGCATCCCGTCTCTGCTGCGTTGCTATACAACGACAACCGCGCCCGGCCGCAGGCGGAACAAGTCCAGGCCATCGCGCCGGCCGGCCATGCCGTCTGCAGCGCCACCTCCGGCCTGGTGAAATTCCTCTGGCTGACGCAGCAGCCCGGCCACGGACAGGCCGCGCACTGTTTGCACCAGGCCGATTGGCTCACCGCGCAGCTCAGCGGGCAGGCCGGCATCAGCGACTATCACAACGCGCTGAAGACCGGCTACGACGTGGAACAACTGTGCTGGCCGGACTGGCTGCTGGCGCTGCCGCACAGCCATCTGTTACCCAAAGTGCTCGCGCCCGGCGCGATGATCGGCCCGATACGCCCGGAGATCGCCGCGCATTTCGGCATCCATCCGGAATGTTTGATTCATGCCGGAACCACCGACAGCACCGCCGCATTCATCGCTGCGGATGTCAATGAAACCGGTGTCGGCGTCACCTCGCTGGGCACGACGCTGGTGCTCAAGCAACTCTCGACGCGGCGCATCGAAGCCCCGGAATTCGGGGTATACAGCCACCGCTACGGCGACCTGTGGCTGGTGGGCGGCGCGTCCAATGCCGGCGCAGGCGTGCTGCGCCAATATTTCGACGACGCGCAACTCGCCGCATTGAGTGCGCAGATCGATCCATTCCAAGACAGCCCGCTGGACTATTACCCGTTGAGCAAAGCCGGCGAACGTTTCCCGGTCAACGATCCATGTCTGGCGCCGCGCCCCCTGCGGCTGGACTCAGGGCAGGTTACGCCGCGCCCGGCCAGCGATGCGGAATTCCTGCACGGGCTGCTGCAAGGACTGGCGCGTATCGAGGCGGCGGGTTACGCCAGGCTCGCCGAACTGGGCGCACCGGCATTGCAGCGTGTGATATCGAATGGCGGGGGCGCAAATAACGACGTGTGGCGCCAGCTGAGGGAAAGATTGCTGGGTGTGCCGGTCAGCAGCGCAGCGCATTCCGAGGCCGCGTATGGCAGCGCGTTGCTCGCACGCACGCCAGCCTAGCCCAGCAACGATTCAAACTGCTCGACCGGCAACGGCTTGCTGAACAGATACCCCTGGAAGTTATGGCAACCATGCTCATCCAGGAACTGGTATTGCGCCGCGGTTTCGACACCTTCGGCGATCACGTTCAACGCCAGCGCCTCGGTCATCGCGATGATGGCCTGCACGATGGCCGCGTCGTTGGGATCGCTGACGATGTCGCGGACAAAAGACTGGTCGATCTTGATCTGATCGAGCGGCAACTGCTTGAGGTATTGCAGCGAGGAATAGCCGGTGCCAAAGTCGTCCATCGAGAAACTGATGCCCAGCAACTTCAACGCACGCATCTTCGCTATCGTGTCCTGCACATCCTCCAGCACGGTGCTCTCGGTCAGTTCCAGCTTGAGGTGCGAAGGCATCGCGCCGCTCTCCTGCAGCACCGCCTGCACCTGATCGACGAAGTCGGGCTGGCGGAACTGCTTCGCGCTGACATTGACGGCCAGCCTCAGCTCGCGGGTATGGGCGTTTTGCTGCCATACCTTGAGTTGTGCGCAAGCCGCCCGCAACACCCACAGCCCGATCTGCACGATCAGCCCGGTCTCTTCGGCCAACGGAATGAATTCCCCGGGCGAGACCATGCCGCGCTGCGGATGTTTCCAGCGCAACAGTGCCTCCGCCCCCTGGGGGCGGCGCAGGCTGTCCACCTGTATCTGGTAATGCAGCTGGAACTGCTGTTCTTTCAGCGCATGGTGCAAATCCGTTTCCATCACAGCCCGCGCCTCCAGGGCCATTTGCATGGTCGGATCAAAGAAGCGGACTGAATTGCGGCCTGCTGACTTGGCCTGGTACATCGCCACATCGGCGTGCATCAGCAACTCTTTCAGGTTCTCCAGGTGGCCGCGGAACAGGCTGATGCCGATGCTGGAAGTGGACTTGCACTCGAAATCGCCCAACACGAAGGGATATGACAACTCAATACGGATCTTTTCGGCGATCAGCTCGGCTTGGCCGGCCGCTTCGGTCGCAAGGCTGCTCAACTCCTCGAGCACCACGACGAACTCATCGCCGCCCAGCCGCGCCACGCTGTCGCCCTCGCGCACGCACCCCTGCAAACGGTGCGCCACCTCGACCAGCAACTGGTCGCCGATCACATGCCCCTGCGTGTCATTGATGTTCTTGAAGTTGTCCAGGTCCAGAAACAGCAATGCCCCCGGTACCGGCACGTATCTCCAGGATGGCGTTCTTTTCATCAAAGGGATCTTTTGGTATCAGCATATTGCGGAGATTTTTCTCCATCTCTTCCTTCTTCGTCTCGAGGTC
>JACPVZ010000042.1 GCA_016197305.1 Nitrosomonadales bacterium | reverse complement strand
GTCATCCTGCGCGTCGTGGACAAGTTCCTGATGCAACTCGAGGAGCAGCTGCACGAGAAGAAAGTGGACGTGGTGTTCACCGATGCGCTCAAGGACTATCTGGCCGAGCACGGCTTCGATCCGAAGATGGGCGCCCGCCCGATGTCGCGCCTGATCCAGGACACGATACGCTCCGCGCTGGCCGATGAACTGCTGTTCGGCAAGCTGGCGAACGGCGGCAAGGTCACCGTGGACGTGAAGGACGGCAAGGTCGCGCTGGAGTTTTTGGAAGAGGCCGTCGCTGTTTAAGCAATCGTAGGACTGGATTGAGCGTAGCGATACCCATCGTTCCATCACCAAAATTCGTTGGGTAGCTTTGCATAGCCACCTGACTAAGCGATCAAACAACGCTCGCAAGTCATTCGTTAACGCTACGCTCAACCCAACTGCGACCGAATGTCATCTTCCGCCAAATATCGCGGGCGCTTCGCCCCCTCCCCCACCGGCCCGCTGCATTTCGGCTCACTCGTCGCCGCAGTCGGCAGTTATCTGGACGCGAGACATCATCAAGGAAAATGGCTGGTGCGCATCGAAGACCTCGACACGCCGCGCTGCGTGCCGGGCGCTGCTGACGACATCCTGCGCACGCTGGACACATTCGGCCTGCACTGGGATGAAGATATCCTCTATCAGAGCCAGCGCACGGACGCTTATGAGGAGGCGCTATCCAGGCTGCAGGCCAGCGGTGCGGCGTACGCTTGCTGCTGCACGCGCAAGGAAATCGCCGATTCGGCATTGCACGGCATCGAAGGGCCGGTCTATCCCGGCACCTGCCGCAATGGCACCCCGGCCGGGCGCGAGGGCCGTGCCTGGCGGGTGCGGACCGACCAGTTTCGCGAAGGTGGGAATGACAGCGCTTTATGTGGCGACGGAATCATCGAATTCCACGACGAACTGCAAGGCCGGATCACGCAGCATCTGGAACGCGAGATCGGCGACTTTGTCGTGAAGCGCGCCGATGGCCTGTTCGCCTATCAACTCGCGGTGGTGGTGGACGATGCGTTCCAGGGCATCACCGACGTGGTGCGTGGCGCCGATCTGCTCTATTCGACACCGCGCCAGATTTATCTGCAGCAACTGCTCGGACTCGCGACACCGTGCTATCTACACCTGCCGGTGGCCGTCAATACACAAGGCGAAAAGCTCAGCAAGCAGACACGCGCACAACCGGTCGACACGCGCCACGCGACAGAGACGCTGTTTGCGGTGCTGGCGTTCCTGCGCCAGCATCCCCCTGCGGGATTGCGTCACGGCGGGGTCGAACCCGTCCTGGCCTGGGCGATCGAGCACTGGCAACCCCATGCGTTGCTGAACTGTCACCAGGTTGCAATGCCGGAGCCATTACAGCCCTGATGCCCTGCGATGCGCAGCCCGCCGTCACCGCTTGCCCATCACCGCAAGTTGGGCAAGCGCCAAAAATCGCGTATATTGACCGGTCGTTTTTCCTTCTAGCGGCATGCCATGGAACACATCAAAATTCGCGGTGCACGCACCCACAACCTGAAAAATATCAGTCTCGATCTGCCGCGCAACCAGCTGGTGGTGATCACCGGCCTGTCCGGTTCCGGCAAGTCCTCGCTCGCGTTCGACACCCTCTATGCAGAGGGGCAGCGGCGCTATGTGGAATCGCTGTCCGCCTATGCGCGGCAATTCCTGCAACTGATGGAGAAGCCCGATGTCGATCTGATCGAGGGACTCTCCCCGGCGATCGCGATCGAACAGAAGGCCACCTCGCACAACCCGCGCTCCACGGTGGGCACGGTCACCGAGATCCACGATTATTTGCGCCTGCTGTTCGCGCGCGCGGGCGACCCGTACTGCCCGCAGCATGAGCTGGTGTTGCAGGCGCAATCGGTCGGGCAGATGGTGGATCACGTGCTGGCGCTGCCCGAGGGCACCAAGGTGATGATCTTGTCGCCGCTGGTGGTGGAACGCAAAGGCGAACAACTGGAGCTGTTCGACGAACTACGCGCGCAGGGTTTCGTGCGGTTGCGCGTGAATGGCAAGGTGCACGAGATCGACAACCTGCCCAAGCTGGAGAAGAACAAGAAGCACAACATCGCGATCGTCGTGGACAGGCTGAAGGTGTCTGCCGATATCAAGCAGCGCCTCGCGGAATCGTTCGAGACCGCGTTGCGCCACGCCGACGGGCGCGCGCTGGCGGTGGAGATGGATACCGGCAAGGAACACCTGTTCTCGGCCAAATTCGCCTGCCCGATCTGCGATTATTCGCTGCAGGAACTCGAGCCGCGGCTGTTCTCGTTCAACAGCCCGATGGGCGCGTGCCCGAAATGCGACGGGCTGGGCAACATCAGCTTCTTCGATCCGCTGCGCATCGTCGCATTCCCGCAACTAAGCCTGAGCGGCGGCGCGATCAAGGGCTGGGACAGGCGCAACCAGTTCTACTACCAGATGCTGGACGGTCTGGCGAAGCATTACGACTTCGACCTGGAGCGCCCCTATGAGAGCCTGCCGGAGAAGATCCAGCAGGTGGTGCTGTATGGCAGCGGCCGCGAAGAGATCGCGTTCCAGGATGTCAACGAGCGCGGCAAGCGCGTGCTGCGTTCCCATCCCTTCGAGGGCATCGTCAACAATCTGGAGCGTCGTTACCATGAGACTGACTCGCCCACGGTGCGCGAGGAACTGGCGAAGTATCTGAACACCTGCCCCTGCCCGGAATGCGAAGGTACGCGCCTGCGCACCGAGGCGCGCCATGTGCGCGTCGCCGACCAGACCATCTACGCACTCAGTGCCTTGCCGCTGAAGCAGGCGCTGACTTTTTTCCAGAAAGTGAAACTGCCCGGCAACAGACAGGCCATCGCAGAGAAGATCGTGCAGGAGATCGCCAGCCGCCTGACCTTCCTGAACAACGTCGGGCTGGAATACCTGTCGCTGGAGCGCTCCGCCGAGACGCTCTCGGGTGGCGAGGCGCAGCGCATCCGCCTCGCCTCGCAGATCGGCTCCGGCCTGACCGGCGTGATGTATGTGCTGGACGAGCCTTCCATCGGCCTGCACCAGCGCGACAACGACCGCCTGCTGACCACGCTGAAACGCCTGCGCGACATGGGCAACAGCGTGATCGTCGTGGAGCATGACGAGGACGCGATCCTGACCGCCGACTACGTGGTGGACATGGGGCCGGGCGCGGGCGAGCATGGCGGCGAGGTGGTCGCGCAAGGCACGCCACAGCAAGTGATCGCCAACCCGCAGTCGCTGACCGGCGATTATCTGTCCGGGCGGCGCAGCATCGAGGCGCCGAAAAAATACCGCAAGCCGGATGCCGAGCGCCACCTGCGTATCGTCGGCGCGTGCGGCAACAACCTGAAGGACGTCACGCTCGACCTGCCGGTCGGCCTGCTCACCTGCATCGCCGGGGTATCGGGTTCGGGCAAGTCCACGCTGATCAACGACACGCTGTATCACGCCGTCGCGCAGCACCTGTACGGCAGCAACACCCAGCCCGCGCCCTATGCCGAGATTCACGGCCTGGAGTTCTTCGACAAGGTGATCAACGTCGATCAGGCGCCGATCGGCCGCACGCCGCGTTCCAACCCGGCGACCTACACCGGATTGTTCACGCCGATCCGCGAGCTGTTCGCCGGTGTGCCGAGCGCGCGTGAGCGCGGCTACGGGCCGGGGCGCTTCTCGTTCAACGTCAAGGGCGGGCGCTGCGAATCCTGCCAGGGCGACGGCGTGATCAAGGTGGAGATGCACTTTCTGCCGGACGTGTATGTGCCGTGCGACGTGTGCCACGGCCAACGCTACAACCGCGAGACGCTGGAAGTGCAATACAAGGGCAAGAACATCCACGAGATTCTCGGCATGACGGTGGAGCATGCGCATGAGTTCTTCAAGCCGGTGCCGGTGATCGCGCGCAAACTGCAGACGCTGCTCGATGTCGGCCTGGGTTACATCACGCTGGGTCAGAGCGCCACCACGCTGTCCGGCGGCGAGGCACAGCGCGTGAAGCTCTCTCTTGAATTATCCAAGCGCGACACCGGACGCACGCTGTATATCCTCGATGAACCGACCACCGGCCTGCACTTCCACGACATCGCGCTGCTGCTCAAGGTGATCCACAAACTGCGCGACCAGGGCAACACCGTGGTGGTGATCGAGCACAATCTGGATGTGATCAAGTCCGCCGACTGGGTCATCGACCTCGGCCCGGAAGGCGGCGACGGCGGCGGGCGCATCATCGCGCAGGGCTCACCCAGGGATGTCGCGAAGAACAAACACAGTGTCACCGGGCCGTATTTGTTGCAGAGCTTGAAGCAGTAAGCTGATGTTGCGCATCTCCAGTCACCTTGCGATCCCGGACAGCGAGATCGAACTGAATGCGATACGCGCACAGGGTGCGGGCGGGCAAAACGTCAACAAAGTCTCGACCGCGATCCATCTGCGTTTCGATATCACCGCCTCGTCTTTGCCGGAAGACTACAAGGCCAAACTTCTCGAGCATGCGGACCGACGCATTACCAGTGACGGGGTGATCATCATCAAGGCGCAGCGCTACCGCAGCCAAGAGAAAAACCGCGACGATGCACTCTCCCGGCTACAGGCACTGCTGAAAAGCGCAGGCCATACCGCGAAGGCGCGTACCGCCACCAAACCGACGCGCAGCTCGAAGAGGAAACGCCTTGAAAGCAAGACCAAGCGCGGGGAATTGAAAAGCTTGCGGGGGAAAATTGAAGGGTGAGACACCTCAGCAAAGAAGCGCATGCCAGCCAACTTGCAGCCCAAATCTGTTCGGGGGCGGGCGGTCAGATTAAATCGAGACTACTGCAAATAATGCGATGCTGACCGTGGAGCCAATATAAACGGCTCACTGCATTGCAGCCGTTCGTGACTGAGTACAATCGACCCCATTGTAGTCCTACAAGATTCTGGAAAGCGGTCGTTCAACGTCGCAAATCAGGCACACCGTTTTTTTGCGTCACCTAGATTTGCCTTGTTAGCCGACATTTTTGGCCAGATAACAACAGGTGAACGTTTGTGTGACACAGTAACTTCGATATATGGCCTACCCCATTCAGCCAACTTGTGCAAACCGGACATCTCAAGTCGACAGCTCCATACTTCACCCGGGGAAAGAACATAAGGCAAAGTTTTCCCGTAATGAGGCGTAAAGCTCTGGTTGTCAAAAGACATCTGACCAAATTTTCCATTGCGCTTGTGTGTTGCAGATATTCCCATTATTGTTGTTGGCAAGGTGCCAGTGTTGACTAGCTCAATGTGGCAATACGCAGCCAACTCTTTTGATTCACCATTCCCTGACTTTTCAACACTCAAAACCTTTGAATCAGGATAGAAGATATCAGGCTGTATTCTTTGCCTGATTTTCGGGCCGGATTTAAACCATTTGGCAACGTCCCACAAAAAGACCAATGTTGCTACTACAGCACCCCACCAAGCTACGTAATCAATTCCTTGCATAATGTTTCCTAATGGCGGTTAACGCCTGAATTGAGCGGACCTGCGCGAATGATGGGTTGGGCCTCGGTGATTAAGCGGACGCACAAAATGCTTTGTAAATGATCTGACGAAGTTCATGGTCACAGGCTTCGTGTTCGTCTACGAGTTCAATGATTCTATCTATTTGTCTTCGGCTACGATGCGGCAGGGCATTTACCTCCGCCAACTCCCCTTCTGTAAGGTACTGGTCCAAGTACGTATAAGGATCACGCTTACCGTCAATGACAACCTGCTGAAAAATGAGGTTCCAAAAGGAACGTGAACTCACAGCCGCAATCCGTTTTGTGCAACGCTGGTAGTCGGCCATCATGTCTCCAACTACGCCTTCGACAATTTGTCGCAGCCACTTGTGAAACTCGCGCACGTGTACGGAGTAATCCACGATCAAGCGCCCAAGGTCAATGCCTTTAGGGTGTTCATCTACGAACTGTCGCGCCTGTGCGTTGTATTCGGATAATCGGGTAAGTTGCTTCGGCCAGAGCATAAACTTCGAGGTCGACTCCTCATCCCTTCCCGATGTCAAAAGCCACCCCGGACGGTGCAGAGTGACATGTATCACGTCGACACGCAGTTCCTGAATGAACCGATGCCTGGGGTTTGTTGCAAAGGCTTCTCGTACACGAGCCTCATACTCGGGAAGGGTGATTTTTTGACTCAATGCACGCGCCTGATCCACCAAGGTCATGGCGGACGACGCAAAGACGTAGAGTAGCTTTTGAAATTGCTGCTCATACGCGTCTAGGTCTGACCTTCGATTTCTGCGAAACAAGTGACCCTTGTGTGCATCCGCATGGAAACGTACCAAGTATTCACTGAATTGCTCAGCACTCCCCTCGAATATCCCAAGCACTGCCTTAAGCGACTCCAACCGGGTCACAAGGACTCGTCCAGGGTGCTCATCGACCCACTCCTGAGCCTGGGAAGGGCTCTTCCACACTGCCGCGACAAGATTGTCATCACTCCAAGGGAGTGGCCCGAGGTTGTAGTGATCGGACGACGACATCGGCGTCGTGCTAACGCCCGGCGTGCGGGGGGAGGTAGTCACGATTTCAAGAAGCCCAACGTGGAGTTGAGGGGCTGCGCGCTTTTGCGCAGTCCCGCTTGAGCGTAGGGTTGGGCGGTGACTGGAAAGAATTATTTGAGTTCATTTGGATCCTTCAAACCAATTCTTATTAAATCACCCGGCTTTAGTTGGTAGTTGCTGTTACCTAAATCCTTTCGTATCTCTCGATACATGGTGTCCACAGCGCTGAGTATGTTGCCGCCACTACCTGCGACGGTTCGAAAATTAAGGTACGCCGTTATTACTCCGGGAGAAGCCCACAGCAACAGGCCACGATTGAGTTTTTGAAAATCAGTTTTTAACCATTCTGGAATGTTTTCATCGTTGATGTCGCCTATTTCGTTTGTTTGAAACTTTTCCACAAGATCGAAGAAGACTTTATAAACCTCAATCTTGCTGGCTCGATGACTCTCAGCAATGTCTCGCGTCTTTGATTGCCATTGTGCATACCACAACCCGATTAGACCTATGGAAGCAGTGATGAGAGCTGCTGCTACGCTGGCATTTAGTGATTGGAACCATTGAAATGCAGAATAAATAGCCCATAGACCAAAGGCACTGACAACTAGCAGAGCTACACCACCAGCTATGACTTGTTTCTTATTCACTAGCTCATGCCTCCATTGGTGCCCAACAGTTATTCATATGACAGTTTCGTCCGGACATGCTTTGATAATACGGACACGGGGGTTCCGCCTCAACTTATTGATGAAATGCAGGTTATCCAATTTACCCATAACTCACAAGGCTAATCATACGGACAAAACCTGACAAATTCACTAAGGCAGTGGATGCTCAATTTGAGTCCGCTTCGGAGAACATTCTCGTGGGTCTGCAAATGGCACATAGCGGAATTACAAATTTCAAAACGCTTTGCCAAAAAGCAGACACCAACCACTCCCTCTTAACCAGCCTTGGAAATTAAATTCAGAAGTTGCCTGTCAGATCAAGTGCGAGGCTTGCTCTAAATCGCCACGCCCCTTTCATCGAACAAGCCTTCGAACAGGATGGAGCTGAGATAGCGTTCGCCGGAATCGGGGAGGATCACGACGATGGTCTTGCCGGCATTTTCCGGGCGTTTTGCCAGTCTTACCGCAACGGCGACGGCGGCACCGCAGGAGATGCCCGACAGAATGCCCTCCTCCAGCGCCAGACGGCGCGCGTACAGTACGGCTTCTTCGTTGCTGACCTGTTCGATCTCGTCCACCAGCGACATATCCAGGGTGTCCGGCACGAAGCCTGCGCCTATGCCCTGTATCTTGTGCGGTGCCGGTTTCAGCTCCGCTCCGGCGCGCTTCTGCGTCAGCACCGGGCTCGCCGCGGGCTCGACCGCGACAGCGGTGATCGCCTTGCCTTTGGTGTTCTTGATATAACGCGTCACGCCGGTGATCGTACCGCCGGTGCCGACGCCCGACACGAAGATGTCGATCTTGCCGTCGGTGTCGTTCCAGATTTCCGGGCCGGTGGTCTGTTCGTGGATCGCCGGATTGGCCGGGTTTTTGAACTGTTGCAGCAGGACATACTTCGGGTCCGATGCGGCGATTTCTTCCGCCTTGGCGATCGCACCGCTCATGCCCTTGGCGCCTTCGGTGAGCACCAGCTTCGCGCCGTACGCAACCAGCAGCTTGCGCCGCTCTATGCTCATGGTTTCGGGCATGGTCAATGTCAGCGGGATGCCGCGTGCCGCGGCGACAAATGCCAGCGCGATGCCGGTGTTGCCACTGGTGGGTTCGATGATGTGTTTTCCCGGTCCGAGCAGGCCGCGTTTCTCGGCATCCGCAACCATCGCCGCCCCGATGCGGCATTTGACTGAGTAGGCCGGATTGCGGCCTTCGATCTTGGCCAGGATCGTGGCCGGCGCTCCATTGCTGATGCGGTTGAGGCGCACCAGCGGGGTATGGCCGATGGATTGAGCATTGTCTGTGTACCAGTTTGGCATTTTTCTCTCCCGTTTGAATCCGAGCTAAAGTCTACCAAACAAAAAGCCGGGTTACCCCGGCTTTTTGTGCAATGCTTAGAAATTTTTCAGCGATTACTCTACATCGACTGCGGTTGCGTCCGCTGGACGGTCCATCAGCTCGATGT
>JACPVZ010000073.1 GCA_016197305.1 Nitrosomonadales bacterium | reverse complement strand
TTCAGCGCCGCCGTGCTGAGATGCCTGCCGGATTTGGAGAGGGGAAACTGGAATCTGAGCGAGCAGGATGCCGTCGAGGGGATACGCGAAGCCTACCTGAAGAACACGAAAAACAAATTAAGTGAGGGCGAAACCCGCAACCTGATGCGGCTGGCGGTATTGTCGGAATTTGAGTTGTCCTTGAGCGAACAGGCACTCGTTGACCCACTGCAAGGCTTTGATATCGCCAACCGCAAGATGGGGCTGGTGTTCCGGCAAAAGGCTGGCGGCAAGGAGCAATATGTCGTGTATCGCCTGGCCCACGCCGCCTTGGGCAAGTTGTTGCTGGCTGCGGCCTTTGAACCGGTTGACGTGGACAAAGAGCAGCAAGCGCTGGCGCTGGCGAATCCCTATACGGGCTTTGCCCTTGCCCACAGATTGACTAAGAATAACCAGACTGCCAAAGCCAAGGCAATCTTGTTAGCGTTGATGGAAAAGCCGGGGCGGTTGCTTGCTGTTCCTAATCTGAGTCACACGCTTAATGCGCTTCGCCGGATACAACAACTTGAGGTTGCACCTCTGGACAAGATAGGTTCCGAACTGGTGAGCGCTGAAAACCGCCCCCGCCTCATAGAACGGGCGCTGCTCACGCCGCTGGATAGTATTCAAAGTTTTATGTCCTATGCTGAAGCCGAGAAGACGGGAGCGCTGAAAGCTGCTTTCGATGCGCTTGCCGAAGACCTCGGAAAAGATGAATACCGCCCCAGCCTCATTGAACGGGCGCTGCTCACGCCGCTGGATGGTATTCAAAGTTTTATGTCCTATGCTGAAGCCGAGAAGACGGGAGCGCTGAAAGCTGCTTTCGATGCGCTTGCCGAAGACCTCGGAAAAGATGAATATCGCCCTCAGTTGGTCAAACAATTTACCTCTGCCCCGCTTGACCAGATTGTGAGCGTTCTGTCGGCTGACGTTGCCCATGAATTATGGCAAGCGATCCTTAAGGATGTGGATGCGGAAGAATGGGGACGAATCCGCTTGCAGGAAAACACCTCCAAGGCGAATGCCTTTTTCCGACTCCAGCAACTCGCAACCGCCCAAGGGCGGCCAGAGCTCATGTCGGCACTTGCGCTGAGGCTAGTTCAACTGGCCGAAGCGGAGCAGTGGCAGCCGCCCAATGGCACTATTCGCAACTTGTCCCATGTCCTGCGCTTTGCGGGGACGATGACGGAAGATGAGATTCGCCGTTTCTTGCAGCAAATCGCCACGGAGGACTGGGTGGATCAGCAGGTCGGCACGGGTGCTCAGACGGGAGGACTGGCTGGCAGTTTGCTGGCGTTGAGCAACACCCTTCCACCCGCAGTGAGAACGCCCTTCCTGCGCCCCAGTCTTCGAAGACGTGTTCTCAAAGAAATAACAACCGATGCGCCGATGGAAGTGCAGGCATGGGTAGAGGCTTTGTCCCTGCTCGGCGCAGCAGCCGCTCTTGGCTTGCGCCTCGACAGCGTTAAAACGAACTGGCCCAGAAAAGAAAAATTCAATGCCATTCTTGAATCGCGGCTACCTCATCCCGAATCAACCGCCATAGGCCACCTTCAAGTTCAATTCTGGCTAGGGCTGCGGGAAATGTGCAGGCTACGGAGTGATAGTGTTATTGTTGCGGCAAAATATGGCAACGCGATACTCGTGCTGTGGCGCGCCACTCACCAAGCCAAGGTTGACGAGATCATTCCTGCGCATGTCCGCGAACTCAATGCGGGCATGATCGCCTGGCTGGAGCGTTGTCAAAAATCTGGATGGCGGTTAGTCAGGGATGCATGAAAAATCGCTTCAGAAAAAACACCACTCTGAGATCAGTGCTAGAAATCGCACTGACAAGTCTAGATTCGTAGCATTGCGCTTTCGCCCTTGCTGCTAATACACCTCCGGCAACTCCCTCATCTGCGCCCAAGAATAAACCGGCTCTTTGGTGCAAACATAATCGCCAGTCCGATTTTGCACGCAACGACTATAGCGACCTGCAAACAGCAGGCCATAAAGCGGTCGTTCATTGCCAATTCAGCCCAGCCTAGGACGACCGTCCGCAAAGGCCGAAGAGAAGACGTAAAGAGAACATATTTGAACGACTGCTGGTCATTAGCAATCGAACGTCGGCTTTCGAGCGTTTGGTTTTTGTCTGCCCGCACAGTTTTCTACTCTGCGGACAATCAAGGTGGGGCTATCTGCCGATACTCAGCACCAGCACACCCGCGGTGACCAGCATGATGCCCAGCCACTCCCTGAGGCTGGGCCGCTCGCTCAGGAAGATCACCGCGAATAGCGCGACCAGCACCACGCTGAATTTGTCCACCGGCGCGACCTTGGAAGCCTCGCCCAGCTGCAGCGCGCGGAAGTAGCACACCCAGGAGGCGCCGGTCGCCAGCGCGGATAAGGACAGGAACAGCCAGGTTCGGCGGTTCAGCGCGAACGGGTCGCTCCACTTGCCGGCGAAATAAACAAAACCGGCCAACACCAGCAGGATGACGAAGGTGCGGATCAGCGTCGCGTAATCGGAATCCACACCCTGCAGGCCGATCTTCGCGAAGATCGCGGTCATTGCGGCGAACGCTGCGGAGAGCAATGCCCAGTAGAACCAGCCATGCATAGACAACATCCTCACCCCCTGTTCGCGCGGCACCACACCGCCATCGGATCAATGCGTCCGCTGCACAGCCTGCACCAGCACCCACGGGCTGACCACCACGGCCCACATCATCGCATCCGCCTCATACCAGGAAGCGGCCTGCACATCCGAGACCTTGCCGAACTTGCCGGCGGCCATCCATTGCTGGATCTGCGCGGCATTGTCCTGCGACATCTGGAACGCCACCTCGACCAGGTCCAGGTCATCGGACACCACCAGCGCCGATCCGCTGGCGAAGAAGCGCTGCAGCTCCTTCCAGGCAATCTGCGAGGTCTCCAGGTTCACCTTGGCGCGGTAGATTTCTTCGGGATTATTCGTCGTCATGTTCGGATTCATTCTGTTCGGGTTTCTTACGTCGATGCTTTTGTTCCATTCAGGTAATTGTCCTTCACCCGGATGTAATGTTCGGCGGAATAGCGCAGATAGGCAATCTCCTGTTCGGTCAGCGCACGAGCCACCTGGGCCGGGCGCCCCATGTAGAGCATGCCGCTCTCCAGCGTCTTGCCCTGTGTCACCAGGCTGCCCGCGGCGATCATCACGCGATCCGGGATCACCACATCGTCCATGATGATGGAGCCCATGCCGATCAGGCACTCGTTGCCTATCGTGCAACCGTGCAGGATCACCGCATGGCCTATCGTCACGTAATCCCCAACGATCAGCGGCGATCCCTGCGGCTTGTCGACGGTCTTGTGCGACACATGGCACATCGTCAGGTCCTGTATGTTTGTGCCCCGCCCGACCGCGATGCGGTTCACGTCGCCGCGCAACACCGCATTGCACCACACCGAGCTGTCGTCACCGATCTGCACATCGCCGATGACCTGGCAGGAAGGTTGCAGGTAGACACGCCTGCCGACGACGGGGGCAGTATCAAGATACGGGGAAAGCGGCATGGTGTGATTCAGACAAAATTCAATTCGAGATAGAACTCGTCGGTGCTTGTCTTGATGGGCAGCAGCACGGTCTGGCCCGCGTAATGATGCACGATCTCGTGCCCCTCACCCAGCAGCAGCTGCGGCCTCTGCATGTCGAAATCGAAGCCCTTCTCGGACATCAGGTGCTTGGTCCTGCCCACCAGCATGTTGGTCAATTCCCCGACGAGATCGGCGGCAGCCTTGTCGATGCAGTCTATTTCCTCGCCCAGCAGTTTCAGCGAGATCTCGCGCACCGCCGGAAGCGTCAGGCTCAGCGCAACGCTGCCACTGGTCCCGTCGGTATTCATCCCGATCAGGCCGGAGACGATGCCTTTCGCGGTAGCGTCCTTCTTGAGCACCGGGATGCCCGGTTCGATCTCCAACCTCACCATCGTCTCGAAGATGGTGACCAGCGAATCCAGCAACGCATTGATCATGAGCACGTCCATGTGTTCCCCGCTGTCCATCGGCGGGGGCTGATGCCATATTCCTGCTGGTCTGACGGTTTTTTTCATCATGATCTTCCCTGTGTCGTGTTGGGATTCTATCGCTATTTCCGGGCAGGCACTGCCCTCAGTCCACCAGCTTCCAGCGCATCTTCTCGCCCGCCCGCAGCGGCACCAGCCTGTGTTCGCCGAACCCCACCGAGGCAGGCACCTGCCATTCTTCGCGGCGCAGCGTGATGGCCTCCGTGTTGCGCGGCAACCCGTAATAGTCCGCACCGTAAAAACTGGCAAAAGCCTCGAGTTTGTCCAGTGCGCCCGCTGCCTCGAACGCCTCGGCATACAGTTCGATCGCACTATGCGCGGAGTAGCAACCGGCGCATCCGCAGGCGTTCTCCTTGGTGTGCTGCGCGTGCGGAGCGCTGTCGGTGCCGAGGAAGAATTTCTTGCTGCCGCTGGTCGCGGCTTGCACCAGGGCCTCGCGGTGCGTCTCGCGCTTCAGCACCGGCAGGCAATAAAAATGCGGCCGGATGCCGCCGACCAGCATCGCGTTGCGGTTATACAGCAGGTGTTGCGGCGTCAGCGTCGCGGCGACGGTATCCGGCGCGCTGGCGACGAACTGCGCGGCATCCCTGGTGGTGATGTGCTCGAACACCACGCGCAGGTTCGGCAGGTCTTTCAGCAACGGTTGCAGCACGCGTTCGATGAACACGGCCTCGCGGTCGAAGATGTCGATGTCCGGGTTGGTCACTTCGCCATGCACCAGCAGCGGCATGCCGCAGCGCTGCATCTCCTCGAGCGCGGCATAAGTCTTGCGCAGGTCGCTGACGCCCGCGTCGGAGTTGGTGGTCGCACCCGCCGGATACAACTTGACCGCATGCACGATGCCGCTCTGCTTTGCCTTGCGTATCTCTTCCGCGCTGGTGTTGTCGGTCAGGTACAGCGTCATCAACGGTGCGAACTTCGCGTCATCGGGCAACGCGGCAAGAATGCGCTCGCGGTATGCGCGCGCCTGCTCGGTGGTCGTCACCGGCGGCCTGAGGTTGGGCATGATGATCGCGCGGGCGAATTGCCGCGCGGTATCGCCGATGACGGATTGCATCAGCGCGCCATCGCGCACATGCAGATGCCAGTCATCGGGACGGATAAACGTAAGTGATTGCATAATATGGGCTGGCGGCGGAATGGATAACGCGATTGTAGTTTAAAAGCTCCCGCACTAGCGATGCCTGAGATCGACACACCCCCTCTTAACCGCACGGCAACGGATGTAGTATGCTCGGCGGTCCCTTTTCGAGTGATGGCCATGTACCCAAGCACCACCTACAGAGCGCTCCTGCCTGCATTGGCGCTGAGCATCGCGATCGTCCTGGCATCGTTCCTCTGGCAAAGCCACGTAGGCTTCCACCTCGGCGACGAAGGCTTCCTCTGGTATGGCGCGCAACGCGTGATCGCGGGCGAAGTGCCGATGCGCGATTTTTACGCCTATGACATCGGACGCTACTATTTTTCCGCGGCGTTCATGGGTCTGCTGGGCGACAGCGGCATCGTCGCATTGCGTGTCGCCAGCGCGGTTTTTCAGGCGCTCGCGCTGTTCACCGGCCTGGCGCTGCTGGCGCGTTCCGTTACAGGCCGACAGCGCACGGCTTTCCTGTTGTTGTCGGCGGTCACGCTGGCCGTCTGGATGCCATTCCAATACAGGCTGTACGACAGTTCTCTCCCCATCCTGCTGATCGGTGCATTGGCCTGGCTGGCAGCCCATCCTTCCGGACAGCGCTATTTTGTCACCGGGCTGATCGTCGGACTCGCCGCGGTATTCGGGAAGAATCACGGCCTGTACGGTGCGCTCGGCAGTGCGGGCGTGATGCTATACCTAGTCCTCCGGCAGCAAGAGGGCATCAGCCTGGCCAAAGCGGCCCTCTTCTGGACATCCGGCGCGTGCGCCGGTTACCTGCCCGTGCTGCTGTTCATGGCGGCGGCACCGGGCTTTGCCGATGCGTTCTGGGAAACCACCCGGCTCTATTTCGCAACCGGATCGAACAGCCTCGCGTTGAATATCGCGTTACCGATACCCTGGCCCTGGCTGGCGCCCTTCGGCAAGGCGCCGCTGGACACGGTAGTGCGCTCGGTGTTGGCGGGAATTTTCTTCATCGCGATCGTCGCATTCGGTGTGTTCGGCATCGCCTGGGTCATCCGCAGGAAATTCCTCGGCCAGCCCGCCTCGCCGGCGCTGGTTGCCGCCGTCTTCCTGGCGCTGCCTTATGCGCACTACGCCTATTCGCGCGCGGACATTTCCCACCTGATCCCGGGCATCCCGCCATTGCTGATCGGTACGCTCGCGCTGCTGGCCGGCCAGCCGCCGAGGATCAAATGGCCACTCGCCGGCATGCTTTGCGCGATCAGCCTGTTTGTCGCGCTTCCGGCTTTTCCGGCATGGCAGTGCTATTCGAGCGGGCAGTGTGTCGAGGTCAAGCTCGCGGGTGACAGG